>NZ_NPJM01000001.1:0-609 GCF_002251455.1 Prevotella sp. P4-51
TGACGGCCAGAAATTTATCAGCAGCATGTCGCTCGGTGGCAAGAAGCTCAGCCGCTACCGCATCTCTCACGACGAGCTGACCCGTGGCCGCCACCTGGTCTTCAACCTCAAATAAGAAACTTATCACAAAGTCTGTAGAAACCGGCACCTGCATCAGGGCGATTTCTGCAGACTTTATCATTACTACACGTTATCTCTATACCATTATCATGAAACAGAAATCAATGCTATTGGTGGCGCTTCTCGCCACATTCTTGGTTTACGCCAAGGCCGACAACTTCTATGAGCCCTATCGCCAGACTGCGCTGCGCCTGCCTGCCGTTCCGCTCATCACCAATGACCCTTACTTCACCCTCTGGTCGCCCTACGACCACCTCAACGACGGTAACATCACCCACTGGTCGCCCCGACAGAAGCCCCTCGAGGGTCTGTTGCGCGTAGACGGACAGGTATACCGCTTCATGGGAGCCCCGGGCAAGAAGCTGCTCGACGTGGTGGCGCCCAATGCCGAAGACGCCGAATGGGAGGGCCGCTACACCACCGACACTCCTGCCGACGGATGGCAGAAGCCCGGCTTCGACGACACCGCATGGAAGCAGGGCAAGGCCG
>NZ_NPJM01000010.1:0-1377 GCF_002251455.1 Prevotella sp. P4-51
GAGAGTGTAAAATAAACTGTGTCAGGCTATAATAATAATAGTTTAACACAGTTCTTATAATATGGACAATTTGGAAATAGACTACAAGAAAGCAGCCCAGCAGCTGCGTAGCGGTGAAGCACTCTTTGGTAAAGACGGAGCTTTGGCTCCCATGCTGGAACGTATCCTAAACGCAGCCTTAGAAGGTGAGATGGATGCCCACCTTAATAGTGCAGACCGTAGTTCTGGCAATCGTCGTAACGGCAAGATGAGCAAGACCGTACAGACAAAGTATGGAGAGGTGACAGTAGAAACGCCTCGTGACCGTGACGGCTCCTTCAAACCGGAAACGGTCAAGAAGCGTGAGACCATTCTTGCTGAAGGTATGGCAGATCAAATCATCAACATGTATGCCCTTGGTACAAGCACTCGTGATATAAGCAAGTACTTTGAGCGTGAGTTTAACACAACCCTTTCAGCCGAAACCATCAGCGCTATAACAGATCGTGTCATTCCAGAAATAACAGCATGGAAGTCGCGTATGCTTGACCCCGTGTATGCCATTTGCTGGCTTGATGCCATTCACTACAAGGTGAAGGACGATAAGGGTCGTGCAGTCACTCGTGCAATATACAATGTATTAGGTATAAACAAGTCTGGTCACAAGGATCTTCTTGGTATGTATATATCTGAGAGTGAGGGTGCTAACTTCTGGCTTGATGTTATGACTGACCTTCAAAACCGTGGTGTACGTGATATTCTGATTTGTTGCATAGACGGTCTTAAGGGATTTCCTGACGCAATCCAAAGTGTATTCCCTGAAACCTCCGTTCAGCTATGTGTAGTCCACCAAATCCGCAACTCAATCAAGTATGTAGGAAGCAAGCATCAGAAAGAGTTTCTGAAGGATCTCAAGACCGTATACGGTGCTGTAAGCAAGGATTCTGCATTGGCACAGCTTGACATGGTTGATGAAAAATGGGGCGAGATGTACCCTATAGTAATCAAATCCTGGCGCGACAACTGGGAGCGTCTTACGGAATACTTCCAGTATACTCCTGCCATCCGCAAGCTTATCTACACAACCAATACGGTTGAGGGTTATCACCGTCAGGTGCGCAAGGTAACGAAGAACAAGGGTGTGTTCCCGTCAGACACCGCACTTGAAAAACTTGTGTATCTTGCCTATCGAGACATTAGTGGGAAATGGACTATGCCCCTGTCTAATTGGGCACTGATATCACAACAACTTGCTATAAAATTTGGAGATAGGTTCAAGATTATGTAACTTTGCCTGTGAAAGGCTCCTCTTATTTGTATGCAGATATGAAATCTGCACACAAATAAGAGGGAAAGAATAAAAAATCAGAGCCGTGACACAGTTCTGTTTACACTACC
>NZ_NPJM01000011.1:0-133341 GCF_002251455.1 Prevotella sp. P4-51
TGAAATCTTGTAAAACAAATCAGTTCAACTAACAGAACTTGTAAAGTAAAACAGAGAACTGAATAAAAGTAGTAAACCTAATTAGTTAATCGCATCCAATTCTGTCAACTAATTTTAGGAATAGTCAACCGTTCAAAACCGTTTTTCTCGATTATTCTTTGGCGAAGAAACTGAATTTTATTATATTTGCACTCAGTTTTAATTAAATAAAGATGAGCGAAAGACCTCTTAATAGAATTAAAGTAGTTCTTGTCGAGAACCAGAAGACGAGTAAATGGCTGGCAGAACAGTTGGGTGTTTCTGTCGTAACAGTGAGTAAGTGGTGTACCAACATGCACCAGCCTGACTTGCAGACGTTGGCCAAAATAGCAGATTTGATAGGATGTGAGAAAAGGGAGCTTATTACCGAATAGATATGCCTCATAGTGAAATACAAAAGAGACGAGGCCGACTTCCAAAGATTGAAGTGGTTGACCTGTTCTGCGGAATAGGAGGACTGAGCTATGGCATGAAGTCAAAGGGGTTCAAGATTCTGACGGGCTTTGATTTAGATTGGACTTGCCAATATGCATATGAAACGAACAACGAGGCCAAGTTTGTTTACAAAGATATTAGGGAAGTTCAAAAAGAGGATATCGCACCATTATATTCAAAGAAGGCAATAAAAGTTTTAGCAGGTTGTGCTCCATGTCAGCCTTTTTCGTCATATGCATTCAAAAATAAGAACAAGGATGAGAAGAAATACAATTTATTATACGAATTTGGTCGTTTGGTAAAAGAAGTTCATCCGGATATTGTTACAATGGAGAATGTACCTGCAATTGCCTCTTTCAAATTGCAATCGGTCTTAGGAGATTTTATTAAGGGTTTAGAAACGGAAGGCTACAGTGTGTTCTTCCAAGTTGTGTATTGCCCAGATTATGGTATACCACAGACTCGAAAACGTCTTGTTTTGTTGGCATCTCGACTTGGAATGATTGACTTGATTCCGCCAACCCACTACAAAGAGAATTACGTTACTGTTAGAGACACGATAGGGCAGCTTCCTCCTTTGAAGGCTGGTGAGTGTTGCCCGACCGATGCTCTGCATAGAGCAAGAACTCTTTCACCGTTGAACATGCGAAGAATGTTGGCCACTCCCTACGGAGGTAGTTGGAAGGACTGGCCTGAGGATTTGATGTTGGAATGCCACAAAAAAGAAGGTGGCAAAAGTTTTGGTAGCGTATATGGCCGCATGGTATGGGACGAACCTGCGCCTACAATGACAACCGAATGTACTGGTATTGGAAATGGTCGCTTTGGCCATCCCGAACAGAATAGAGCTATATCTGCTCGTGAAGCAGCATTGATTCAAACGTTTCCTGCTACTTACAAGTTCTTTCCCAATGAGCAAGAGATTTCTCTGACTAAAGCGTCTCGATACATCGGGAATGCAGTCCCGCCAAAATTGGGAGAAGTGATTGCAGAGAGTATCAAAATTCATATAAGAAATACGCCCTATGAAAGAATATAATTTTAACATTTCATTAAGCATACTGAATCATCTAGGTAGAAATCTGTATAGAAGCTTCATAACCGTATTAGGTGAAGCCGTATCTAATTCTTGGGATGCGGATGCCCAAAATGTATATATTACTATTGACCGTGAAGAGAAGGAACTTATTGTTCGAGATGATGGATTGGGAATGAATGAAGATGACTTTCAAAACAAGTTCCTTAAAATTGGCTATTCCAAGCGAAAGGACAATATGTCTCATACAAAAAGCGGTCGTCCTTTTATAGGCAGAAAGGGCATCGGGAAGCTTGCTCTATTATCTTGTGCTCAAACAATAACCGTTCTCACCAAAAATGAGGATTCAGATATTGTTGGAGGTGTTATTGATAATTCTGGGTTAGATGATGCTATAAAAGATGATAAAAACTCCACTGATTACAAACTTGGTATCCCTGAAGAACAAACGATAAGGAAGTACTCTGCTATTCTGGGTAGTAGAGGTACACTTATTATTTTTAATGGCATCAAAGATGGAATCCGTAATAGGATTGACTATATACGCAAACTCGTGGCATTATATTTTCGTTTTTCTCTCAAGGATTCATCCTTCAATATCTTCATTAATGATGAAATTATAACATTAGACGAATTGTCTCAAATAAAGGGGAAGACGCAGTTTGCATGGATAATAAATGGCATTGACGATCCCTACATAAATGATGGGGCATTCAAAAAAAAGAAGAAAATCTCCATTGACAATCAACAAATAAAGGGTTTCATTGCATCTGTTGAAACCCCTTCGGATTTGAAGATTAGGGGTACAGATGAAAAAATAAGTATAGACTTATATGTCAATGGAAGATTAAGGGAAAAAGATGTTTTGCGACACATCCCTACGGCTCGAATCGTTGAGAGCTATCTATACGGCCAGATTCATTTTGATGAATTAGATGACGAGAATGATCGTTTCACAAGTAGTCGCGAAGGAGTCGTTCCAGACGATCCTAAGTTTAATTCTTTTCTAAAAGAATTGGAAGGACTTCTGAAAACCGTTATTAACGACTGGGACATTTGGCGTTCTGAGATTAATCAAGATGGAGATTCTGAAAATCCCCGATTAACAAAAAAACAGCGAAAGTCCCAAGAGTTTTTCAATGTGGTTGTAGAGGACTTTAAACCTTCAAAAGACAATAAAGAAAGCCGTAAAAAAGTTGATAGTTGGCTTAATGAGTTAAGGGATGACGCAGAATTCAATTTTGCGTCATATGGAGAATGCTTCCTCTCTGAAAATTTGTTGCGTAAATACATCCAAGAAAAAGGAATCCCCTTTCCTGATGATTGGGAGAAACGCTTGGGAGATTGGAAAAAAAGAGCAGAAGAAGCCAAAAACAAGGCAAATATAAGTATTGATATCAGAGAGGATGACTCTGATTTGTCATATTGCTCTATGGATGATTTGGCTTTCTTAGTTGAAGGAAAAGAAGGTAAAGGGAAAAATAACACTTTGTTCAAAGATGCTTGCGAATATAAGCCCATTCGAGACGCTCTTGCTCATACCTCAAGATTAACAAGGGTTGCTAAAAATAAGTTAAACACGACTTACGAAAACATAAAAGCTCGTATTGTGGGTTTATTGAATATGGCATAAAGATAATATGGCAAAAAAGAAATATACTTTCATTGACTTGTTCGCTGGCTGTGGAGGACTTTCTGAAGGTTTTCTGCAGACAGGGCGTTTCAATGCTCTTGCCCATGTGGAATGGGAAAAGCCTATGGTGGATACTTTGCGGAATCGATTAGTGGATAAATGGGGTGAGTCCATTAATGATTCAAAAAGGAAGGTTATTCTTTTTGACATTCAAAAAACAGGCGAACTTATAAACGGATTTTGGTCTGATGAATCTAATCAGAAATATGGTTTGCACAATGCAGATGAAGTTAGGACAGAAGGCTTAAAAGGTCTTGTAGGAAATCAACACGTGGATTTGATTATTGGTGGTCCCCCATGTCAGGCCTATTCCATACATGGTAGAGCCACAGATAAAGATTCCATGCAAAATGATTATCGGAACTACTTGTTTGAGAGTTTTTGCAAGGTCGTAGATGCATTCCGCCCGGATTTGTTTGTTTTTGAAAATGTGGGTGGGCTACTTAGTGCAAAGCCCGGAGGTATACCCGTCCGTAAAAGGATCTATGATGCCTTTACTCAAATAGGATATAAGATACGAACTCCAGAGGAAATGCCAACGGCATTGTACGATGCCGCAAACTTTAATGTACCGCAACATCGTCCACGAGTGATTATTCTTGGTACTCGGAATGATACAGAACTGAATTTGGATAATCTTTATGCTGCAATTGACAAGGAGAAAAATTTAAAGGTAAAGTTAACGGTGAGAGATGCATTGGGGCAACTTCCGCCACTATATCCGTTAGCCCAGCCAATAAAAGAAGGACGTTACACTAGGTCGCATCAGAAGAATCCTAATCCAGAAATAACTCAACATGAAGCCAGAAATCATGGGCCTCGTGAAAGGGCTATATTCAAAGAATGGGTAGAGAACAACATGAACCATATTAGTCATCAAGCAATGATTGATTACTACTATAAGAAAACCGGCCACAAAACCCTGTATCAGAAATATAAAAGTCTTGAATGGGACAAGCCTTCTCATACCGTAGTTGCTCATTTGAGTAAAGATGGATACATGTTTATCCATCCTGACCCTGAACAACAGAGAAGTATAACTATTCGTGAAGCAGCCTGTCTCATGACCTTCCCGACAGATTATCAATTTCTCGGAAGTACCTCTTACAATTATAAAATGATTGGAAATGCTGTTCCTGTGAATTTTGCAAAAGCAATAGCAACAGCACTATATAAATTTTTAGATGAAACAAAATGAATGTATTAGTAGCATGTGAAGAGAGCCAGGCTGTTTGCAAAGCCTTTCGTGCTAGAGGTCATAACGCATACAGCTGCGATATATTAGAATGTAGTGGCGGACATCCTGAATGGCATTTCAAACAGGATGTCTTGCAAGTTATTCCCAATCATGGTGGAATGTTAGAAAATGGTACGGAATACTATTTGCCAGAAGGCGAAACATGGGATTTGATGATTGCCCACCCACCTTGCACATATTTATCCGTGAGCGGAGCGAGATGGCTATATCATCCCGACGATGCGGATTTGCCCATAGAGCAAAGACGAGAACACCCTCATCATCTAGGCAGAAGAAAGATGAAACAGGAGGCCATAGAATTCTTTATGGAGTTCACAAAAACGGATATAAAGCATTGGGCAATCGAAAATCCTGTAGGTTGTATGAATACAGAGTATAGGAAACCTGACCAGATTGTTCAACCTTTCTGGTTTGGTGATCATGCTTCCAAGAAAACTTGTTTGTGGATACATAACTTACCATTACTTGAACCCACAAATATGGTTGAAGAGGGGCCACGTGTTGTGCTTTCAAGTGGTCGTTCTTTGCCTAAATGGTATTCTGATTCTTTTAATACCAAAATCTCCACAGAAGAGAGAAGAAAACTAAGAAGTAAAACCTTCCCGGGTTTTGCAGAAGCACTTGCAGAACAATGGGGTAACATTGAACACTATGATTAGAGTATTCAAGTTTAGAGCAAATGATTTGAACCCTTCGGCAGGGAAACAAATAGAGTTCAATTCTGCCGTTGTTCAATCGTTCTTCCATTTTACGAAAGATAAGGAAGAAATTGTGTGCCATTACATTGATTCAAATGGCAGAGAAGGAATGACTATAAAGTCAAGTCTTAGCCTTAGTCCTGCAAGAGGTGATTACAAAATCTACCAGAATAATGATGGGACATTAAATCTTAAAGACTTTTTCCTGCAAAGGTTACATCTTACGTTAGAGAATAATAGTAACGATTACTTTGCGTTGAGAAAAAGAGAAGGATATCATTACGACCTTTTCTATCTGCCTGCATCACTATCTGTCCAAGAAATATATGATAGATTGTCATTAAAAAGAAATGAAGTTCAATTCGAACTTTTTAGAGAACCAGCGATAAAGGATGTAAAAGAACAATATCGCCCTTTCATTACGGCCATCAAGTCTAAACCGTTCCTTTTACTGGCTGGTATATCAGGTACGGGCAAGAGCCGTATAGTGAGAGAACTTGCGCGCGCATGTTGGGATGAAGGTAGCGCAGAGTTTAAGGCACAGAAGCCGAAAAATTTTGAGATGGTGCAGGTGAAACCCAACTGGCACGACTCGTCAGAACTGATTGGCTATGTCAGCAGGATAGACGGTGTACGTTATGTCATCGGACCATTCCTCAAATTCATGGTCAAGGCTATCCAAGACCCCGAGACTCCCTATTTCCTTTGTCTTGATGAAATGAATCTTGCTCCCGTGGAGCAATACTTCGCTGAATATCTCAGCGTAATAGAAAGCCGAAAGCGGCAGGAGGATGGCACCATCACCACTGACCCGATTGTAGATTACTCGAATACCGACGAATACAAGAGTCTGATTGACCAACTCTTCCCCAATGATGACAACCTCCGCAGCCAATATCTGACGGAGAAAGGCGGAAAACGTCTGAGCATACCAACCAATCTTGTCGTTGTCGGAACCGTCAACATGGACGAGACAACCTTCTCGTTCTCACGAAAGGTACTTGACCGCGCCATGACCATCGAAATGAATGAAGTCAATCTGAAAGGTGGTCTTGACACCCGCCACGAAATGATTGGCAAACTTGGCAAGACAGAACTCATAGGTGAATTTGTTGAAGGCGTAGATGTATATTTTGACTTTCAGAATGTGTGCGACATTGCTCTTGATTACCTACAAGGAATCAACGACAAGCTTGAAGGCACACCTTTTAAGGTTGCATATCGTACAAGAAATGAAGTTCTACTCTATGTGGTGAATAATCTACCATATAACAAGGATTCAAAAGGGAATGCTCTATCTCAGGACTATGTCATAGCTCGCGCCTTGGACGAGATAACGAACATGAAGATTCTCTCGCGTATCGAAGGTGACGAGACAAAGGTCAGTGCAAGTTTTCTTAATGGACTGGAGAATACAATTAAAACGGGTCTTGTAACAGTCTGCCCGAATTTGTTTGAAGAAGGAGAGGGTAAGAAAGCATACGTTTCCGTATCTTTGGCAAAGCTAACGGAAATGAAGAGGCGCCTGACATCTGGTTACACCAGTTTTTGGAGTTAATTGCTTATGGAACTTCTGACGATAGAACACCAAGACTTCACAATGAGCATCGAATGCGGCAAGTTCGATGCAATTTGGCACAAGGCTGTGAGGAATGTGGGAGCGGGAAACTTGACCTCCACTTACTCATGGTCGGATGGTGTTGCGTCTGTAGTCAGACTGGATGAGGACGGCACCAGCCGAGAAATAGCAAACGGTGAGACCCAAGCGGCTGTATTCTTCGACAATGCCGAATACCCAATATGGGTGGACTTCAAGAACTATGTCAGTAATGCCCGATTCGGTAGCATCCTACAAGGTGACAATGAGAACTTCAGTTTCCGCAGGGGCATTCTTGCAGGATTCCTCAACTACGGCAACGACATAGGCAAAAGCGAGATTCTGATTGACTATACCGTTGGAACGGAGATACGCCACTTTCGCTTTGGCTTCGATGTGTTGAGTACCAAGCTCAATTATCATGAGCATTGGCGAAAGATAATCGAAGACATAGAGAGCGAGTACCGCATGTTGTCACTCGACTACATGAAGCGTACCTTCCACGGATTTTCACCTGACCCAGAAGGCGAAACGCCCGAACTTGTATGGTGGAGCATCTTTGCAGGAGAGCAAACGAAATTTGTGAATGCCGTGAAAAGCATCATTGAGCGTCCACGCCATAGACTTCACGGCATCGAGACATACGTGCGTGCTGACAAGCTGACAAGAATACCCATCGCCATCGAGAATGAATTGGCCGAGCACCGAAAGGAACCCGCACACCTATATATGGTGGAACAACAAGTGCAGAGCAATGACACCCAGGAAAACCGTTTCCTCAAACACGCATTGGGTCAAATAGCTGCAAAGTATGAGAGTCTGAAAAGGCGCATCGAAGCCATCAAAGGCGCGTCCGACCCGTTCAAAGAAGAAATGAAAGCGATGCTCGACACATTGACGCACCTACAGAGGAATCCATTCTTCCGAACCGTCGGACGTTTCAAGGGCATGAATCAGGAAAGTCTCATTTTACAGAAAGCCAGTGGTTACAGTCAGGTGTACAGAACTTGGAATCTGCTTCGTCGCGCCTACTCTCTCAACGATGGCATATACCGTCTGCAATCCAAAGACATAGCTACCCTCTACGAGATTTGGTGTTTCATAGAAGTGAGCCATATTGTCAGAGACCTGCTTGGCATCAAACCAGAAGACGTTGACCATCGTAACCGTATGGAAATGAACGGCACTTTCACATGGGAACTGGGCAAGGGAGAACATTCTCGCATCCTATTCAAGAAGGATGATGTAGAACTGGCTGAATTGGTATACAACCCCAAGCATACCGACAAGGAGAACGACACTATAAGCATGGATAGGCTTGTCGTTCCAACCGTAGCGCAGAAACCTGATATCGTGCTTCAGTTGACTAAGCACGACCTTCAAAAGGATATGAAAATGACATATCTGTTTGATGCAAAATACAGGATTGAAGGGCGTGTTAATGGCGTGGACACCCCACCGGAAGATGCCATCAACCAGATGCACCGATATAGGGATGCCATATATTACAAAGAGAACAAAGATGCAGCACTGAAGAAAGAAGTCATCGGTGGATATATCTTGTTCCCCGGTGATGGTCAGAAAGCGGAAGTCGAAGTGTCGAAGTTCTACAAGACCATCGATGAAGTGAACATCGGTGCATTCCCACTGCGTCCGAAAGACAAAGAAAATCGTGACTTGTTGGTCCAGTTCATTGAATCACTGATTGGCAAAGCTTCAACTGAAATCCTTGATGATAGCATACCTCAGAAAGGATTGTATTACACATCAGAAGAGCCAAAGGATGCCGTATATATGATTCTTACGCTCGACACAGAAGTGAATGAAGATGTGAATGCCGTGCTGGAAGGAAAGGCTGGCACTATTATTATGGGGCGTAAGGGAATGGAAGAGACAAAGGATATTCAAACAGTCCGCTATATTGCGCCCATTATCCCTGGTGGACACATTGAGGGCTATTATAAAGTGGTCAAGGCAAACCTTACTCATGTCGATAATGAGAAATATCCAATACGCATAAAATTCGATGTGTCTGATTGGAAAGAACTTGCACAACCTGCTAAGTTCGGAATGGCAAGAGCTGCTTATCGAGGATTCTGCAAGACTCGTGAGGAGTTTTTCCTGCATTGCAAAGAACAAGTGATTATCGACAATATATGAACTACTCCAAACATCCCCACAACGCCACGCTAACATGGCGGCTATCAAGTCGAAGGACACGAAACCAGAGATGGTGGTGCGAAAATGGTTGTGGTCGCATGGTTATCGCTATCGGCTAAACCATCCACGACTGCCTGGGAAACCAGACATAGTGATGCGGAAGTACAGAGCTTGTATCTTTGTAAATGGTTGTTTCTGGCATGGGCATGAGGGTTGCAAGTATTATACCGTTCCAAAAACCAATACAGAGTTTTGGGTCAACAAAGTAAAGCGGAACAAGGAACGAGATTTGAAAGTTCAACATGAACTTGCCGCTATGGGCTGGCATTCTATCACCATTTGGGAATGCGAGTTGAAACCAGTCAAAAGAGAAGATACATTGGAATCGCTGGCATATACACTCAATAAGATTTTTCTGCAAGACAGGACTGTCAAGCAGTATGAGATACCAGAGGAAGAGCCAATGATGGCAGCGGAGGATGTTCCTACAGCGTACAAAAATAAAGTAACATGATAATACGTTATATAATATATGAGTAACAAAGAGATACAAATGATATCGGAACTTAGAGTCGCTGTACAGACCATCAAGACAGCCATCCTGCAAAGTCAGGCACGGGCTGTAAAAGGGGTTAATCAGGAACAGTTGGCCCTGTATTATGGTGTAGGAAGATACATTTCCGAGAATACACGCAACCAAAAATGGGGATCTGGTGCAATTGAAACTATTAGTCTCCGTTTGCGTCAGGAACTACCTGGGTTAAGGGGCTTCGGCGTATCCAGCCTCAAAAACATGCGCTTGTTTTATGAGACATGGAATGTCATAGAACCCAATTCGCCAATTGCAATTGGCGAATTGGAGAATCAGGCTTCAGTATCTCTAGATAACGATGACTCTATTGATAGTCAGGGGAATATAATTCGCCAATTGCAATTGGCGAATTTGCAAGACTTCCCTTTAGTGGAATTTCTTAGCATTAGTTTTACACATCATATACGTATATTGGAGAATACGAAAGATACGGACGAACGTCTGTTCTATATACGCTATTGTCACAACTACAAACCCACCACAGACGAGTTGCCTGGTATCATTAAACAGCAAGACCTCTATCATCATCAAGGCAATATGCCGAATAACTTTCTCGCTACGCTGCCAGACTACAAACAAGCCTATCGTGCCATTCAGATGTTCAAGGATGAGTATCTGCTTGACTATATCAATGTGGAAGAACTGGGTATGCACGACGAAGAAGTGGATGAGAGGGTCATAGAAAGCAATATCGTCCACAACGTGAAGAACTTCATTATGACGTTTGGACGCGGTTTTACATTTATCGGCAACCAAGTACACTTTGACAAACTGGGTCACGACCACTGGATAGACCTTTTGTTCTATAACCGTGACCTTCGCCGTACAGTAGTATTCGAGTTGAAGCGTGGCAACTTCAAGATTGCTTACCTTGCCCAGTTGAGTAGCTACCTTCGCATTCTCAACGATGAAGATCGTCGCGAGGGAGAAGAAGCACCTATTGGTATTATCCTGTGCAAGAAAGCAGATAGAGCATATGTAGAGTACATCATGCAGGATTTCCGTCAACCTATGGGTGTAGCAACATATAAGACCGCAGACGAGATGGAGCCAGAGCTATTAAAGGTGCTGCCTCCAAAGGAAGAGCTTCAACGTATATTTGAAGAAAGCGGCAACAAAGATGGCGATGAAGAAGGAAGTGAAGATTAAAAACCACATTCGCAAATTAAGAATGTGGTTATGACATGCTAATTGTAGAAACCAGATACCAGAATTAGGTATGCGGTTTCGTTCTCCATAGAGAAAAACCTGATTGGCAAACCACCAATCAGGTTTTTTGAGCGAGGAGGTTCAACGTTTCTCACCATATACCCTCTCACACACTTCGTCAATGCCATCTTTGAGGATGACTGAATCCATCGTGTGAATGAAAGGGGCATACTTTCGGTCTTGCTTCAAGACCGGCTTGATGATGTAGTACTCCTTGACTACTGCTTCAAGCAGGGTCTGTCTATACCATGAGGCAGCAGCAAGCACAAGGCTGCATAGGGCAATAGTATAGGCGAAGCACTTCCACCATGAGGTCACCATGTCACTCCAGACGTGACTCCTGAGTTGGTGCAGACGGCGATATTTCGTGGGTTGCTTTTCTGCCTCTTTTGACGGGGGACTTGGCGCAACATCAAGTTCGTTCTCTGGCACCTTGTACACGGTATCTTTTCCAAATGTTATAGCCTTACCCTTTGGAATTCTGGTTGGGAATGGTGCATTGGTAAGCCGTGATACAGTTTCACTGCCAACGTCCTTCACCCACTTGGCCCATTCCTCACGGGCAAGTGACATAGAGGTCTCGTTATTCTTCATATGCACAGAAGTGTCGAAGATAGCCTGAATATGGACGGGTGAGCTTTCCACTGCATTTTGCAGAGCCTTCTCAACATGCTCTTTCAGGGCATTGCCCAACCTGACGTAATCAATGCCTGATTGGTCAGGCGGTTGGTTCGGCGTTCTCTGCATCTGGGCGAAAGATTGTTGCATCTGGGCGGACTCCTTTACGGGTTGGCTTTCCCCTTCGGGCCGCCGAGCTAAACCTTCTACTCGCTCAATAGTCACTTCGCCGTCTTTTTCATTGTAGGCCATCTTGATACCATGCGCCTCTGCAAGGGTGATGAGCATCTGAATCTCTGCCTTGTGGGACAGGTCGCTTTTACGAAGATAGCCAAGAGCGGCTGCATCATTGTCAGCCACTTTCTGAGTTTTTTGTTTATTTGTAGCCATAGCTTATCGTTTACGTTTGAATTGAGGTTTATTGGAATGTGAGTAATTGAAGCGAAAGCGGTACTTCTCCTTGTCATCATCGTCAAGGTCGCGCCAGCCGCGGTTGTTGCCACTGCCACCTCCACCACCGATGGAGAGTGGTTGGACGTATGGCATGAGCAACAGGTCGCACAACAATTCAAGAGCGACAAAGGAGGTCTTACCATCCTTAGAGTTTTCATGCTCCTCTTGGAAATCTGTCTGATATTCCAAGGACAGATGCGACAACAGACCGTCAGTTGACGTATAACCGCCAGATGGCAGTTTTCCATTAGGGAACAACTTGTCGAATTCAGGGTATGCGTTGTCGATGGCTTTGCAGCCTTGCCAGTCATTAATATAGTGGAGCTGCTGTCTGTAATCCTCATACCAATCACGCACATTGTCATGAGTTATCCGCTTCAGGTCACCGAACTTCTCTGTGAGGGAGGAGAGTTTCAACTCATTGTCGAGCTGTCTTCCGCTGAAGGTGTATTTCCCGTCAGTGAAGGCGATTCCCATCAATTTTCCGTTAACGTTGTTGTAATGGAAACGCAACTTCAGTCCCTCGGCTCGGAGAACTTTGTCGAACTGTTGCCAGTCGGCTGACTGAGCTTTGCAGCGCATCACCTTATCGTAAAACAGGTATTTCAGTTTCTCCCTGCCACGGAGCTTGTCTCTGTTGACGTTCATCTTGCCTGCGGAGATGTAGAGTCCGTACTTCTTTGTTAGATACTTGCAGATACGCGCATTGCGCTCCTTCTCATAGGCTGTGCTGATAACGTGCCCGTCTCTATCCACCATGGAACACATCATGTGGGCATGGTCATGGTCGGTGTCATAGTGACGCGTCATGATGAACTCGGTATTCTTAATACCCATCAGTTCCATGTGCTCTCGGACGATTTTACGTATCAGTTCATCAGTCACTCTATTGCCGTCCTTCTTGTGGAAGGAGTAAGCATAGTGTCCCACAGGTTCGCATATATTGTTGCTCCCCTTTGTGGCGTATGCCTCAAAGATTTGGGCAACAGTCTTGTTGTCCAAGAGCGGGATGCCCTCACTGTGCATGATGACCTTGGCTTTCTTGTCCTTGTCGTACTTTCCGGTGATGTAGTCGAGACATCCCTGGAAGTTCTGCCCATGTTTTATCTTGCAAATCATAGTTGCTCCTTTCGTTAATGGGTGATACAGTCGTCTGTTGTACTTATAGGCTCTGACAACTCGCCACCTCGAAGGATTCTGCGGATAAGCTCTGTCAAAGAGATGATAAGCTGCTCAGCCTTGAAGCGTACGGAAACGACCCCTCCAGCATTGGCTTGATGCGCAATCTGGTTGGTATTGTTTGCCATGCCGCACACGTCTCTCAGTTGTTCTATATTCTCATCGCTCATGTGTGCCTGTACAACGGCATCCAGCCCTGCCTCGTGCAGATAAACGTCATCAGGCTTGCCAGCCTGTTCCGCCTTATACTGGATGATGTTCTCTTCCTCGTCGTTGTAGCTCACCTTGTGGTGATGGTTGCGACGTTCATATCTGGCAAGCTTCGGCCTCCCTCCAACTCGGCGGGTGTCGATGCCTCCGTTCTTTCTATTGGTTTCTTCCATATACAATCAGTTTTAATTTTATTCTACAATCTAATGATACCTATATATAAAGGTAGGGAAAGAAGACGTTTTTAAGGATAGCAAGTTTACGGTCTGGCTCTGTGGTGTGCGAAGTAGCATCAGCGAGTTTGACACCATGCAGGGCAAAGCCCGTTGCATCAGAGGAAGCGGCTATACGTGGGCGTATAGGGGCTGACGTGGTTTTTGGCGACCAAAAACACAAACTTGCTTCCTTAAAAAACGTCTCCATCATTCTTGACCATGCTCCCATTTTGGGATTGTGGTTTCTGAGGTTCCCTGCACTCCTGGCCAGCGAAGAGATCAGAAAGCATGACTGTGGCATAGCCTCGTTTCACGGAGCGGTCAGGAGTGCCAGGCTTACCCATGGGAGTGACGGATGACTCTAGAGCTGAAGGACGGCCTGTGTCTGAAAGACTCTGACTGCCGAGGACGGAGGCGGCATCCGCTTTACCATCATAGACATGACTGCTGGCATAGGGTGTGGCAGCGTGGTTGTCTGGCTGCCCATCGGAATGGTCTGCCGGATTACCATCAATGCCATTAGTCATGGTACTGCCATCAGGCAAGAGACATGAGGTTATACAAGTTATGTCGGCAACGGTAGCCAGACGAGAGCGGTGCATACGGATGATTCCGTATTGCTCCATCTTGCGCATGATAGTCTCAAACTTCTTGCGCCCGATTCCGAACTTTGCGCAGTAGGAATGGATAGAGCACTCAACCTGGCCCACATCAAGCGTGATGACATTGCCACGTTTGGTGGTGGAACTGGGTGTTATGGACATGTTCTTTATCAGTTGTCCGAGAATGGCGAAATGGCTTGTGCCGTTTGTTGTCTCGGAAAGGAAGTCCACCGCCTCTGAGGTGAGCGTAAGGTTTACCTTGGTTAAAGGTAGTGAAGTGGAATTGTTATTCATTGTTTTTCAGATTTTAAAATTTGACATAGCTTTTAAAAAAGTAAGGTTTGTTGTCTTGTCGCCAGCTTCGCTATCAGTGGATTTGACCAACAGACAGTTGGAGTGAGTGACCACCCAAAAATGAGGAAGGGTTGGGGCTTGTCCCAAGTTGTCCCTCGGTTGGGAAAACACTTCTTGTTTTTTTCTAAGCATCTTGTTTTTTCTTTGTTGATAAAATTCTTGGGACAAAGGGACAGTAGAATGCTATGAGGTCAGAATGGAAGTTCGGGCTCTATGCTTTCTTCTTTCCCTTCTATTATACCTTGCGTAGCATTACCTATCCTCACCCAGGGATGCTTTGCTCGTCCCGTTTTGTTGCAGTAGGCAGGGTGCAAGCCCTTGACCTTCTCTTGCTCACTCCGTTCCCACCCATCTACCAGAGACATCAGTCGGTTGATGTACTGTGCGGTGTACTTGGCAGGATTTCGGCGCACCAAGTCGTTGGGCAGCTCTTCTATGATCTGTCGAGGACAAACCATGTTGAGCAGCACCTCTGGCTTGCTGTCGGGTGTAGATTCGGTATATGCCCCTTTCTGATAGGCAGCACGCATCGGGATGCTCCAAGTGGAGTAGGCTCTTGGCACCATGCGCTCCAGATAGAGACGGATGTCGTCAAGGATGGGGTCATTGTGGATGCTTGAATGGTTCAGCTGCACGGCGTTTGCCTCTGCTTCCAGTTCGGGACTGAGATAGAGTTTGACACCCATCTTATAATAGGTGTAAGCCTCTGCCCATAACTGGTTCACCACAGACTGCAATTGGGGTAGCCACGTAGAGACATGCCCGTTGCCATTCACTGTGATTATCCACCAACGGCGGTTCCCATTGTCGCCTTGAAGGAAATTGGTCTCGTTGGTGGTGGCAGCAAAGACATTGTGCCGCAGAAACTCAACCACCTTGCGCCCGTAGGCGGGTCGCATAGAATCGCTCCTACGACTTAGGAATGCCTTTGCCGCCTCTGCATCATTGGCCCTCTTCATGCCGTTGAGTTCGCTAATCTCAATAATCCATCCGTTGGTGATGGTCTCCACCTTCTCCTTGTCTCCACTTGCGAAGGAGAAAGAGTCATTGAACCATTTGTCGCCAATGGTCTTGAAGAACGTGCTCTTGCCTATTCCCTGTGGCCCGGGCAGAGTTAGCACGTTGTCGAACTTGCAACCAGGCTCGAAGGCACGAGCCACGGCAGCCACGAACCACAACTTAGTCTGCTCTCTGACAAGGGGAGTGTCTTCGGCACCTAGGTAGTCGATGATGGCAGTCTCGATACGCGGCACACCATCCCACTCCTCCTTGCGGATAAATTCCTGGACGGGATTATAGCTGCGCTCTGAAGCCGTTGTCTTCAGCAACTCAAACACCTTGTTTTGAGTCAGGCGGAGTTGGTAGGTTTGCTCCAGATAGTCCTGAATCTTTCCTACCGACTCCTCATCCACTTTATTGCCGTTGACATTGAGGAACAACGGAGAGAAGGAGATGTCGTCCTGACAGAAGGTGTCGAAGCGGATCTGACTCAGGTTCTCATCGTGGGTGAAGATGGCCCTGTAGTTGCTGATGCTCTTCGTCAGATTACCCTTGTCGTCAAACGATAGGCTGTTTTTCCAATCGTTTTCCATATTACTTCTTAATAGATATGGTAGTACCAGCTTCCTTGGCTAGGCTCAGAGCCAGTTCGGAATCAACGGTAATCTTTCGGTTCACCTGAGTGATGGCTGCATCAATGACTCCGCTCTTTTTGATGCGATTGGCGGTAGGGATGCTACACCCGAAGATTTTGGCGATTCCAGCTATACCATATTCATAATGTTTCTCTGGCACCACCTCGGCAGGTACCTTTGCCGTTTGCTTCTCAGCATTCTGGAGTAGCAGAACGAACTCTTGTCCCGACATCATGCAGATGGGCTTCTCCAGCAATTGCTCTATTGTTACCAATTTTGTCATAAAACCAAATTCTTTTTTGTGGTCTGCCAGTTGTACTTCCTGACGTTCTGATTAAACATTCTTTTTCGGTTCATGAACCATCTTTGAACTCCCGTGATGAGGAATTCGAAGGCAAAGGTAGTCTGTTTAATCCAGTAAGGAATTATGAGTGCTATACGCCAAAAACTGAGTAAGTTTAATTTGTATGGTTTTGAAACACAATTTAAGGATTGGACAAGGTAAAAGGCAGAAAACAGGGGCTAACAGGCGTATTTGATACAGGGTATACAAAATGAGCCGCAAAACTCAAAGATGAGTCATGCGGCTCGAACTTTATCCTATCTAACGAAGGATTATAATAGAGGTATACCCGTTTTGGAAACACCCCAATGTGCAAGTGATTATGTCTGCTTGATAGGGAAAGATGGCCTTAATTTTGTTTTCCCAACTGTTTTTCCACCGAGATTTTGATACTCCGAGAAACCTTATTTACATGTCTTACTTGGGCTGATATGATGCCAAGTTTATCAAAAAATCAGGGAGTTTTCAAAATCGCTGTGTTTTCCCATTGTTTTCCCGAAACGAAAAATCAGCAACTTGAATTTCTTCTAAGTTACTGATTTTCAGTGTGGACCAGCCAGGGCTTGAACCTGGGACCTCCAGATTATGAGTCTGTTGCTCTAACCAACTGAGCTACAAGTCCGGGGCTCATACGTAGATACGTACTCGCTTTTGTGGGTGCAAAGATACTGCTTTGGATGGAATTTACCAAATTTTTCGGCAAAAAAGTTGAAAAGGGCATCTACTTTCCGCATTTGGTATCAACCATTAAGACGATGGTTGACAAAATGATAGCCAACGCGGGCTGTGGCAGGGGTATGCCGACGCCCGGAATCAGTGACTTTGGTTAATTTTGAACAAATTACAGTGCGCCCGAGCAAAAAAATAGGGTAACTTGCTTTGTTCTGCTCTATACTTTCAGTAATTTTGCACCACAATATTATAATAATGATGCTAACAGGGATTAAGAATATAGTCTTCGACCTGGGCGACGTGCTCGTCGACCTCGACGGAAAGCGCTGCATCGATGCCTTCGATGCCATCGGCTGCCACGCCATCAGCGACTACGTGCGCCTCCACCGCACCGAAGACTTGTTTTACGACATAGAGATAGGCCACACCACCACCGCCGAGTTCTGCCGTGAGGTGAGACGCATCACCGCTGTGCCAGCCACCGACGCCGAGATTGTCGGAGCCTGGAACGCGCTGCTCACCACCATCGCCGACGAGAAGAAACAACGCCTGCTCAGTCTGCGCCGCGACTACCGCTTGTTCCTACTCAGCAATACCAACGATATGCACTGGCGACTCTGCGCCGACCATCTCTTCAACTATGGCCCCTGGCGTGCCGACGACATGTTTGAGCGCATCTATCTCTCCTACCGGCTGCATCTGGCCAAGCCCGACCCCGCCATCTTCAGCTATGTGCTCGCCGACGCCGGTCTACAGGCCGACGAGACGCTCTTTATCGATGACAATGCCGACAACTGCCGCGCAGCCCAGTCCTTGGGCATACACACACTGCTGCAGTCTGCGGCCAACGACTGGATGCAACGCTTATGAAAATCATCACCCATACCGACACCATACCCCAGCCCACAGTAGCCACGATAGGCTTCTTCGACGGCGTGCATCTGGGCCACCGCCACCTCATCGACGACGTGCGCGCCATTGCCGCCGAGCGCAAGCTGGCCACAGCGGTGGTGACCTTCGATGCTCATCCGCGCCAGGTGCTGCAGCAGGACTTCATCCCCCAACTGCTCAGCACCACCGACGAGAAACTGGAGATGCTCGCAGCCACAGGCGTCGACTATTGCGTACTGCTCCACTTCGACCGCAGTCTCGCCGCACTCTCTGCCTACGAATTTATGCGCCAGGTGCTACGCGAGCAAGTCCACGCGCGAGTACTCGTCACCGGCTACGACAACCGCTTCGGACACAACCGTGCCGAGGGGTTCGACGACTACGTAACCTACGGCCGACAGCTGGACATCGACGTGATGGCTGGCACGCCTTTCGAGCATGAGGGCATGAGGGTGAGCTCGTCGCTCATACGGCGATGTCTCTCCGAGGGCGATGTCGACAGCGCCCGACAGGCATTGGGTTACACCTACTCGCTCCGAGCCCCCATCGTAAGCGGATATGCCGAAGGCCGGCGCATGGGGTTCCGCACCGCCAATCTCGACATGACCCACATCTCCAAGATGCTGCCTGCCCGTGGCGTCTATGCCACCCGCGTGCGCATCGACGATACCGGCGCATGGCTCCCCGCCATGACCAATGTGGGATGCCGCCCCACCTTCGGCCGCACCGACACCACCATAGAGACCTACATCTTCGATTTCGACGCCAGCCTCTATGACCACAGTCTTGAGGTGGCCTTCTGTCACCGTATGCGCGACGAACGCCGCTTTGCCGACGAGGTCGCCCTCACTGCCCAGCTCGCCGACGACGAGCGCCAAGCCCGACAACTTTTAACTCACACGATATGAACAAGAAAATAGCCAAAGGATTAGTGCAGGTAGGTATCTATCTGCTCGTATTCATAGTCATCCAGATTGTGGTCATGCAGGTGGTAGGCATCTGCTCGCTTCTGGCACAGGGCTTCAACGCCTCAGAGATTGTCACCCGTATGACCGACGGCAGCATGCTGTCCGACGGCAAGACGCTCTGTATCTTCTTCGCCATCAATGCCGTGCTCGCCTCGCTGCTCTTTGTGCGCCGAGGCTGGGCGCCCGTCTCACGCAGCTACCTGCAGTCGCGCCCGTGGGCCGTGCTCTTCTGGGTAGTCATCCTCTCTCTGGGTACCCTCATCCCCTTCGCTTTTATCGAAGAGCTGACCGACGTACAGATGCCCGAAGCTACCCTCCGCGCCTTCTCTGCCATGCTGCGCGAACCCGTGAGCTACGCCGTCCTGGGCGTGCTCGTGCCGCTTGCCGAAGAGCTGGTCTTCCGCGGCGCCATCCTCCGCACCCTGCTCACCCTCACCCATCGTCGCTACCACTGGGTGGCTATAGCCATCTCGGCAGTGCTCTTCGCCGCCGTCCACGGCAACCTCGCACAAATGCTCCACGTGGTACCCATGGGACTGTTGCTCGGCTGGCTCTACTATCGCACCGACAGCATCGTGCCCGGCGTCATCATGCACTCCATCAACAATTCTGCCGTATATATCATCACCAATCTCGTGACCGCCAATCCCGAAGCGCGCCTCATCGACGTCTTCGGCACCCAGCAGCACGTATGGATGGCCGTGGGCTTCAGCCTCTGTCTCTTCATCCCTGCCCTCTTCCAGTTGGCAGTAAGGCTCAAGAAGGCATAAAGTCATCAACAGCCACAAACCAAGCGGGGTATCGATGGATGTCGATACCCCGCTTGGCATATAAGGTTACTTAATCAATGACTATTATATTAATAACTTGAATTCTGTTTTAATTTCTTGTTTAAATCTAAACATCTTTGTGGTATTGGAAAAACCGTTGTAAACCCAGTAAACTCCTTTTCTAATGGAGTTCTTTGATCATATGCCTTGGTATATTCGCCAAAACGGATGAGATCTTGACGTCTCCAACCTTCCCAAACCAATTCCAGCAGACGCTCCTTTAAAATGTTGTCCAAATTAGCTTCCACATGAGGCATTCCAACTCGATCTCTTATAGCGTTCAGCTCCCTTGAACCGTCCTCGCCATTGCGTACTTTCGCCTCGGCTTCCATCAACAGTGCGTCACCATATCTGAAAAGGACGATGTCGTTGTCAACCTGCCGTCCGTCCGAATAGGCGGTTCGGTCAACCTCGTATTTGCCCACACGGGCACCTGCCGTCTGTTTATATGGACTGTCACTGAGGTTCAGCTTCAGTTCTAACGGCATATACACCAATGGTTTTCCGTTGTCTAGATATATCTTCTTTCCATCAACAAGCACGGTGTCAGCATAGAAGTTTGTCTTGAATCTATTGTCAACATGGTCCGTTCCGTAACCGAAAGCCTTGACGGTTGAGACTGTTGCACATGTTCCGTTTTCGGAAGAACCACCATAAGCCCCGCCATGTTTGTAGTGGCGTGAGCGGAAAAGATAGTGATATTCATTCAAATATAGGTTCTTGTCCAACGGAATGGTAAAAATATTCTCCTTTGAACTTTCGTTGTGAACAGCGAAGTTTGAAGCGTAATCACCTTCTAATTCATAGCCTTCTTGCCTTAATTGGTCGCAATACCAGATACATGTTTCCCAAGCGTTCTTCTTCTCGCCATTCACATTGAAGTAAATGCTTTTCCCATCCTGTCGCTTGCCGTCGGTCCAATTGTCATCCGTATATATTTCCGCATTCAAGGCAAGTTTTGCAAGCAGGAAGTTTACGACCGGGCGTGTCACACGTCCGTAATAGTCACCCTCCTTGTTGGAATGCTCGTCGGCAAGCTGTGGGGCAACATCCTGCAACTCGTCAACAATAAACTTGAATACCTCGCTTCTTTCGCTTTGCACCACTTGCTCCAGTTTCACATCGTATGATGCCACAATAGGAACACGGCCGAACATATCCATCGCATAATAGTAGAACAAGGCTCGTACAGCTCTTACCTCTGCCGTGAAATTTCTTGTCTGTTCTGCTGAAAGCAGAGTCTTATGGCTATCAATGATAGAAAGCGACTGGTTAGATATAACTATTACCTTGAAGAGGTATTTCCATACATTATATAAGTTAATATCATTGGCATTCCACTTGTGCTGGTACATGTTCTCCCACAAACCGCCATCATACCAGTCTCCTCCACGAATCGGAATCATAGCCTCATCGGTAGTCAAAGTATTGTAGTCGTAAATACCCCGGCAAGTTCCTTGAAGCCCTTCAGACTCCTGATTGCTCCCTATGTAGTTGTACAGGGAAGCTACTGCGTTTTTGTATATATTATCTGCATTATTGTAGATTGCCTCCTGGTCCAGTTGGTCTTTGGGATGCTCATCAAGACAGCTACTGAAGCAAAGCATTAGCGGTACTGCTAATATGTATTTAATAATCGTCTTCATGCTCTTTTCTTTTTAAAATTGTACACTCAATCCCAATGAGTAAGTACGGTATAATGGATAGTTGCGTTTGTCGTCAATACCCATCGTGCTGTTAACAACATAGCTGTTTATCATTGGGGTCAAACCTCTATAGCCTGTGATTGTTCCAAGGTTGCTAATGTTGCATGATACACGCAAGGAACGTACAAACTTGCTTTTCAAAGGTACATTATATCCTAATGTCAAGTGTTCAAAGTTCAGATAATCGCCTTTTTCGAGCCAATAGTCTGAGACTCTCTGGTCTACGATGTTCTTCTTTGGAGCATCCTTCAAGACATTGTAGTCCGGGAAGCACGCCATACTTGTGTAAGCCAGTCCTGTTCCGTTGAAGATCTTGTGCCCGAATGCACCGTTCATCTGCAACGCGACATAGATGTCCTTGTATCTGAAACTAATATTTGAACCAAGAGTCACCTTTGGTGTGGCTTGTCCGGCAATGTATCAGTCGCCACCATCGCTCAAGTCAACCTTACCGTTGTGATCAAGGTCCTCAATGTCATAAAAATAACTGCCATTCTCATTCTTGACGAGTCCCTTGCAATGTGGCAGGTAGAAAACGCCAAGCGGCTGTCCTACTATCTGATAGACCACATTGTTGTCGCCACCGTTCTGTCCTGCACCGTCCAGTGAACCAATGGCGGTGACGTTCGCTGCCGTCATGCTCATACCCTTGTAATCTCCGCTCAGAGAGATAAGTTTGTTACTTTGGAACGACAGATTCATATTGATGTTCAGTTCCATGTCTTTCTTGCTTATGGGCTGTACAGACAAGCCAAGCTCCAATCCGCGATTGGACATGGAACCGATGTTTGCCAGCAATGTGTTATAAGCGAATGGTGGAACGGGAACCTCGTAGGCATAGAGCATGTCGGAGGTTTTTGAATAGTAGTACTCTGCCGTGAGCATAATGCGGTTGGCAAAGAAACCGAAGTCAGCACCGATGTTGAAGGTGGTCTTTGTTTCCCACCTCAAGTCAGGATTGTTGTTTCTCACCATTCCGAGTGTCACTGTTGGAGAGCTCTTTACAGGTACTATACCCGTCTGTCTTACGGTGTTCATGGTTGTGTAGGCAGAGATACCGCCAAGGTTGCCAGCCTGTCCCAAGCCTGTACGGAGCTTGAGCATGGACAACGGCTTCACGTTGGCAAGAAAATTCTCCTTCTTCATATCCCAAGTGAATGATACGGACGGGAAAAATCCCCATGTATTGTCGTCGCCAACCATTGAAGAACCGTCACCACGTGCATTAACCGACAGCAAGTAGCGGTCAAGCAAAGAGTAGGTGACACTTCCCATCACGGAAGCCAAGGACTGATCTTCGTATGTACTTTCTGTACCGCCATAAGGTCGGACTGCGGTAGCGCCCAGATTGTTGTAACCGAAATCATTTGTCGGAATGCCCTTGGCATACATCCAAAAGGCTGTCTTTGTCAATTTTCGGTATTCGCTGCTTGCCTCTGCGGATATTCTGTGTATGCCTATCTGCTTGTTGAAACTGAGGGCCACATTGCCCAGCCATTCCTCCTTCTTGAACTCGCCACGGTACACGTTGCCCTGTGCCCATACCCATGTAGGGCAAAACATTCCGTTTTCCGTAGAACCATACAGATATGATGCGAATGTGGAAATGCGCCAGTTTGGATTGAAGTCATAGCTCAGCTTTATGTGTGCGTCAAAATTCAAATCCCTGGAGTCGTTTTTCTCGTCAAGCACTATGCCAGGAGGGTTGATGTGGGTGGCTGACTCGTTCTTCAGCCAGTTCCCGTTCTCGTCAGTTCCCGCTGGCAATGTCGGATTTTGGCAGGCTGCAGAATAGAAGAGCATCTGTGTGTCAAAAATGTCATGGTTCTTGAATGACGAGCCGAACACACCGAAGTCTCCCGTAAGTCTGTCGTTGAAGGCTTTCTGGGTTACATCAACTTTGGCAACAAAAACATTATAATCCATCTTCTTGATGATGGTGTTGTGGTCCATCACTCCGAAAGACGCACGATAGTTAGACTGTGGCGTACCTCCGCTGAATGCAAGGTAATGATTGTTCACCATACCCGTGCGTGTTATCACCTTATAATTATCGGTATTGAAACCTCCGTTGTTGCAAAATATTCCCAAAGCCTTTGCCGTGGCTACATATTCCTCCGCATCAAGCATATTAAGGTGCTTATACATCCGCTCGAAGCCAACATTACCCTCATACGAGATTTGAAATCCTCGTCCTGTGCCTTTCTTGGTCTTTACCTCTATGACACCTGAAGCTCCTCGTGAGCCGTACATGGCAGTCTCGGTAGCATTCTTCAAGATGCGGAAACTCTCAATGTCGGCAGGATAGATTGTAGAAAGTGTAAACACATCGGATGTGACACCGTCAATCAGTACCAAAGGGTCGTTACCTCCGATAATGGAGGTTGTACCACGTACTCGCACACTATTGAGCATAGCCATACGATCCAGACCGTTGGATGTCACATTGACACCAGCAGCCTGACCACTCAACACGTCGAGGGCGTTGTTGGCAGCACCCTTGTTGGAATGATTTCCAACTATCTTTATTATATTACTTTCATTGGCAATGGTATCTTTCCGTTCTATAGGAACTTGCTTTTGTGCATGAGCCAAAGAACTGCAAAAGAGCAATAGAAGAAGTAATGTGGTTTTTTTGCCATTTGACATTTTCTATTTCTATTATTTAGGTTAAGGATGATTTCCAAGAAACAAAGATAAGGCGCAACGCATGAAAAAAAGTATAAAGACTCCATTATTTATGCTTTATTAACGATAGAAACCATTAATAGTCGCATTATCTTTTGTTAATTACATGGTGTCAGTACAAAACAAGAAACTGAGGCTGTTACTCTTATGTAAAGAGAATGTAATTAGCACTAAGTTTATGCATTTATTGGATTTTTCCCTTATTTTACTGATACTCTGCATTACAAGTTCTGCAACTTCAAGAGACGATGATTGTACTGAGAGAATACGTTGAGCTCTAAAGTGTAAGTGTTCTACATCTCGTTGGCAGTTTCATTCTCATGCCAAGAGTGCGCGCCGGCATCTTTCATTTGGAGAGTTATACTATAGTGAGTCCACGAAAGACACTTTGTGGTTTTCTTGTCAGTGATAGAAAAATGTTTTCATAGTGGTTATGCAAGTCTACATAATCAATAACACTGCGGTTGTCTACTGTTTCTCTCCGTTTACGACTGCATTGGTCATATCTGAGCCACCGCAGATGACACACGGCGCAGGGCGTGGTACGAAGTCCGAGAGTATGACTCCGTTTCTCTTGAGATGCGTCTGGGAGAGGGGCTTTTAGGAGCCACTCTCCCAGCAATAATTCTAAATCGGAGGCAACCGGCACAAAGCTGATAGGCAGGGAGATGCCACGGGAAGACCCTATCCCAATCTTTCTAAAGCGGGAGCAAGTCTATACCTATACATTATATTATATAGAGGTCACTCACACTTCCCTTGCCCACACCCAGAGGCAGACCGCTAACTGCCGCCGGCACCCCAGCCTTCCGTGGGAGCAACATTGGCAGGACGGGAGTCACTGTCGGGGCCCAGCTTCAGGAAGAACTGATGGTTGAGGCTGCACATGTGCTTGTAGCCCTTGGCATCGTCAAAGCCAAAGAAGCCCTGCAGGAAGTAGACGGGCGTACAGCCACCGGCATCAAAGGTTCCGCTGCTGACTTCACGCATGGCAACGCCATCGGAACGCCTCAGCGTAGCACGGTTTTCCACTCTGAGTCCCGACACGCTGTAGGGAAGCAGCCTGCTCACCACAAACTGCGTATTGCCTTTATCGTCCTTGGAGAGCTTTACCTCGACCATCACATGGGCGTCATAGCCGTCGATGTCAGAATAGAGGATGTAGCGCACCACCTCATCGCCCTCGTCATTCTTGGCCTGCATCAGAGGCTCCACACCCACCGGCAGAGGCTGCACTTTGAAATGACAGGTGTCGGTCAGCGTTATGCCTTTCTTCCTCCACTCTTCAGGACCAGAGCCACCGGTGGTGTTCTTGAGCTGCGCTTCGCTGAGCAGCACCTCCGTACGCTTCACATACCGGCGTATGTCGTCCTGAGTCAGCCCACGCGCCTTGAAGTGGTCATAGCTCACGGCATAATGCTGCGACAGGCGTGCCAGCGAGTCATACTGCTGCTGGGTCACCTTGTTCTTCAACCACTCGGGTGGCAAGTCGCCCTTCTTCGTATACGGATTATACACCAACACTTTGGGCGTCTGCCCAAACGCCAGACATGCCACCATCAGGAGGATGCCGGTCATCAAACACTTTCTCATAGGCAAATACATTGGATGTTACACATTGGGAAAACTCTCTCTTGATAGATTACAGCCCAAAGATAGGGAAAATGGAAGATACGGAGCAAGTCTTTTCCGTTAAAAATCAATACCGTTAATCGTTTTTAACCATCGCCCCCTCCGCCCGCCATCAACAGCAAGGGCCATCCGCTGGTGTGGATGGCCCTTGTCGTTATTTATAGTGTCACACGGTTACACACCGCCATGCTTGCGGCTCAGTTGATACTGGCAGAAACCGTAGGTGAAAACCACTACAAAGCTGATGAGAGGCAGCACAAACGAGGCGTTGACGGCGGGAAGACCCATCACCACGCCCCGGTCTATGATCATACCCTGGAGCGGAGGCATGATGGCTCCGCCCACGATGGCCATCACCAGGAAGGCAGCACCCAGACTGGCGTCTTCGGCATTGACATTCTCCAGGGCTATACCATAGATGGTGGGGAACATGAGCGACATGAATACGCTGATGCCTACCAGCGAGTAGAGGCCCACGATGTCCTGGATGAAGATGGTGCAGAGCGTGCAGAGGGCGGCGCCGGTGGCAAAGATAGCCAGCAGCAGACGGGTGTTGACATAGCGCATCAGGAAGGTGCTGATAAATCGTCCGCTGAGGAAGAGTACCATCGCCACGATGTTGTAGGTCTGCGCCGTAGCCTTGTTGATGCCCAGACGGTCGGCATACTGGATGATAAAGGTCCACACCATAATCTGCGCAGCCACATAAAACATCTGTGTGACCACGCCGGCCATGTAGGGCTTGTTGTCCAGCAGCCGGCGCATGGTGTCGCCCACGCGGGCATGCTCACCTGTGCTCTCCGTGCGTGGCATCCGCGTGAGGGCAAAGACCATCAGCATGATGAGCACCACCAGCCCGATAGCCACATAGGGGTCGCGTATCACCACCAGGTCGTGCAGACGTATGCCAGACTTCTCTGCCTCGGTGAGGGTCGG
Source organism: Prevotella sp. P4-51 (assembly GCF_002251455.1). Classification (NCBI taxonomy): domain Bacteria; kingdom Pseudomonadati; phylum Bacteroidota; class Bacteroidia; order Bacteroidales; family Prevotellaceae; genus Prevotella; species Prevotella sp. P4-51. The sequence goes on from NZ_NPJM01000011.1 coordinate 26,649, forward strand.
GAAGATGATGGCACCGGCGGCGTCGCGACGGTCAGACCACAGGTGGGGCAGCACGATAAACGACGCCACGCCCATGCCCATGAGCGAACCGAGGGGGTTGAACGCCTGCGCCAGATTCAGACGGCGTGTCGATGTCTCCTTGCTGCCCAGCGAGAGCACAAAGGGATTGGCCGTGGTCTCCAGAAACGCCAGTCCGAAGGTAAGCACATAGAGCGAGATGCAGAAGAAGGAGAACTCCTGATACGCCGCAGCCGGTATAAACAGGAATGCGCCCAACGCGTAGAGTGCCAGACCCAGCATGATGCCGCTCTTGTAGCTGTAGCGGCGTATGAAGAGCGCCGCAGGCACCGCCATGGTGGCATAGCCGCCATAGAAGGCAAACTGCACAAGCGACGCCTCGCTGGCCTTGAGCTCCATCACCGTCTGGAAGGCTGCCACCATGGGGTTGGTGATATCATTGGCAAATCCCCAGAGGGCAAAGAGGGTGGTCAGGAGCACGAAGGGCAAGAGATACTTCTTCTCCACTAATCGAGGTTTGTTCATTGCTTCAATTTCTATTACACGATTAAAACGACAGAGAGAGGGGAGCCGCCACCGGCACCGTGGCCGTTACAGACCAGATGCCCCACGGCGTCTCTCCTCTCTCTATGATTGTCTACTTATTGTTCATTGACCCATTATTTGTACACAGGACCGAAGTTCTGGCAGGCGCGATAGTCGGCACCCTCCTTGTCCATACCGAAGGCATTCCATGCCGATGGGCGGAACACCTGGTCGTCGGCCACGTTGTGCATACATACGGGGATGCGCAGGATAGAGGCGAGGGTGATGATGTCGGCACCGATGTGGCCATAGGCGATGGCACCATGGTTGGCGCCCCAGTTGTTCATCACTGAGTATACATCCTTGAAGGCGTCGCGCGAAGCGTCGAGGCGTGGCACAAACCATGTGGTAGGCCAGGTCTTGTCGGTGCGCTTGTTGAGGATGTCATGGATTTCGGGGTCGAGGTCTACGCTCCAACCCTCGGCGAGCTGGATGACGGGACCCAAGCCCTTGACTCTGTTCACGCGTATCATGGTCATAGGCATACCACCACGGGTGAGGAAGTTGCTTGAATAGCCACCGCCACGGAAGTAGTCGCGGCAGGCAGGATACCATGTCGTGGCCTTGAGGCAAGCCTCAACATCTTCCTGGGTCATCTCCCAGTGATGCTTCATGGTGGGGTTACCCTCGGCGTCGGTCATCGCACCAGTGGCGTCGAGCGTCGTGGCACCCGAGTTGATGAGGTGGATGAAACCGCCGGCAGCCAGACCGGTGGCTTCCTTGCCGGTGACGCGCTTCACAGCCTCGGGGCTCCAGTAGGTACGGATGTCAGAGAACATCACGCCCTTGTTGGTAAGCAGATGACCGAAGAGCATAGCCACGCCGTTGAGCGAGTCGTTCTCGGTGGCCAGCACGTTGGCCTCGCGTGTGCCGTTCCAGTCAAACGAGGTACACATCAGCGACTCGGGGAAGTCAAAGTTGGGGATATAGTCGGTCCACTGGCGCTGGCCCTGCACACCGGCAGCGATGGCGTTGTGGCCCAGACTCTCCTCCTTGAAGCCCAGCTCCTCGAGACGAGGGTTGCCGTGCATCAGGTCGTTGATGATAAGCATATTCTTTACGGTGAACTCCCAGTCCTTGTCCTTCTGCTCGCGGGTCTTGGCCTTGCCTATCTCCTCGTTGTAGTCGTGGCCCTCATTGGCCTTGCAGTACTTCTCGGTCCAAGCCATGGCCTTCTTGTACTCCTCGGGGTCATAGATACCCTCGTCCACACGGCGCAGGATTTCGACCAGGTCCACATACTCGGTACGCATGCCGAGATAGTCCTGGAAGAAGTCGGCGTCGACGATACTTCCGGCAATACCCATACAGGTGTTACCCATGCTCAGATAGCTCTTGCCGCGCATCGTAGCCACAGCCTGTGCGGCGCGGGCAAAGCGCAGTATCTTTTCTGCCACGTCGGCAGGGATAGTGTTGTCGTCGAGGTCCTGCACATCATGGCCGTAGATGCCGAAAGCAGGCAGACCCTTCTGGGCATGGGCAGCCAGAACGGCAGCCAGATACACGGCGCCGGGGCGCTCGGTACCGTTGAAGCCCCAGACAGCCTTGGGATAGTGGGGGTTCATATCCATGGTCTCCGAACCATAGCACCAGCATGAGGTGACGGTGATGGTACTGCCCACACCCTCGCGCTCAAACTTCTCGGCACAAGCGGCGCTCTCAGCCACACGACCTATGGTGCTGTCGGCGATGACACACTCTACTGGCGAACCGTCGCCATTCTTAAGATTAGTCGAAATGAGATCAGCCACAGCCTGAGCCAGGGCCATAGTCTTGTCTTCAAGACTCTCGCGAACGCCACCCTGACGGCCGTCGATGGTGGGGCGGATTCCAATTTTAGGATACTTCATGGTTTTTATGTATTATAATGTTAAACGATTTACCGGTCTTTAGCAGAGAGACCATCGACGCTACCACCCTCGGTGACACGGCAATGGCTACTCTTGTGTAGATGGAAACAAAAGTAGCCATTTTTTTTGTCTTTCATACCCTTTTTAATGTTAAAAGAACAAAATACCGACGCCGAGGGTATCGGGAGCGGTGACAGTGAGCATGCCCTATAATTCTAAAGTGCATCTATTGACGCATAACTAATGAACGTTCCGCCACAAATCAACTTGGTCACTCACTACTGACTAAGTAAAGTGACTAAGTCAAAGCTCTCTTGTATTTTTGACTACGACTATTAGATTTCTCAGGAACAGTCATAACCAAGAAGCCACCCTCTAAAAGCGGATCAATATAGCGATGCTTCATATTGTATCTGTGTTTAAGTCCAATATGCTCCATGATTTCAATCATACTACGCGGAGTAGAACAGAAATCGATAATGTCATTAAGCGTGTCATTTAACTTAGTCACCGACTTGGTCACTTTTTCTTCATCAGTGACCAAGTTAAGCGACAAAGAAGGTCTGGCACGGCGGCAGACCGTCGCTCCAGCGACCCGCAACAAAGGCGATGCGCCATATATGCAGTGGCAACAGTTACCACGCTGCATATATGGCGCATCTGGTTAAATGTAATTCTCGGGGAAGGGTCAAGGCTGGCTCTCGCCCTCAACATAGGTCTCCATAAACATGTGCTCGCCATCAAAGACGGCATAGGTAAACTGCCATATCCAGTCGCCGAGTATCATGAGGCGGGTCTTGCGCGAGAGCATCAGGTCGAGCTCGATGTGGCGGTGGCCGAACATGAAGTAGTCTATATCCTTGTGGGTGGCGAGGTAGTCCTTGGCATAGCGCACGAGATACTCGCGGTCTTCACCCATATACGGGGGCTCGTGGCCGTCGGCTCGCTTGAGTCGGCTGTGCTTGGCCCAGTTGAGCCCGAGCCACATGCCCCAGCGCGGATGCATCATATTGAGCAGCCGCTGGCACAGAGGGCTGTGGAAAACGCGTCTCAGGAAGCGGTATTTGGGGTCTGGGTCGCCCAGACCGTCGCCATGGGCCATGTAGAAGACGCTGTCGTAAATCTCGGTGGTCATAGGCGACTTGTGGACCTTGACGCCACACTCCTGCTCGAGGTAGCCGTAGGTCCAGAGGTCGTGGTTGCCGGTGAAGTAGTGTATCTCTACGCCGCTGTCGGTGAGTTCGGAGAGCTTGCCGAGAAATCGGGTGTAGCCCTTGGGCACCACGTAGCGGTACTCGTTCCAGAAATCAAACATATCGCCCAAGAGATAGATGGCAGCGGCCTTGTCCTTGATGCTGTCAAGAAACCGCACCAGCCTGCGCTCTTGCATACGGGCGTGGGGGATGGCGAGCGAGCCCAGGTGGGCATCGGAGAGGAAATAGACGTTCTTCATAACCATTCCGTTTTAATCGAAGCCGAGCTCTACCCTCGCCTCCTCGCTCATCATGCTTTGGTCCCAAGCGGGGTCGAAGACCAGATTGACATTGGCGGTCTTGACCTGGTCGAGGCTCTCGACCTTGGTGCGCACGTCTTCGAGGATGAAGTCGGCGGCGGGGCACGAGGGGGCGGTGAAGGTCATGTCGAGGTCTACGGTGTAGTCGTCCTTGACATCTATCTTGTATATCATGCCGAGGTTCCAGATGTCTACGGGTATCTCGGGGTCGTACACGGTCTTGAGCACCTCCACGATGCGCTCCTCTATTTGGGTTTTCTCTTCTTGTGTCATAGCTGTGAATTGATTGATACGACAAAATTAGTGGAAAAGGCCCAAAGGACAAAACTTTTCAGCTTGTTTTTTCGGCAGCGGCGTCAGCGGGCGGGCTCTACATAGCAGTAGGGGCGCAGGGCGTGGGCCCGGAGTCCGTAGCTGTCGTCGGCCTGGACCTCGATGACATGGGCACCCTTACACTGAGCCTCGCTGAGGGGCAGCGACCATATCTGGGGCGAAGAGAGATGGCGGATGGGGTTGCGGCGGCTGTAGGGGGTGGGATAACCCTTGGAGAGGTTCTGCTCGCGCACACGGGCAGCATTGGGGTCGAGCACGTCGGCACGCTGGCAGAGCGTCCAGGCGCCACCATCGACGCGACAGCGCACGCGGGTGGAGTCGCAGCCGCCCCATACGGTGATGAGGGCCTGGCGGGGAGCCACATCGCGGAGGTCGCGCAGACGGTGGTCAAGGCTGTCTATGCCCACGACATGCACCGTCATCTGCCGGTGGTCGTCGAGGCCCACGCCCTTGCAGCGGAAGGTGTAGCGGGGACCGTCGAAGTCGAGCACGAAGTAGTTGCGGGGAGTGCCGCCCTGCTGGAGTGCCATAGGCACGCCTTCCCAGTCGCGCTCGCCGACCCACCAGAAACCGCAGGTGGCGCCGACGCCCAACTCGGGAATGGTGCGGCCGTCGTAGCGATGGAAGTCGCGCATCACGCGGTGGAGATGGGCGGTGAGGGCCAGCACGGGGCGCGCTCCCACGGCGGCGAAGAGCTCGTCGCGGTTGCGGGTCACGGCGAGGGGGATGTGCATCACCAGCACTACCAGGCGTGAAGGGCTGACATGGGCGAGGTCTTCACGCACAAACTGGAGCTGGCTCTCGCTCACACGGCCCTCATAGCCACGGGCGCCACGGCCATAGACATTGTTGAGCACGATGAAGTGCACGTCGCCCTCGTTGAAGGCATAGACCGGCGAGCCGAAGGAGGCGCTGTAGGTGGCGGTCTGCCGCCAGAGCAGGCTGTCGGCGTCACGGTCGTGATTGCCCACCACGGTATAGGAGCGCGAGGGCAACTGGGCTATCATGCGCTGCAGGTGGGGATAGAGGGCGAGGTTGTTGTTGACCAGGTCACCAAGGAAAATATTGACATCGGTGCTGTCCTTGGTCATGAGCTCGGGCAGGATGGTGCGCGAGGCAAACTCCAGCTCCTGGGAGTTGCCTACCTGGATGTCGCCGATAGCGTTGAGTCTGAAGCGCTGTCTCACGGGCTTGGTGACGAGGGCGAAGTCGTGGCGGGAGCCGGCAACGGCGGGATAGACGAAGGCACTGTTGACCAGGCGGTGGCCCTGCATGGTGTAGCCGGCAGGCAGGATGGGAAAGAGGCTGCTCCCCTCGCCCACCTCGATGCGGTAACGGCCCTTGGCGTCGGTGGTGACCACACGGCAGCCGTCGGAGACGGGAATACCGGCAAGCAGCGTCTCACCACGGTCGTAGCGCCCGTTGCCATTGGCGTCTATAAACACTCTGCCCCCGGCAGTGGGCTGAGCCGCAGCCTCCACTACCGAGAGCACGAGTATCAATAAGGTTGAAAAAGTCTTTGTCATTCGGTACGTAATGTATGCAAGTGATTGCTGTTGGTAAAGGTGACATAGCCCACACCGTCGGAGGTAAACTTGAGGTTAAGTCCAGAAGCGTCCAGGTCGGCGAGCTTGGCAGGATTGCTCCACTGGCGGGTGTCGGGGTCAAGATACATCATGTAGGGGAAGCCCTGGTCGAGCGTGTTGGTATAGACCACATAGGGCGTGCCGTTGGGGGCTGTGTCGAGGGCCACCTCGGTATGACGGTCGGGGGTGAAGCCGAGGGGCAGCACGTTGCCGCCGAGGGTGAGCCAGGCGTCCTGAGTCTTGTCATAATACTTGACGCGCACGCCGAGCTGTCCGCTGGCGTCGTCCATAGTCCAGATGTAGGGGGTGCCGTCGGCGGTCACGGTGACGCCTATCATGGCGATGTTGTTGGTGGCATTGCCGGGCTCGAGATAGTTGACAATCATCGGTGTCCACTCTCCGCCCTGGTATCGCAGCACGTTGTAGCCATAGTTGACGCCATTGACAGCGCCGCGGTTGATGCTGATGACATAGGCAGCGTCCTTGCCGCCAGCCACATTGGCCATATACACCTGGTTGGTGATGGCGCCGGGCACCTGACTGTTCCATGCGCCGTCCTTGTAGTTGGACACGACGAGGGTACGGTTGGGATAGTCGGCCTTGGAAGAGTTGTTGACCTGGGCGCCCACAAGCTCGCCGTCGAGGGCACAGAAGCCCACATAGTTGGACACTGCCTTGAGCAGGCCCTTGTCAGTGCCTACAAACTCCCAGTCGCTGCCGTTATACTTCATCACGCTCATACCGTTCTTGAGCACGGTGGCCTGCTGGTCGGCATAAGCCACATAGAGTGTGCCGTCGGGGGCGATGTCGAAGTCGAAGTAAGAAGAGTTGACAGTGTGGCCGAAACCTTCGCCGCCCACGGCTGTCCACTCGCCGTCGTCGCCCAGGGTGAGCACGGTGCTGTGGTTGGCAGCGGTGGCAGAGTTGCCGGCACGGGTCTTGAAGCCGATGTAGGGCTTCTGGTCTACGGGGCTAATCTTGAGCACGGGGTTGCCGTAGGTGGTGATGCCTGCCACCTGGGCAGTCTCAACCCAGCGGAGCGAAGCCTTGGTGACGGTGACCTCGCAGCGGCGGCTCACGTTGCCACGGGTGAGGATGTAGTCGATGGGCTGGCTGAAGTCGTTGGCGGTGGTCTGGCTTACCTGCTCGGCGCCACCCACCTTGACGGTGGTGCCCTCGCTGGTGGTGAAGCGTGCCACGAGGTTGTCCTTCTCTACCGTGGGAGGCAGCGCCACGCTTACGGTCTGGGTGGCGGCGCCACCTGTTTGGTCGGCAGTGAGCTCTACCACATAGTCGGAGCCAAGCACACCGGGATTGTCGGCCTTGTAGAAACCGAAGCTGAGCATCGCGGGGGCGTTGACATCATTATATACATAATTGTTGCTGTCTGTACAGGCGGCGGGGACAAGCATCACCACCAGCAGCGCTATGATATATCCTAAGTGTTTCATATCAGTTCTTTTTTTCGATTACAAGTTGTTTCTGGAGACCATCGGGACCGGGAACTCCCAAATGGAGGTTCTGGCTGTTGCCGGTGAGACGGATGGTGAGGGTATTGTCCTTGGTCTCATCGACGGGATGGGCAAGCCACTTGATACGGATGGGCATGTCGTAGATGCCGGGCTCGAAGGTGAGCTGGTTGCCGGTGGTGACGAGTTCGTAGTCGACACCTTCCTGCAGACCGTCGCCCACCACAATCTCGTAGTTGACCACGAGGGCGGTGGTGAGCATCTTGCTGCTTACCGACACCACGTAGGTATTGATATTGTTGACATTGGAGAGCACCACCGTCTGTGAAGCGCCGGTAGTGGTTGTCACCTTGACGAAGGGCATATCAAAGCCTTCGAACTCTTCTTTCTGGCAGCCGCACAGGGCGACGAGAGCCAGGAGCATTACTATGATTTTCTTCATGACGTTTCTACTTGTTTACAGTGGGGTTGGGCTTCATGTTCTCATTAGCGTCGAGCTCATACTGAGGGATGGGCAGCACAAAGAGGTCGTTGGGGTAAGCGAGCGAGCGCACGGTAGAGTTGGTGTTGTGCTCGCGCACGAGGTTCTGCTTCCAGCGGGTGATGTCGAAGAAGTTGTGGCCCTCGAAGCATAGCTCCTTGACGCGCTCGCGCTGCACGAGGGCGAGCAGGTCGCCATCGGCGGTGGCGTCGAGCACCTGGGCAGCCTTCTCGGCACCCACATTGCGCTCAAGCAGCTGGCGCAGATACTGGCGGGCATCGCCCTGCTTGCCGCTGATGTGGCAGGCAGCCTCAGCCGCATTGAGCACCATCTCGGAGAGACGGAAGACGATGGGGTCTTCGCGCTTGGGCTGATTGTCGGGGATGGTGGTGGCGGTGTACTTGACACACTGCTTCACGCCGTCCTTGTGGATGAGCTGCAGGCGCAGGTCGGCAGCGTCGTAGAGCGAGAGCAGCGTGTCGGCGGGCAGACACTCGCTGGCATAGAACTCCTTCTGGCGGCCGGTGAGGTCGGCACCGCTCAGGCGCAGGATGGCCTCGCCGCGGGTGCTCAGGTTGTCATACATATTGACATAGTCGGCACCCTGCGCCAGACTCTCGCCGTTGAGGGCGAGCTGGGCATACCTGAGGGCGTTGTCCCAGTCTTCCATATAGAGATAGACGCGCGAGTACATGGCATTGACAGCCTGGAGCGACACGTAGTGTACATCGGCGGCGTGACTGTCGCTGAGCAGGGCGGCAGCCTTGCCGAGGTCTTCGAGGATGAAGGCGTAGATGTCCTTGACCGAACTGCGGCCGAGGATGTCGTTGGGGCCGAGGGGACGGTCTACCTTGGGCACGCCCAGATGAGAGGCATCGGCGGTGTAGTTGTAGGGCTGGCCGTAGACACGCACGAGGTCAAAGTGGCAGAGGGCGCGCAGCACGAGGGCCTGGCCCAGGATGTTGTCGATGGCATCTTTCTGGGTGGGATAGTCGGCAGCCACGGCAGGGGCATACTTGATGATGTTGTTGGCATTGGCCATAGCCTCGCCGATGCGGTACCAGATATAGTAAGAGGTGGTAGCCGACACGGGATTGGGCACATAGTTGTACTGGTCGAGCATGGACGATCCGGAGGAGAGGTTGAGCGAAGTCATATTGCCTGCTACCTCGGGATACTTCAAGAACTCGTTGTCGTAGCTGTTGTAGTACTGGGTGTAGGCACCCAACAGACCGGCACGCAGACCGCGTGGGTCGGAAAGGAACGACGGTATGGTGGCCTTGCCCTTCTCATCGACGGTCAGGAAGCCGTCGCACGAGGTGAGCAGAGTGACCATCGCTAAAGCGACATATATAATAGTTTTCTTCATTGTGATACTGGGTTTAGAATCCGACATTGAGTGACAGGGTGAAGGTGCGCTCGAGCGGATAGCCGCTCATGAGCGTCTTGTAGGAGTTGTGGTCGCTGCCTGAGTAGGGGCTGTAGGCCAACAGGTTGTCGGCGATGAGCGATACCGAGGCATTGGAGAGTTTCCAGCCATTGACGAGGCTGCGGGGCAGCTGGTAGGTGAACACCACGTTCTGCAGGCGCACCAGATCCTTCTTGTAGAGATAGCGCGTAGAGGTGCGCGACGAACCGGTAGAGACGCCCGCCTGAGGACGGGTGTTCATGGCGATGTCGCCGGGATTGCGCCAGTAGTTGCGCTGCTCGATGGCCTGGTTGTAGCTCAGCACATTGTAACCGTCGGAGTTCATGATGCTGGCAAACGAACTGTAGGCGTAGCCGCCAAACTGGTAGTTGAGCAGGAAGCGGAGCGAGAAGTTCTTGTAGCTGAGGGTGTTGGTCATACCGCCGGTGACGGTGGGATTGGCACTCTTGCCACGCACGCGGTTGTTGGTGCTGTCATAGACCTTGGTGATGTTGCCGTTGGCATCGTACCACATGGGGCTGCCGTCGAGGGGGTCTACACCTGCCCAGCGCACCATGTAGTAGGTCTTGGTGTCCTGTCCCTCTATCCAGGAGATTTCGCCGAAGTTGACCTGGGTGCCGTTGTACGACTTGGTGAGACGGTTCTGGTTGTGGGCGAGGTTGAAGTCGGTGGTCCAGGCAAAGTCGCCGTCCTTCTTGGGCACGAAGTTGCGGGTGGTGAGGTTGATCTCGATACCCTTGTTGACGATCTCGCCCACATTGCGGTAGGCACGGGTGTCGCCGGTAAGGAGCGAGATGGGCAGACGGCTCAGGAGGTTCTTGGTCTGGTTGTGGTAATACTCGATTTCAAAGTCGATGCGGTTAAGCACAGCCAGGCGCAGACCGAGGTTGGTCATATAGGTGGTCTCCCAGCTCAGACGGCTGTTGGGGATAGTGCCGAGCACACCGCCGAGCTCGCCGTTGTAGGAGTAGGAGCTGCTGTAGACGTAGGTACCCTGCGACTCCTGAGAGCCGAGGCGTGAGTTACCGTTGGCACCATAGCTGGCCTTGAGCTTGAGGACGTTGACCCATGGGATGTTGAAGAACTTCTCGTTGTGCACGTTCCACGAAGCGCCGACAGAGGCGAAGTTGGCCCAGCGCACATCGCTGCCAAACTGGGAGTTACCGTCCTTACGGGCGTTGACAGTGAGGTAGTAGCGGTGGTCGTAGGAGTAAGTGGCCTGACCCAGCAGCGACACCTTGCGTCGACGGCTGCTCGAGTTGTAGCCCTTGGTGGTGTTGGCCTGGCTCACGTCGCGGATATTGTCGTTGATGAAACCCGAACCGGTGACATACATAGTGGTGTAGTCGCGCGAACCGGCCTCAAAACCGGCGAGGGCTGACACGGAGTGACGGCCGAAGGTGCGGTTGAAGTTGAGACGGTGGATGGTATTCCAGTTGGTGATGTCTACGGATGAGCGGCGGGCATAGCCGATGGGCGTGCCGTCGGAGTCCATACCGGTCCAGTTCTTCTGCGAACTGTAGGTCTCTTCGAGGGTGCTGTTGTAGTCGTAGGCAAACTGGCCTGTATAGGTGAGGCCCTTGAGGATTTCATACTTGAGCGTGAAGTTGGAACGCAGGTACCAGGTCTTCTGGTTGTTGTCGTTCTGCTCGCGCTCGAGGACTGAGTTGCTGATGAAGCGCTTCTTGGTGAAGTGGGGAGTGCCGTCGGCGTTGAGACCGTCGACCTCCATATTGTAGAGGCGCAGAGTGCCGTCGGCATTGTAGGGCGAATAGATGGGCAGCAGCTCATAATACTCGCGGCCGAGGGCGAAGAGGTCGTTGTTGTTGTAAGAGGCTGAGATGTCGACACCCACCTTGAGGCGCTTGTTGAGCTTGAGGTTGATGTTGGTGGCGAGCGACAGACGCTGCTGGGTATTGCCCTTGACGGTCTTGTCGTTCTGGTAGTACTGGCCCGAGACGTAGTAGTCTGACTTCTGGTTGCCGCCGCTTACACCCACATTGGTAAGGAAGGTGGTACCGGTGTCGTAGAAGACGTCGCGCCAATCGGTATCGGTGGTGGAGTACTGGTTGAGCTCATTGTCCTGGAAGGGGAAGGTGCGCATGTCCTTGCCCGAGTTGGCGTAGGCTTCGCGAGCCAGCGAGAGCCACTCCTTGGCGCCAAGCACCTTGGGGGCAGTGCTCTCGTCGATATGGGCGATGCCATACTGGGTATTGACGGTAATGCGCATCTTGCCCTGACGGCCCTTCTTGGTGGTGACGAGGATTACGCCATTGGCTCCGTCGGCACCGTAGATAGAGGTGGCGGTGGCGTCCTTGAGCACGGTCACAGAGGCGATGTCTTCGGGGTTGAGGAATGACAGCGGACTCACGGTATAACTGGTACCGGGCATCAGGTTGGTGCGGTCGCCGGTGTACATGGGCGTGCCGTCGACAACCCAGAGGGGCTCGTTGGAGGCGTTGAGCGAAGCCTCACCGCGCACACGAACCTCGTAGCGGGTACGGGGGCTGCCGGGGTCGGCGGTATTGGGGTCTATCTTGACACCGGGGATGAGTCCGTCGAGCATCACGTCGAGGCGCTGCTGGGGCAAGCCCTTGAGCTGGTCGGCGTTGACCTGGTAGGCACTACCCACGAGGTCGCTGCGCTTCTGGGCGGTACCATAGGCGCCGATTACCACCACATCCTGCAGAGCGGTGGCGTCTTCCTTCATCATCACACGCGCCACGCTGCCCTTGACAGGGATGGTCTGCGACACCATACCGATATAGGTAAAGACGAGAGTACGCCCGCTACCCGCCTTGAGACGGATGGTGTAGCGGCCTTCGAGGTCGGTGATGGTCTTGTTCTGGGTGCCACGCTGCAGCACGGTAACGCCGGCAAGCGGCTCGCCATTCTGGTCGGTCACGATACCCGAGATGGAATTGTTGCCATCCTGGTCGGTGCCTGTCTCCATGCCTGTGGGCGACGCCATCGATACCGACGGGTATGCCAGAGCAAGCATGAGAAGCAAGAATAAATAAACAATCTTCTTCATAACATTATATAAACTGAATTCGACTTGGACCATACACCGACGCTCGTCGATGCAGGGTCATACATTAATTGTGCTAAGTGTCACGACGCCATGTCCCCAGCAGCGGGGATGACGATGGTGGTCAGGGACCATGTGCCCATAGGCAGCTGCACGGTCATATACTGGTCACGATACTTGACATTGACCTGGCGGGGCCACTTGTAGTGTCCGCCGCCGATAACGATGACATGGCTGCCATCGGGATTGCGGAAAGCCAGTACGTTGTATTTTCGCATATGGGCGTCTTTCTCGCCCGCCATCCTTACCCAGTGCTCGGCCTGGGTGGGGGTTATGTCGAGGACCCGGGCACCACGGCTCACGTAAGGGCCGATATGGCGCAGCACCGTCCACATACAGTCGGGCGTGAGGGCGCCGGTGGAACTGTCGACGGTGACAAGGCCGCCACAGCCGAAGGGACCGATATTGGGGGTGCCGTTTTCGTCGAGCAGGAGGTTCCAGCCACTGAACGAACTGCAACCGCAGTTGAAGGCGTCGAAGACCATGTCGGTCCACCACTTCTCGTCGCGCACGTCGCGCTCATTGATGGCGGGCCCGCGTTCGGTGAGATGGAACTTGAGGTCGGGATAACGCTCACGCACAGCCAGTATCTCGCGGGCATTGCCCGTGTACGGGTGCCATGCCACAGCGCCGGTATGCTCCAGCACGCCCGGGGCGGCGAGGGTCTGCAAGACTCTGTCGGCATAGTCGTAGTCGTGGTCGAGCATCCATATCTGGGGAGTGAGACCATAGCGGGCAAAGGCGTCGGGGAGCAGGCGGGAGATGAGCTTGGCCTCCTGCGCAGCCGACACGAGGGTGGCTACGCTCAAGCCCTGCTGGTCGGTCATAGGTTCGTTCTGCACGGTGATGGCATCGACCCTGACGCCGGCGGCACGATAGGCGTTGAGATAGCTGGCCCAGTAGTTGGCAAAGGCGGGAAGCCAGCGGTCGAGCAGGCTGCCGCCATACATGAGCCCCGAGTCCTTCATCCACCCCGGTGCACTCCACATCGAGGAGAAGGTGAAGATGTCGGGGCGCAGCCGCTGCACCTCTCTGATGACGGGTATCATGTAGATGGCGTCGCGGCCGATACTGAAGTGGCGCATGCGCTCGTCGCCGGCATGGTCGTCATAGTTGTAGGGCTGGGTGGCATAGTCGCTCGAACCGCAGTTGAGGCGTATCATCGACATATTGAGCCCGTCGGCGGTGAAGACCATACGCAACAGGCTGTCGCGACGGGCTTGGGGCAACTGCGAGAGGTGCCAGCACGACGCGTCGGTAAGGCTTATGCCCAGCCCGTCGTAGGTCTGCATGACCTGGGCGTTGTCCAGGTCTATGTAGAACTGGTTGGCACGGCGATGGGAGGTGAAGGGGTTGCTCGGCCGGGTGTGGATAGGCTTTCCCTCTGACGACTGGTAGAGGCTGAAGACTATCTCGCCCTTCGTGGGAACATAACTTGAAGGGTTCTGGGCTGTAGCCGTAAGACCGAAACAGCAAGCGGCAAGAAAAGCGATGCACCTACAGCCTCGGCGAAGCGCCAACAATCCTGTGCGAGGTGTCTCACCGCGCATCTGGACGGGCCTCGGCCAACGGTTACTGTTACTCTCGGGTAGCTTTTCCATATGCCTGTAGTTGCTATTGACCATGCAAAGATACATAATTTCACGCACTTTTATGATTTTTTGTTAGATTTTCGCCGTTTTTATGTACATTTCTTGATTATTTATCGACTTTTCATACAAAAAGTGTGAATTCGGGCGCCGACGATGACCCTTGTCGGAAGCAGGGCGGGCACGCGCGATACGGGCGGGGTCGCCGCGGGCTGCGCCGGGATGGTCTGAATCTATATTTCAAGGCACGAAACGGATAATGCACGATGCGAAACCAGCATTGCACGACGCGAAATGATGGTTTCAAGTCTCGCAAAAAACATGAAGATGACTGCAAAACAGAAGGAGATACTCTTAAATAATGTAAAAACAACGGTTTATAGGATATCTTTTTCTAATTTTGTAAGAATTACAATCCAAAGAGAACTGTTTATCCGTAATAGAACACACATGTACACTCTGAGACTACTGATTATAATCTTTCTCATGACTGCCAGCAACCTGTATGCGCAGCAACGCGAGGACGACAAGGCCAACAGCGTGATTATGAGCAGCCAGGCCAACCGACTCATCGAGAGGGGGGAGTATGAAGAGGCGCTGAAGCTGCTTCAGAAAGCCGAGAAGACGTATGCGGCAAACAACGACACGCTGACAGCGAGCTTCATCGTAGTGTTTCTGGCTCCTCAATTTGAGTGTTACCGCATGATGAAGCGTTACGAGGAAGCCACCTACATAAGCTACCGCATCATGATGATTAACCGCAAGAAGGCAACACGGTCGGAAATTCAGCCCAACAATAGGGAGACGCGACAAAGAAAGACCGAAGCGGTGACGAAAGCACCGGTAAAGGCGGCAGAGGACGAGGGCGACAACTACGACATCGACTATGTGCTCGCCGTGGCTTGTGCGCTGGCGCTCATCTACGCTGTGATGGTCACAGGCTTCCTCTCGTACTACATACACAGGGCCCGCCGCAAGGACAAGGCGCAGATGCAGATACTGGGACGACTGCAGCGCTACAAGCGACTGCTCTACGGCTATGAGAGAGGTGAACTGGTGGAAGCGCCACGCGACCAGTCGGCTGTGCAACTGTGGCTGATGCGCCCGGGGTCGACAGAAGAAGACCATCTGTTTGCCCAGATTATGAAGGCTATCGTGGAAAAGAAAATGTATCTGAACCCCAACCTCTCGCGCGAAGACATAATCAAAGAGGTCTATGTGCCCAAAAACAAGTTTGCCAACCTGTTCAAGACTTACGTACACACCAATTTCAAGAACTATATCAACTCTCTGCGCATAGATGCAGCCATCGAACTGATGCAACTGCACCCTGACTACACGATAGAGGCGATATCGCAGGAGTGCGGAATGGCAAGCGTGCAGACCTTCTACCGTGTATTCGGTGAGCAGACGGGCATGTCGCCGAGTGAATACAGAATTAACCTGCAGAGCGAGGCCGACGGGGGGGGGTAAAAACCGCCCCTAAGAAAAGGAAAGACAACAGCCAGTACCACCAGTGGTCTCCGGCGGAGGACTGAAGCGACAAGCGGCTGGAGCCTCAACGACAGCAAAACTTACGAAAAGAATATGGGGGATGACATCCTCGCCAGAAAAGGCGGTTTGTCATCCCCCATACTTGTATGGTGACGGTGGCTAAGGGCGGGAAAGACGGTAGACGACAGCCGAGACGGGGCCCATAACGATGCGGTCGGTGGTGGCGCCGCGCTTGTACTTGACCTTGCCGCTCTGGGCGATGGCCTCGACTGGCGCCGAGAGCGTGGGGATGGAGGCGCTCACGCTGGCGGCAGAGGGGTTGACGGCGACGATGCAGACATCGTCGGCTGTGGAGCGGCGGTAGACCATGGGGTAAGGGCGCATCTTGTCGCTGAGCAGCGTCCAGCCAGCCTCATTGGCCAGCGCGGGCACATCGCGGCGCAGACGAAGCAGATGGCGCACGTAGTGGAGCAGCGAGCGGGGGTCGGCCTCCTGGGCTCTGACGGTGAGGAGGCCGCCATCGGTAGAGACAGGCAGATAGAGGCTGTCGACGGCGCAGGTGGAGAAGCCGGCAGTGGGGCCTGGCTCCCACTGCATGGGGGTGCGGCTGCCGGCACGGTCGGTGGCTCCCTCGACATCGGGGGCGTCGGGCTGGTAGCGCATGCCTATCTCGTCGCCATAGTAGACAAAAGGTATGCCGGGCATGGTGAGCAGGAAGGTCATGGCCACGCGCAGCTGGTCGGGGGTATTGCGGCTGCCGGCACGGAGGCGCTGGAAGTCGTGGTTGGCGGTGGGCAGACCGATATAGCCACGGTCGCGGGTGAGGCGGTAGCACTCGGAGAAATTGTCGATAAACTGGTCGATGCGCCCACGGCCGTTGCGGTTGAAGTAACTGTACTCAAAGGGCGAACGGCTGCCGGCAGGGGTGTCGCGGTCGAAGAAGAGAGAGGGGTAACCGGGGCGGTTGAAGTGCATGAAGAAGTCGACATCGAAGCCAGCGGGGATGGACATGGCGGGGTTGGCCCACTCGGCGATGAGGGCGCAATGGGGGTAGTGGCTGTCGCGCCACTGCCGCATCTCCTGCCACAACTGGCGGATGGCAGAGCGGTCGGGGTCGTTCTTGACGAGCGACGACGCCATGTCGACACGGAACCCGTCGATTCCCTTGTCAAACCAGAACGCCATGATGTTGCGCAGCTCGCGGCGCACAGCCTGCGGACCGGGCGCGGTGACGGCCTGCTCCCAGGGTCGGGAGGGGTCGGGATGGGCGTAGCCATAGTTGAGGGCGGGCTGGCACTCAAAGTAATTCTTCATATAGTAGCGGGCACGGGGATAGGGGCTCTCGACATAGTGGCCACGGGTGTCGCTGGCGGGATGGGCAGAAGCATGGCGGAGGCGTATCTGCTCGCGCTCGTCGGCAGAGATGGAGTCGGGCCAGATGTAGTAATCGCTGTAGCGGCTGTTGGGGTCGGCGGTGGCCGACTCGACAAACCACCAGCAGCGGTCGGAGGGGTGGCCGGCTACCAGGTCAAGGCACACGCGCAGGCCGCGCTTGTGGGCTTCGTCGATGAGACGCACCATGTCACTGTTGGTACCGAATCGGGGGTCTATACGGTAAAAGTCGATGATGTCGTAGCCACCATCAAACCACCCGGACTCATAGACAGGATTGAGCCAAAGGGCATTGACGCCAAGAGACTGGATGTAATCGAGGCGGGAGATGATGCCGGGCAGGTCGCCGATGCCGTTGCCGTCGCTATCCTGGAAGGAAGAAGGGTATATCTGATAGAAAATGGCGCGTGAAAGCCATTCGGGGCCCTTGGCGGATGGCTGGGCCTGGACGCCGGAGGCTGCAAGAAATGCCGCCAGCAGGATGGGGAGAAACTGTCGTTTCATGGAAGAAGGATAAAGCAAGCCAGAGCGGGGCTGGGAGCCTCTGCCCTGACGCTGCATGTCGCTGAGCAGGGCGAGGGCACGGTTTTCGGCGGCTTCCATCAGCTCGCGCTCGCCGGGACCCTTGTCATCGATGCCACAGAGGTGGAGGATGCCATGGATGATGACACGGTGGAGCTCGTCGTCGTAGGTCTTGCCGAAGAGTTCGGCATTGGAGCGCACGGTGTCGAGGCTGATGACAATGTCGCCGTTGATGACGTCGTCTTCATCGTAGTCGAAGGTGATGACATCGGTATAATAGTTGTGACCGAGGTACTCATTGTTGACCTCGAGTATCTTCTCGTCGTCAACAAACATATATCCCACCTCGCCCACACGACGTCCGTGGCTGGCAGCTACGGCCCTGATCCAGGCATTGGTGGCGCGCTTCTTTATGGCGGGCATGCGCACGCCCTCTACATTGTATGTAATCATTGCTTATGGGGAATAAAAGAGTCTGTAGGATAACCGAAATGCTCGAGTTCGCGCACGGCGCTCGACGAGATGCTGTCCATACCGGGCTCGGCATAGAGCAGGAGGGTCTCGATGTGGCCGATGCGGCGGTTGAGGTCGGCCTGCTGGCGCTCATACTCGAAGTCGGCGACAGAGCGCACGCCGCGGAGGATACACGAGGCGCCCACGCTATGGGCGAGCTCGACGGTGAGACCGGTGTAGGTGACTACCTCGACACGGGGGTCGTCGGCATAGAGGCGCTCGATGGCCTCACGGCGCTCCTGGGCGCTGAGCCGGGTCTGCTTGCGCTCATTGACGCCCACACCGATGACGATGCGGTCGAAGAGGGGCAAGGCGCGCGTCACCACTGAGTGGTGGCCGATGGTGAAGGGGTCGAAAGTGCCTGTGAATAGTGCTGTCTTCATTGTCCGAACAAGTCTTGCATGAGGGGTTCGCCACCCAGAGGGTTGCGGCCCAGATGCTGGTAAGCTAATGGGGTGGCTACGCGGCCACGGGGAGTACGCTTGATGAATCCCTCCATGATGAGGAAGGGCTCGTAGACCTCCTCGACGGTGCCCATGTCTTCGCCGATGGCGGTGGCGATGGTGGAGAGTCCCACGGGTCCGCCGCGGAACTTGTCGATGATGGTGAGGAGTATCTTGTTGTCAATCTCGTCGAGACCATACTGGTCGATGTTGAGCGCACTGAGGGCAAAGCGGGTAATCTCGGTGGTGATGCGTCCGTTGCCCTTGACCTGGGCGAAGTCGCGCACACGCCGCAGCAGGGCGTTGGCGATACGGGGCGTTCCGCGCGAGCGTCGGCTGATCTCCAGGGCGGCATCGTCGTCGATGGGCACACGCAGGATGCCTGCCGAGCGGCTGATGATGCGCTTCAGGGTCTCGGGGTCGTAATACTCCAGGTGGGCGTTGATGCCAAAGCGGGCTCGCAGCGGGGCGGTGAGCATGCCGCTGCGGGTGGTGGCTCCCACGAGGGTGAAGGGATTGAGGTCTATCTGTATGGAGCGGGCTGAGGGACCCTTGTCTATCATGATGTCGATGCGGTAGTCTTCCATCGCCGAGTACAGATACTCCTCGACCACGGGTGAAAGGCGGTGAATCTCGTCGATAAAGAGCACATCGTTGGGTTCGAGAGAGGTGAGTATGCCGGCAAGGTCGCCTGGCTTGTCGAGCACGGGGCCGCTGGTAATCTTGAATCCCACTCCCAACTCATTGGCGATGATGTTGCTCAGCGTGGTCTTACCCAGTCCGGGAGGGCCGTGCAAGAGGGTGTGGTCGAGGGGCTCGCCGCGGTACTTGGCTGCCTCGACAAAAACTTCAAGGTTCTCGACTACCTTCTTCTGGCCCGAGAAATCGCCGAAGCGAAGTGGTCGGAGCGCGTTCTCGAACTCCTTCTCAGAAGAAGACATCGACTCCTCCCGTATATCAAAATCGTCTCTCAATGTATAGTCTTATTAATAATTAATAATGTATGGTGCAAAGTTAGTGCAAGTCGAGCGAAATACAAAATAAACTCGTTTATTTTTATTGCCGAGACGCAGCCTAACTTCACGGCGATAGCCGTGGGGGCGACGGGCATAGCGTCTACAAGTAACGAGACACTTATTAGAACTCGTCGTTGATTACATCCTGGGGCAGGAACACGTTGGTGGTGATGCCATCCTTAGCCGGACGCTTGAGGAACAGGACATAAACCACCTGCCGACCCTTGATGAAAGGACAGAGACGAGCGCGCTCCTTAAGGTCATCAAACAGGCGCTCGGCATATTCGCCCTCGGTCCATTTACATTCGCCTATAAGCACGCGCTTCTTGTCTTGCGACTCGGCCACGATATCGAGTTCTACACTCTTGTCGCGGGAAACGCTACCCCACCATCTTCCGGCGACATTCCATATTGTTCCGTCAATGACATTTCCGCTCACGGCACGACGGCAGAGCATCTCCCAACAGGCTGCCACATAATCGGACAGGCCCGACTGTATCATCCGGCAGACCATCTCTGACCTGCCCAAAGCTATCAACGAACGATTGGGGATGACATAATGGTAGAAGAAGTTCATAAACGGGTCGGCGACCTTGTAGATGCTACGCTTGGTGCTGCGCGGACTTTCCCCGAAGGGGATATCGCGCTCTACAAATCCCAGGTTGATGAGCTTGCCCAGAGGCCGACTCAGTTCCGTGGAAGGCTTACCCATCTTGCCGGCTATCTCGGACAAGCGATTGACGCCGTTGCCGATAAGAGAAAGAAGCGTGGAAGAGAGCGTGGTCTGGGTGAGGTCATCCATAAAGAGGCGGGAAGGTTCCTCATAGAGTGTGCCGTTGACGTCAAGGATATGATAACGCACCGCCTCCATCAGCGAAAGTTCGCGTTCGCGAAGCTCCCAATAACGGGGAACACCTCCCCATACGGCATATTCCTCGATGGTGGCCACGGCGTCGCTCTGCAGGATTTCCTGCAAGAACCGAATCTTGATGGGTGTCAGCTGAATGATGGTGTCGGCGCGGCCATAGAGTGGCTCGGCGGCGTCGAGCACCAGCCCTTGCATCATCTGCTGCGACGAACCGCAAAGGAGTATGGAGTATTTCAGAGCCTTGGTATCGATGAGCTTCTGAAGGACAGACGGCAAGGTACTATCTACCTTCACTAAAAAGGGGAACTCATCAATACAGAGGGTGAAATGCCCAGTAGTGCGGTAGTTAAGCTGCTGGAACAACGATTCCCAGTCAGGATATTCGACCTTGTCAAATCCCGCTAAATGATAACTCAAAGCCTTGGCCAACAGCCTGCGCTGCTGAACGGACTCGGAGTTGTCGGCCATAAAATAGACATCATCATCTCGGAGCACCTTCTTGATGAGGGTGGATTTGCCGAGCCTTCGCCTGCCATACACCACGACAAGGGCAGATGGATGGTCGCCATGGAGGGCGTCGTGGAGACGTCGCTGTTCGTCAATTCTGTCTACAAACTTCATAACTCTACGCTCTTTATATCTGACTACAATTATTATGTTTTGCAAAAATAATGTTTTCGGAACATAATAACAAACAAAAAGGGACTTTTCTTTCATTATTTAACTATTATCCATCGACTTGCGCCATCGGCGGAGCAATGAATACGGAGCCAGGGGGCGTCGGCGAGACCGCAATCGGCGCCAAAACAAGGATAAACGGGCGCCGACACGGGGCCTAAAGGCACGGGGAAAGGACGATTTCGGGTGATTTGTTTGGATAGGACATGAGAAACCGATATAATTGCAGGCAAAATAAGTACAACTATGGGATTTATCAAATGGATAGGACTCTTTAGCGGATTTGCCCAGACACAGAGTGTGCTGGGAGCCATCGCCGGTTTTGTCATCGGCTCGGTTATCGATAGTATATGGAGTGGCGGCAGCAAGCAGACAGCCACAATGTGTCTATCAGTTTTGAAAAAACGATTAAAAAAGTTTCCTACTTGAAAACATTCCTCCAAAAAGAATGAGTTTCTCAGATTTAATTTGTATTTTTGCCATGTCTATCGTCAGATTCTCTTGTTTGTTTGTGCAACACTAAGATAAGTGAATTCTTCGACATGGCAAAATCCTGGGGCGCTCGGCTCTGCCGCTTGGCTTGTCTGAGAACTTTTTGTTGCTCAGGTACTTAAAGAGTTTAATTTGTAATAGTGTTGCGGAATTAAGGATAAGTTTGCATATGCGACCAGTATCCATCAAAAACTAACAGTAACCAAACACCATAAATAACAATTCAACATAACACAATCAAATTAATCACAATATGAAACAGCTGTTTTTGACATTTGCAGCGGCTCTGCTTCTGCTGCCCGCCACGCTGTGGGCCGACACCGCCAAAAAGAAAATAAAATCGGTGGAGATAACGATAGACGCCCCTACTCCAGGAATGGACTTAGAGAAAGCCGAAAAACTCGCCCTGAAAGCGGTGAACACCGCCTACGGCGACCTGTTCAAGAGCGGTGTCATCACAATGCGCGACATCTCATGGGATGGCGAGTTCGGCGAGAACAAGGAGGGCATCCCCACACTGAAGGCTGGATACCCCTACATAGCCACAATTGAGATAGTGATAGACCCAGACGGAGATTACCAGACCGAATGGGTAAAGAGAGACGGTTCCAACGTTCTGTCGACCGAAAACTTCAAGGCCACGGTGAACGGGATACCGGCACGCGTGCTCACAAGCGCACCTTACTTCCCCATTATGGAGGTGAAATTTACCATACCTGGTGGCAAGGCCGGACCGCAGGAGAAAGTTGACCATTTCTCCGACTACGACGTGCTGAAGAAGGAATACCGCTCCACCCTGCCCTACATATCGCGCAAAGAGGCCGACGAAGTATATCCACACTACCACCCGCTGGATGTGCTCGTAGTCGACAAGATCGATCAGCTCTACGAATTCATGCATGAGAAATACATCTCGTCGAGCGGACATGCATACAAAAATCACAACACCCTGCTGATGACCAAGTTGATAATCGACGTAAGCAACGGGGCGGAAAACTACAACATCTCAGAATTCGCAAATACACTCGGTGCCCCATTCTCCTCCACATTCAATCTGAAAGAGGTGTGGCTTAGCCCCAAGGTGGATGCCGTGAAATACGTAAAAGACCTCAACGAGGCCACCGTCGAGCGGCTGTCAAAATGGGGACGCAATTATATGGAACAGAGCACAAAGCTCTACACCGCCAAGGGCACATTGTTCATCCCCGAGAACGCAGGCAAGGCTGTGCTCGACTGTCTGGCTCTCGACGCCACCGAGCCGACATACACCATACGCACATACCGCGGCGATGTGTTTGAGGCACAGAAGGCTGGCGTGGCAGCCACCAAACTTCTCACCTGCACCAAGCATGTGTTCACAGCCAAGATAGAGGCTGCCGACCGCGTGTGCCAGTACAACACATGCAAGCAACCGTTCAAATGGTACTACTCATGCAAGGTTTGCGGCAAGTGCGAACGAAACAAAGCGCACACCTTCAGCGCCAGACCGGCAGCCGAAGTACTGGAATGGCACGACATGAACGAGAACATAGCCAACGACCAGGCATACATCGGCGTAAACGCAGCCGGTGAGCACCTCTACTGGAAGAGCTGCATCTATTGCGGCATCTCACACAGCTATCACATGAGACACCTCACACCCAGAGACCAGAAAATGATGGGTATGGAAGGCTCTTTCGAAGATTTCAAAGTCTCAACGCTCGAAAGTATGAAGAGCGAGGAAGATATATGCCTGCTGGAGACGGAGCTGCCGAGCGACCAGATGTTCATACTGCCACGCAAGTCGGAAGCCAAGATGAGCGTGTGGGCGCAGGACGGCGTAAACCGCGCACTGTGCGACAACCTCATCGACGACGCCGTGCTCGGCAACGACTACACCAAACCCGTCACCCGCAAACAGCTTCGCTCCATCATGACACTGCTCGTGAAGGAGATGTCTGGAAAGGACGCATCAGCCAGTGCCATCGGACTCGACGACGCCTCACTGCCACAGAGCGGCAGCGTGACACGGCAGGAACTGGCGGCATACATACACCGCACACTGCTCTACTTGGAACAGAACTCCGAACTGGCTTACAGCGAATACGAGTCGAGACTGCCGAAATACACCGACCGCGCACAGATAAAGGAATGGGCAAAGGAGCCTATGGCGTTCTGCAACGCCCTGGAAGTGATTGACCCCAAGACAGCAACGACACTCGCACCCAACGAAGTATGCACCATTGAGTTCGCACTCACCACCGCAGAACGCGCCACCATGGCACACCGCACAGGCTGGTATCAGGCTGTGTCTCCCGGCGAATTGGAAGACTTCTGCTCAGCCGCAGGCGAACGCAACCACTATACCTTCGTATCAACATTCGGCAACGGCGACCGCATCTGGGCGTCGCGCGTAAAGAACGGAATGTACAACAGTCTGCCTACAATAGAACCTTTCACCGGCTCACGCTGCTATGTCGACGCAAAAGCACTGCACCCCATACGCGCAAAGATGGGCAAAGACTACATGAAAGGCTCCAACGAAGGCACCGCTGCCGTCAAGAAGATAGTAGACGGAGGCAAAAAGAAAGACAAGAAGAAGGGCTCCAGCATGATGAAAAAAGGCGTGAAAGGGCTTCTGGACATTCTGAAATAGAAACTCTCAAAAAAGCATACGATGTATCATAAACCCCAAACGGTCATTAGCCCGTTTGGGGTTTATCTATATCCAGAGAAGCGCCATCGGCGGGGCAATGAATACGGAGCCTGGGGGCGTCGGCGAGACTGCAACCGGCGACAAAACAGGGGAAAACGGGCACCGACACGGGGCCCAACAGCACGGGGAAAGGACGATTTCGGGTGATTTGTTTGGCTATGACATGAGAAACCGATATATTTGCAGGCAAAATAAGTACAACTATGGGATTTATCAAGTGGATAGGACTCTTTAGCGGATTTGCCCAGACACAGAGTGTGCTGGGAGCCATCGCCGGTTTTGTCATCGGTTCGGTTATCGACAGTATATGGAGTGGCGACAGCAAGCCGACGGCAGCACAAAGCAGCACAGAGACGACAAGCACGAGCGCGGAAGACAGCCGTAGCAGGTTTCTCTTCTCGCTGATGGTGCTGGCGTCGCACGTAATACAGGCCGACGGCAAAATCATGCACTCGGAGATGGAAACGGTGAGGAAATTCCTGCGCAATACGTTCGGCGAAACGAGTGTGGAAGAGGGCAACAACATCCTGCTGAAACTCTTCGAATACCGCAAAAACAGAGGTGAGGCCGAATGGCAGCAGGAGATACGCAAAGTGTGTGATGAGATTGCTGGTTTTATGCCCGTAGAGCACAGACTGCAGCTCATAGACTTCCTCATCGTCATCGCCAAGGCCGACGGTACCGTGCATCCGGCAGAGATAGAAGCCGTAAAGCAGGTGGCCGTCAACCTGGGCGTCACCGAACAGATGGTCAACCAGATGCTGTCGCTCGGCGGCGACTCGCTTGACGACGCCTACCGCGTGCTCGGCATCTCGCCAAGCGCCACCAACGAAGAGGTGAGGGCTGCATACAGAAATATGGTCAAACTCAACCATCCCGACCGTGTGGCTACGCTCGGCGACGACGTCAAGGAAGCCGCCACACGCAAACTGCAGGAGATAAACCGCGCCAAGGAGATGATCTATCAGGCAAGAAACATGTAGGCTCTGGCGACGCCTGCCATGCGGCAGGCAGCAACAGCCGACGATAGAGCAATACCGACGTGCACCAACTGGCATCCTGATGGCGACGGACGGCAGATAAAACTGCGCCAAGAGCCATTCTGCTGCGCTCAGAGCGACTCTCGCGGCACAGGACTATACATCACCCGCAGACACGAAAAAGCCCCGCAACGAGCAAGCAAATGCCGTTGCGGGGCTGTTGATTGTATACCATGTCCGACGGTTAGTCGGCCAACTTGGCAGAGATAAACTCGCGGTTGAGGCGAGCGATGTTGGCGATAGACTCGTTCTTGGGGCATACAGCCTCGCAAGCACGGGTGTTGGTACAGTTACCAAAGCCCAGCTCGTCCATCTTGGCAATCATAGCCTTGGCGCGCTTGGCTGCCTCGGGACGGCCCTGGGGCAGAAGAGCCAGCTGACTAACCTTAGAGCTTACGAAGAGCATGGCTGAACCGTTCTTACAAGCGGCTACACAGGCACCGCAGCCGATACAGGTAGCGCAGTCCATGGCCTCGTCGGCAGCCTCCTTAGAGATAAGGATGGCGTTGGCATCCTGGGCCTGGCCAGTACGTATAGAGGTGTAGCCGCCAGCCTGGATAATCTTGTCAAAGGCACCACGGTCTACCATACAGTCCTTGATAACAGGGAAACCGGCCGAGCGCCAGGGCTCTACGGTGATGACATCGCCATCGTTGAAGCGGCGCATGTAGAGCTGACAGGTGGTAGCGCCACGCTCGGTCTTGCCGTGGGGCACACCGTTAATGTAGAGTGAGCACATACCGCAGATACCCTCGCGGCAGTCGTGATCGAAAACGAAAGGCTCCTGACCAGCCTCGATAAGCTCCTCGTTGAGGATGTCGAGCATCTCAAGGAACGAGGTATCGTCGGGGATGTTCTTCATCTCGTGTGTATCGAAATGGCCCTTGTCTTTGGGTCCGTTCTGCTTCCAATACTTTAGTGTGAATGATATATTCTTAGCCATGATTATTAATTCTTATAGTTACGTGTTTGAACCTTAATTGCCTCGTACTCCAGAGGCTCCTTGATGAGCTCAGGGGCCTTGTTGTCGTCGCCCTGGTATTCCCAGCAGCCTACATAGAAGAAGTGCTCGTCATCGCGCTTAGCCTCGCCCTCCTCGGTCTGGTGCTCCTCGCGGAAGTGGCCACCGCAGCTCTCCTCGCGGTGCAGGGCATCGTAGGCGATAAGCTCGCCCATGAGGATGAAGTCGCGCAGATGGATGGCCTTGTCGAGCTCGACGTTAAGCCCTTCCTTGGTGCCAGGGATGAAGAGGTTGGTATTGAACTCGTCGCGGATGCCTTTGAGCAGCTGCAGACCTTTCTCAAGGCCCTCCTTGGTGCGGCCCATACCCACATGCTCCCACATAATGTGGCCCAGCTCCTTGTGGATAGAGTCGACAGAACGCTTGCCATGGATGTTCATCAGGCGGTCAATCTCAGCCTGAACGCCTTTCTCAGCTTCAGCAAACTCGGGCAGGTCGGTAGAGAGACGGGGCCAGAGATCCTGGTTAGCCAGGTAGTTCTGGATGGTGTAAGGCAGTACGAAGTAACCGTCAGCCAGACCCTGCATAAGGGCAGAAGCGCCCAAACGGTTGGCACCGTGGTCAGAGAAGTTACACTCACCGATAGCAAACAGACCGGGAACGGTGGTCTGGAGCTCATAGTCTACCCAGATACCACCCATAGTGTAGTGGATGGCGGGGAAGATCATCATGGGGTTGTAGTACTTCACGCCGTCAATCTCGCGGGCCAGCTTGCCGGGGTTGACGTCGGTAATCTCCTCATACATGTCGAAGAGGTTGCCGTAACGCTGGAGAATCTCGTCGATACCGAGACGGTTGATAGACTCAGAGAAGTCGAGGAATACGGCCAGACCGGTGTTGTTAACGCCATAGCCCTTGTCGCAGCGCTCCTTGGCTGCACGTGAGGCCACGTCGCGCGGAACGAGATTACCGAAGGCAGGATAGCGACGCTCCAAGTAATAGTCGCGGTCTTCCTCGGGTATATCAGAACCCTGGATTTCACCAGCCTGCAGACGCTTGGCGTCCTCAAGTTTCTTGGGAACCCAGATACGGCCGTCGTTACGCAGCGACTCAGACATCAGGGTCAGCTTGCTCTGCTTGTCACCGTGAACGGGGATACAGGTGGGGTGAATCTGTACGTAGCAGGGGTTGGCAAAGTATGCGCCCTTGCGGTAGCACTGAACGGCAGCGGTACAGTTGCAACCCATAGCATTGGTAGAGAGGAAGTAGGTGTTGCCATAACCACCGGTGGCGATAACCACAGCATTGGCAGAGAAGCGCTCGAGCTCGCCGCTCACCAGGTTCTTGGCGATGATACCACGGGCGTGGCCGTCAACGATTACCACATCCTCCATCTCGTAGCGGGTGTAGAGCTTCACCTTGCCAGCCTGAACCATGCGGCTCAGAGAAGAGTAGGCACCGAGCAGCAGCTGCTGGCCGGTCTGACCCTTGGCATAGAAGGTACGTGATACCTGGGCACCACCAAAAGAGCGGTTGGCAAGCATACCACCATACTCGCGGGCGAAAGGTACACCCTGGGCTACACACTGGTCGATGATATTGTTAGACACCTCAGCCAGACGGTATACGTTGGCCTCGCGGGCACGATAGTCACCACCCTTTACGGTGTCATAGAAAAGACGATATACTGAGTCGCCGTCGTTCTGATAGTTCTTGGCGGCATTGATACCACCCTGGGCGGCGATAGAGTGAGCACGACGGGGAGAGTCCTGGATGCAGAAGTTGAGCACGTTGAATCCCATCTCACCGAGTGAGGCGGCAGCACTGGCACCAGCCAGACCTGTACCTACGACGATGACATCGAGCTTGAGTTTGTTCTTGGGGTTAACCAGGCGCTGATGAGCCTTGTAATTGGTCCATTTCTCAGCTACTGGACCCTCGGGTATTCTTGAATTTAAAGTCTTAGCCATAATTACTATTACTTTTTCGATTGTTACATGAATTAATTACTTAGGCGATTCAGCAGAGGCTGGGGGCACAATTGAAGGCAAAAGCCAGAACCACTACTACAAAGGCGAGCATGAGCAGACTGGTGTAAACCACGCTGATGCACTGCCAACGCTTGAACCATACCTTGCCACTTACGCCGAGGGTCTGCATAGAACTCCAGAAACCGTGAGCGAGGTGGAACCACAGAGCGGCAAGCCACACGAGATACAGCACTACATAAACAGGATTCTTGAAGGTGTCCTGGATGAAGGCGAAGCCTTCGTGGGGCAGATGGCCAACAGCCATACCGGTAAGCTCGGCAAACATCATGTTGTACCAGAAGTTGAAGAGGTGGAGCAGCAGACCCAGCAGGATGATGATACCCAGCACGAGCATGTTCTGCGAAGCCCACTCTACCTTCTCGGGCTTGACGGTTACCTCGTAGCGTGAAGCGCCACGCGCACGACGGTTCTGTGCGGTGAGGATAAACGCATACACGATGTGACACACTGCGAGAGCAGCCAGACCAAGAGTAGCCACGAGGGCATACCAGTTGGCACCAAGCAACTCACAAATCATGTTGTAGGCTTTACCCGAAAATAGGGCTACAACGTTCATACAGCAATGGAACGTCAGAAAAAGGATAAGCGCAATGCCGGTTACAGACATCACTACCTTTCTACCAATAGATGAATTGATTAACCACATAAATGATTGTAATTTAATTATTTAATTGTTAGTAATGTTATATCATGACAATACTACCGAGAGCCACTACCATAGACCCTAAAATGACTGCTCGCACATTATTATAAGGTATGATAGAGGCTCAGCGGATGCAAAAATACTATATTTTTATTATAATTCAAAGCAAAACCATCAAAAAATTGGATTTAATTTCTTACTTTTGCGGAAAATATTACAACATAATGAAATTTGATTATGATGTGATAGTAATCGGAGGCGGACACGCAGGCTGCGAAGCCGCTGCCGCAGCTGCCCGGATGGGCGCTCGGACGTGCCTGATTACTATGGACATGAACAAGATTGGACAGATGAGCTGTAACCCGGCCATCGGTGGCATAGCTAAAGGACAGATAGTCAGGGAGATTGATGCTCTCGGCGGTCAGACCGGAATCGTCACCGACGCCACTGCCATACAGTTCAGAATGCTCAATCAGGGAAAAGGCCCAGCCGTTTGGTCGCCAAGGGCGCAATGCGACAGGGGAAAGTTCATCTGGAAATGGCGCGAAATACTTGACCACACCGACAATCTGGATATCTGGCAGGACCAGGCAGACACACTCATCGTCAAAGACGGTGTGGCTGTGGGAGTTACCACCATCTGGGGAGTAACATTCCATGCCCGCGCGGTGGTGGTGACGGCAGGCACATTCCTCAACGGACTCATGCACATCGGCAAGCATAAGGTGCCGGGTGGCAGATGCGCCGAGCCGGCTGTCCTGAACTTCAGCGAGAGCATAGCCAGCCACGGCATACGCGTAGGGCGTATGAAGACGGGCACGCCCGTACGCATCGACCGACGAAGTGTACACTTCGAAGACACAGAGGAGCAACCCGGCGAACAGGGATTTCATCAGTTCAGTTATATGGCTCCTCTCCGCACACTGCAGCAACTGCCTTGTTGGACCTGTTATACCAACAAGCAATCTCACGACATACTCCGCAGCGGACTGGCAGACTCGCCGCTCTTCAACGGGCAGATACAGAGCACCGGACCGCGCTACTGCCCGTCGATAGAGACCAAGCTCGTCACCTTTCCCGGCAAGGAGCAGCACCCGCTGTTTCTCGAGCCCGAAGGGGAGAATACCAATGAGATGTATCTCAATGGCTTCTCGTCGAGCATGCCTATCGACATACAGCTGCAGGCACTCCACGCCATCCCCGCACTGCGCGACGCGCGCTTCTATCGCCCGGGCTACGCCATCGAGTACGACTACTTCGACCCCACCCAGCTCGACCACTCGCTGGAGTCCAAGGTCGTCAGCGGGCTCTTCCTCGCCGGACAGGTCAATGGCACCACGGGCTACGAAGAGGCTGCAGGACAGGGTCTCGTGGCGGGCATCAACGCTGCCATCAAGTGTGGCGGAGGCCAGCCGTTTGTCATGGCGCGCGACGAGAGTTATATAGGTGTGCTCATCGACGACCTCACCACCAAGGGGGTCGACGAGCCTTACCGCATGTTTACCTCGCGCGCAGAATACCGTATACTTCTGCGACAGGATGATGCCGACGCCCGACTCACTGAGCGTGCCTATCACCTCGGAGTGGCATCGCGCGAGCGCTACGACTGGTGGTTGCAGAAGCGCGAGGGCATAGAGCGCATCATCGACTTCTGCGCCAGCACCAGCGTCAAGCCCGCCGACATCAACCCGTGGCTCGAGAGCATCGGCACTACCCCACTCCGCATGGGATGCAAGGTCGCCGACCTCGTCAGCCGTCCCCAGGTGAGCATCCAGCAGATGGCCGACGCCGTGCCCCAGCTCCGCGCACTGATAGAGGGTCTGCCCAACCGCAAGGAGGAAACCAGCGAGGCGGCAGAAATCAAAATCAAGTATAAGGGTTACATCGAGCGCGAACGCATCATTGCCGACAAGATGCACAGACTGGAGAATATCAAGATTAGGGGTCGCTTCAAGTACAGCGAGCTCCACGAAATCTCGACCGAGGGTCGCCAGAAGCTCGAGAAGATTAACCCCGAGACCCTGGCACAGGCAAGCCGCATCCCTGGAGTGTCACCCAGCGACATCAATGTGCTGCTGGTACTTATGGGAAGGTAGTTTCACGTGAAACAAGGATAAATCTATAAATATTATAATTGCAATGAACAACGAAGTATTAATGAAGAATTTACGCTGCATTCCCGACTGGCCAATCAAGGGCGTAAATTTCAGAGATGTAACCACGCTCTTCAAGAGCGCCGAATGTCTTAGGATTATTACCAATGAGATGGTAGACCTCTACAAGGACAAGGGCATTACCAAGATTGTGGGTATCGAGAGCCGAGGCTTTGTGATGTCGTCGGCAGTGGCACTCCAGCTCAACGCAGGCATCGTTCTCTGCCGCAAGCCTGGCAAGCTGCCCTGCGAGACCGTACAGGAGAGCTACGCCAAGGAGTATGGCATCGACACCATCGAAATCCACAAGGACGCCATCAACGAGAACGATGTGGTGTTGCTCCACGACGACCTGCTCGCTACCGGCGGAACCATGAAGGCTGCCTGTGACCTGGTCAAGAAGTTCAACCCCAAAAAGGTGTACTGCAACTTCATCATCGAACTTGTCAATGAGGGCCTCAATGGCCGAGATGCTTTCGACGACGATATCGAAGTGACATCTCTCATACAGGTTTAATATTTTAGCAAGAGCGGCCTTTAGGCTTTGCGTCATTCCCGTGCCCCACTCCACCATCCTGACAACTGTCGGAACCATCGCTGGCGGGCATGAAACAATGACGGTAAAGATTAAAGGCCGCTTAAAGTTTCACGTGAAACTTTAAGCGGCTATTTCATTTGTTTCCAATAGGTTTAAGCATGAAGAAAGAGAAAGAGGAACTATTGGCAAGACTCAAAAACATTGTCCTCAATATGCCGGAGAAACCGGGCAGTTATCAGTTCTATGACAAGGACCACACCATCATTTACGTGGGAAAAGCCAAGAGGCTGAAGAGCCGTGTTTCGTCTTACTTCCATACCGAGGTCGATAGGTTCAAGACCAAGGTGCTGGTGTCCAAAATCTGCGACATCACCTACACGGTGGTCAACACCGAAGAAGACGCGCTGCTGCTCGAAAACAGCCTGATCAAGCGTTACAACCCGCGCTATAATGTGCTGCTCAAAGACGGAAAGACCTACCCCAGCATCTGTATCACCAAGGAGTATCTGCCTCGAATTTTCAAGACGCGTACCATCAACCGCAAGGGCGGACAATACTTTGGCCCCTACAGCCACATCAGTAGCATGTACAACATTCTCGACCTAATCGGCAAAATTTACAAGCCGCGCAAGTGCCATTTCCCTATTTCCGCCGAAGGCATCGCTGCCGGTAAGTACAAGCCTTGCCTCGAATACCACATTCATAATTGTGGTGCGCCGTGTTGTGGTCGTCAGAGCTACGAGGATTATATGGAATGTATCCGCCAGGCACGCGAAATCCTCAAGGGCAATACGCGCGAGTTGAGCGAGTTGCTGTATCAGCAGATGCAGCAGCTGTCTGCAGCGCTCAAGTTCGAGGAGGCCGAGCAGGTCAAGCAGCGCTATATGCTGCTCCAGGGCTTCGTGAGCCGCAGCGAGGTGGTGAGCCACACCATTACCGACGTCGATGTATTCAGCATTATTGACGACGAGGCGTCGCGGAATGCATATATCAACTATATTCACGTGAAAAACGGCACCATCAACCAGAGTTTCACCTTTGAATATAAGCGTAAGCTCAATGAAACATGCGAAGAACTGCTCATTGACGCCATTCCCGAGATTCGCGACCGCTTCCAGAGCACAGCGCGCGAAGTAATAGTGCCGTTCGAACTGTCGTGGCAGCTCAGCAACGTCACCTTCACGGTGCCGCAACGGGGCGACAAGCGCCATCTGCTGGAGTTGTCTGAAATGAACAGCCGGCAGTACAAGTTTGACAGGCTCAAACAGGCCGAAAAGCTCAACCCTGAGCAGAAGCAGACGCGCCTGATGAAGGAGCTGCAGGCCAAACTGAAGCTGCCCAAGCTCCCCTACCACATCGAGTGTTTCGACAACTCCAATATCTCTGGCTCCGACGCCGTGGCGGGTTGCGTGGTGTTCAAGGGCATGCGCCCCGCCAAGAAGGAATACCGCAAATACAACATCAAGACCGTCGTCGGACCCGACGATTATGCGTCTATGCAGGAGGTAGTGCGCCGCCGCTATCAGCGCATGACCGACGAGCATCAGCCGTTGCCCGACCTGATTATCACCGATGGCGGCAAGGGCCAGATGGATGTCGTATCGGCTGTCGTCAATGGCGAGATGGGACTCAATATTGCCGTGGCTGGACTCGCCAAGGACGACCGCCACCGCACCAATGAACTGCTCTTCGGCGACCCCATTTGCACGGTGGCGCTCGATGTCAAGAGCGAGCTTTTCCATGCCCTCACGCGCATCCAGGACGAGGTTCACCGCTACGCCATCACCTTCCACCGCGACAAGCGGTCCAAGCACGCGCTCCACTCTCAGCTCGACGACATCCGAGGCATAGGCCCCAAGACGCGCGAGGCGCTCCTGAAACAGTTCAAGACGGTCAAGGCCATCCGCGAGGCTTCGCTCCCAACCCTCTCCGCCTCAGTGGGTAACGCCAAGGCCAAGGTGATTTACGACCATTTCCACCCCGCAAGCGAGTAGCTCTCTCCCACTCCACTCGTTAACCCATTGACTATCAGCGCAGTAGCCTCCGCCGCTGCGCTGATAGTCTTTTTATGTCCCGCCGTCAGTGACAGCATCAGCGGTACTGTATTACATATAACAACAGCCCACCACGACCACCTTTCCGACCTTCACAGCAATCATAGCGATTACATCGCCAACCATGCAGTTTAGATCTGAAAGCATGCAGTTTGCATCTACAATCATGGAGGGTACCTCTGCAAAGCTGGAGGGTACCTCTGCGAGGCTGGAGAGCCCCTCTGCGAGGCTGGAGGGTATCTCTACACCCACGGCAGACCAAAACGCCGCTACAGAGGCTCTCAGAGGGCTCTGAATGGCTGTTGCAGACGATATTTCGACCCTCGCGAGTAAAAATAAAACAAATGATGGGTTAAATTATGGCAAATTTAGTATATTTGCAGATTATAGCACAACGATAGTCACTATGAGAATTGTCATACAGCGCGTTTCGCGCGCATCGGTCACCATAGACAGCGAGGTCAAATCATCCATCGGCAAAGGCTACCTTATCCTTGTAGGCATAGAAGGCGCCGACACGCACGAGGATGCCGACTGGCTGGTACACAAGGTTATAGGTCTGCGCGTCTTTGAGGACGAACAGGGAGTCATGAACCGTGATATCCTGTCGGTACAGGGCGAGATACTCGTGGTATCACAGTTCACGCTCTTCGCGAGTTACAAGAAGGGCAACCGCCCGGCATGGTTCCGAGCCGCTACGCACGACGTATCGGTGCCCCTGTACAACTACTTCTGCACCCGAATGAGCGAGGCGCTCGGCAAGCAGGTAGGCACGGGCGAGTTTGGCGCCGACATGAAGGTAGAACTGGTCAACGACGGCCCTGTGACCATCTGTATGGACACCAAGAACAAAGAGTAAACTATAGCAATGAACAACATGAATATCAAGACTATCGCAAAAATTGTGGCGCTTGCCATCATACTGCTCAGCAAGACTCTGGAGCGCCTGCTCCACCTCTCGGCAGCAGCCGTGGCGTGGGTGGGCGCCGCCATCATGTTCGGCATATTGCTCCAGACGCTCATCCAGATTCTCCGCACCGGCATCGCAACGGGCGTGTGGCACAAGGGCATGCTCGCCTACTATGCGGTGATTACCCTCATCTTCGCCTTCTTGACCGTGATGCTCGCCATGCGGGCTATGATAGACGGCGTAATAGCCTGAACCACAGCAGCCTTCAACTAAGTGATAGATATGAACGAAATCAAGGAAACGGCCATCTGGCTCATCAACATCCTGGGCATGCTCGCCATCGTGGTGGGCGGAATCTTGATGAAGAGCGCCACGTGGCTCATCATAGGCGGCATCATGTGTACCATCTACTACACCATCACCGCCCTGCGCAACTGGAAGGACAAGCGCCGAAGCGCCGTGGTCTACCTCATCATGGCCCTGACGCTCTTGGGCATAATCGCAGCATACCTCCTAACCCACTGATTATGACTATACAAGAAGCACAACAACGAGTAGACGAATGGATAAGGCAGTATGGAGTGCGCTACTTCTCTGAGCTCACCAATATGGCTTGCCTCACCGAAGAGGTGGGCGAACTGGCACGCGTCATGGCGCGCACCTATGGTGACCAGAGCTTCAAGGCGGGCGAAAAGCCCAACCTGGGCGAAGAGATGGCCGATGTGCTGTGGGTGCTCATCTGCCTCGCCAACCAGACGGGCATAGACCTCACCGCCGAGCTCGAAAAGAGCTTTGAAAAGAAGACCCGCCGCGACGCCACGCGCCATATCAACAACAGCAAACTGTAACTTTAGGACAATCATTAATAACCCAAACAATATGACAGACATTAAGAACGTTGACAAGTATCAGCAGGCGCTGAACAAGTACAACCTCAACATCACCGATGCTGAAGTTGCCGAAGAAGTAAAGAAAATCGTAGAAAAAGCAGCTGAGAACAATACCGACGAGGTTCACCGCTTCCTTCTGGGCAGCATCGAGCTGACCTCGCTCCGTACCACCGACACCGAAGAAGAGATTCTGGCTATGGTAGAGCGTGTTAACAACTTTTCCAAGGACTACAAGGAACTGCCCCACGTGGCTGCCGTATGCACCTATCCCTGCTTCGCCAAACTGGTGAGCGAGAGCCTGGAGGTAGACGGTGTAGAGATAACCAACGTATGTGCCTCGTTCCCCTCTTCTCAGACCTTCATCGAGGTCAAGATTGCCGAGACTGCGCTCGCAGTCAAGGATGGCGCCACCGAGATTGACATCGTGCAGTCGGTGGGCAAGTATCTGTCGGGCGACTATGAGACTGTGGCCGATGAAATCAGCGAAATCAAGGATATTTGCGGCGAAGTGCCACTCAAGGTAATCCTCGAGACAGGCGACCTGCCATCGATGGCCGACGTGAAACGTGCCTCTATCATCGCCATGTATGCCGGAGCCGACTATATCAAGACATCTACCGGCAAGGAGAAGGTTTCGGCCACTCCCGAGGCTGTCTACGTGATGTGCCAGGCCATCAAGGAGTACTACGACGAGACCGGCATCCAGATTGGCTTGAAGCCCGCAGGCGGTATCAATACCGTGATGGACGCTGTGACCTACTACACCATCGTCAAGGAGGTGCTGGGCGAGAAGTGGCTCACCAACAAGTGGTTCCGCTTGGGCACCAGCCGTCTTACCAACCTGCTTATCAGCACAATCGAGGGCAAAGAGGTAAAATACTTCTAACCCCACAGCCTTCCCCACAAGGGATGGCATAACGCCTAAGGGCGATGCAGACCGCGCAGTCTGCATCGCCCTTTTTGCATCCACCTCCGCGCGCGTTCCCCGTTCATCCAGAGTCATTTCGACCATCCCGACAACTCGGCGGAGGTCACGTTGGCGATAATTTCATGGTGCGAAACGCTGAGTGCATGGTGTGAAACGCTGTTTTCATGGTTTGCATTACTTTTATCACGCCCCGCATCCTCGGTTTCACGCCTCGCAATACGGCCGAAAACAATCAGTGCATCATATTACACGTTGATGGCTAAATGATGCACTGACGAGGGGAAAATCGCGATGAATTGGGGATTATTTGTTGCGCTTGATGACGTAGTCGAGATAAGCTCTAAGTGCCTGGCGTATATCGTCCTGATGGATATACGTATCGATGAAGTGGCAGGCTTCATCGTGAAACTCCCACATGCGGCGCTCGGCATATTCTATACCGCCGTTGGCCTTGGTATAGGCGACAAGTTTGCCGATTTCATCGGTGCTGATGCTGCGGTCTTTCACCTTGTAAGCCAGCTCTCTGATTTCGGCGGGCGCATCGTGGTTCACAGCGTAGATGGCGGGCAGCGTGAGCTTGCCTTCAGCCATGTCGTTGCCGGTGGGTTTGCCTATGTCGGCACTGTCGTAATAGTCGAAGATGTCGTCGCGTATCTGGAAGACGATACCAAGGTTCTGGCCGAAGCGGGCAGCAGCCTCAATCTCCTCGTCGGTGGCTCCCGACGCCAGCGCACCAATGGAGGCACACGCCTCGAAGAGTGCAGCGGTCTTACCTTTTATTATATTATAGTAGACGTCCTCCGAGATGTCACGGTTGGATATGTTGGAAAGCTGCAGGATTTCACCGTCTGAGAGTGTACGCCCCAACTGCGCCAGATAACGGATAATGCGCTCACGATGAGTGTAAGAGACATGGAGCAGAGCGGTAGAGAGAATGTAGTCGCCCACAAGCACACTCACCTTGTTGTCATAGATGGCGTTGACAGAAGCCTGGCCGCGTCTTTCGGCGCTTTCATCGACCACATCGTCGTGCACCAGCGACGCTGTGTGCAGCAACTCCAGTCCTATGGCTGCATGCTGGGTTACCTCGGTTACGGCTCCGAAACTTTTGGCTATCAGCAGGATGAGAATGGGTCGCATACGCTTGCCGCCGCGCTGGCGGATATGGTTCAGGGCTTGCGCCAGCATGCCATCCTCGTGGTCGAGCGAGCGGTTGAACATCTCGATGAAATCGGCCAATTCTGCAGATATCGGCGCCTTGATAACTGTTTGATAATCCATGACTATGAGTATTTTGTTGCAAAATTACAGATATTTTCTGTCATTATCTAATTTATTTTCGTAATTTTACACACCTAAAGCAATTAGAACTATGGACAGACTCTTTCTATTGGACGCCTATGCACTTATATATAGGTCGTACTACGCATTCCTCAAAAACCCACGCATCAACTCCAAGGGACTCAATACATCGGCTATAATGGGGTTCGTCAATACCCTCAACGAGGTGATAACCAAGGAGCAGCCCACATACATGGCTGTGGCTTTCGACCACGGCAAGACCTTCCGTCACGAGGCTTTCCCCGCCTACAAGGCACAGCGCGAGGAGACGCCCGAGGACATCCGGGCGAGCGTGCCCATCATCAAGGACATCCTCGAGGC
The DNA here is from genome assembly GCF_002251455.1 of Prevotella sp. P4-51. Classification (NCBI taxonomy): domain Bacteria; kingdom Pseudomonadati; phylum Bacteroidota; class Bacteroidia; order Bacteroidales; family Prevotellaceae; genus Prevotella; species Prevotella sp. P4-51. Next base: position 64,536 of record NZ_NPJM01000011.1, read on the forward strand.
TTACCATATACCCGTGCTCCAGGCCGACGGCTTCGAGGCCGACGATGTGATAGGCACCCTTGCCACCGCTGCCGGACGCGAGGGCATCGAGACCTACATGCTCACCCCCGACAAGGACTACGGACAGCTCGTGGGGGGCAATGTCTATATCTACCGACCCCGTCATGGTGGCGGTTACGACACGCTGGGCGAAAGCGAGGTGACGCAGAAGTATGGTATAGCGACCACCGCACAGGTCATCGACCTGCTGGCGCTTATGGGCGACTCGGCCGACAACTTCCCGGGATGTCCGGGAGTGGGCGAGAAGACTGCCGCGAAACTCATCACACAATTTGGGAGTATCGACAACATGCTCGCACATACCGACGAGATCAAAGGCAAGTTGAGAGAGAAAGTTGAAGGTGCCGTCGACGACATACGCATGAGCCTGTTCCTGGCGACCATAAGGACCGACGTGCCCATAGCGCTCGATTTGGAAAAAATGAAGATGACCTCGCCCGACGAGGAGCGACTCGAGAAAATCTTCCAGGAACTCGAGTTCAGAGCCCTGACCGACAAAATTATTAAAAAAGTTAAAAATACGCCGAAAAACGACGATTTGCAGCTCGATTTGTTTGGCGAATTTGCGGCCGAGAGCCAAGGCGAGCCAAAAAATGCGAGTATTTTGGGCCTCAAAGAGACCCCCCACGATTACAAACTTATTGAATCAGAAGAAGAAGCACGAAAAATACGTGATTATTTCTTGACAAAAGAAATCTTGAGTTTTGATACAGAAACGACATCGACCAACGCCATCGACGCCGAATTGGTCGGTCTGAGCTTCGCGGTCGAAGAATTCAAGGCCATCTATGTCGCCGTGCCCGCAGAGAGGGAAGCGGCGCAGCGCATGGTCGACATTTTCCGTCCGCTCTACGAAGACGAGCACATCATGAAGGTAGGACAGAACATCAAGTACGACTACGAGGTGTTGCGTCGTTATGGGATAGAGGTGCGCGGACCAATGTTCGACACCATGCTCGCCCACTACATCGTGCAGCCCGAGCTTCACCACAACATGGACTACATGGCCGAGACGCTGCTGGGCTACCAGACGATACACATCGACCAGCTCATCGGACCCCGAGGTAAAGGTCAGCGGTCTATGCGTGACCTCCAGCCCCAGGAAGTATATGAGTATGCTGCCGAAGATGCCGACGTGACGCTCAGACTGAAGAACGTGCTCGAGCAGAAGCTCAAGGAGGTCGACGGCGAACGCCTCTTCTACGACATCGAGATGCCACTGGTGCCCGTACTGGCCGAGATGGAGCTCACCGGAGTATGCTTGGACACCGCCGCACTGGCAGAGACAGGCAAGAAATTCAACCGCCGACTCGCCGAATACGAACAGAAGATATATGCCGAGGCCGGCGAGACATTCAATATATCCAGTCCCAAGCAGGTGGGAGATATTCTCTTTGGCAAGATGAAGATTGTAGACAAGCCAAAGAAGACCAAGACAGGCCAGTATGTCACCTCGGAAGAGGTGCTGACCCAGTTGCGCAGCCGCGCGCCCATCGTCGACGACATACTGAGTTACAGAGGGTTGAAGAAGTTGCTCGGCACCTATATCGAGGCGCTTCCCCGACTCATCAACCCCCGCACAGGCCACATCCACACCTGCTTCAACCAGGCCATCACCGCCACGGGGCGCCTCAGTTCGTCTGACCCCAACCTGCAGAATATCCCCATCCGCGACGACGACGGCAAGGAGATACGCAAGAGCTTCGTGCCCGAGCCGGGATGCCTCTTCTTCTCTGCCGACTACTCGCAGATAGAGCTCCGCATCATGGCCCATCTCTCGCAGGACGAACACATGCTCGACGCCTTCCGCAGCGGCACCGACATCCATGCCGCCACAGCCGCCAAGATATGGCACGTGCCGGTCGAAGAGGTCACGCCCGAGCAGCGCAAGAAAGCCAAGCAAGCCAACTTCGGCATCATCTATGGCATCAGCACCTACGGACTGGCGCAGCGTATGAATATCAGCAACTCAGAGGCGCGCCAGCTCATCGACGACTATTTCGCCACCTTCCCACGCGTCAAGGCATACATGGACGAGGCCATCGCCACCTGCCGCGAGAAGGGGTACGCCGAAACCATCTACCACCGCCGACGCTATCTGCCCGATATAGCATCGCGCAACGCCACCGTGAGAGGCTTCGCCGAACGCAACGCCATCAACGCGCCCATCCAGGGCTCGGAGGCCGACATCATCAAGGTGGCAATGATACACATATTCAAGCGGTTCGCCACCGAAGGACTGCGCTCGAGGATGATACTGCAGGTACACGATGAACTCAACTTCAGCGTCTATCCCGAGGAGCGCGAGCAGGTAGAGCGTATCGTCATCGAGGAGATGGAAAACGCCTGCCGACTCAGCATCCCGCTTACCGCCGATGCAGGCTGGGGCGCCAACTGGCTCGAAGCCCATTGACGCCACCGCCGCCACGGCGACAGAGATACGCCAAACAACTTGAATATTAATGTGTATGACAGCCCTAACCAGACAACTTTTCAGGGAGTTCAGGGTGCAGGAAGCATTCTGGACCACCGCAGAAACCGTGGCCTACGACAGCGAAGCGCAGATGCTCTTCCTGCTGCTGCTCCGCCAGAACAACAACGTGCCGCTGCTCTTCGATGATGTGAAGAAAATCGAGATGATGGCCTGGCAGGGCAATCCATACATGATGTACGCCTATGCCAGGCTGCACGATGTGCTCCAATACGACAACGACTCCGACAGCATCAAGCACGATTTCTACAAGCTCGCTGCCAGCCACGGTATCGGCGACGCCTATGCCCAACTCGCCTACATGCACAAGGACGGCGACCTGGGAGAGTGCGACTACGATGCCTACAATGACCTGATGCAGAAGGCATTGGACAACCACAGCGAGAAAGCCATGCAGCAGCACATCCGCGACATCATCTATGGCACCAACGGCAGCCCACGCGATGCGCTAAAAGGCTATGAACTCGCCGAAAACCATGTCCATCAGCAGGACTTTCATGACCCCGAATACTATATGCTCATGGGCGATGCCGACAGGGAATTGGGCCGCATCGGCAACGCCGTGACCAACTATGAACTGGCCACCGAACATGGTGGCAGCGCAGCCTTCTTCTGGTGGGCTGTCACCGACTGCTGCGACCGCGACGGCATCGTCGTCGACCGCGATGGCTTCGCCGAAATCATGCAGAAAGGCAGGGCTGTCGATGCTCGCGACTGCTACCTCATGTACACCATGCTCACCGACGACGCCACCTACGATGCCCTCGACCCCGACGCCCAGCGCGAACTCAGCGCCTGTCTCAGCGACGACCTCCAGGCAGGATGGTGCCTCGGCGACAGTGTATGCCCCTATTACCTCGGCTTCTACTACGAGAAAGGGCTCTATGGCTTCGCCCAAGACTATCAGCAGGCTTGGCTCTGGTATGGCCGCGCCGCCCGTCTGCGCAGTCCGCACGGTTATGCAGCCCTTACCCGCATGATACTGGACGACTCCACCGCGCCCGCTGGCTGCGACGAGAGCTTCGCCTACGAGTATGCCTACAAGGGGCTTATGCTTGGCTGCGACGACCTGCTCCAGACAGTAATCAGAGGTTACAGACAGGGCTTCCTCGACCACCACAAGGCTAAGATTGAGGAAATCTGGCTGCCCAAATACGATGAATGGCTGAGACACGTAGCCGATGACGACGATTATCCCTGCGATAGCGAGGCCTGAAAGGTTGCTTGAGCGACTCGCTGCCACGGTCAGAGCGCCAGAGCGAGTCGCCCCCACTCCACCCTTCCTCCCTACACAAAGCTAAAAGGCTTCAGCAAGAGACTGCCCGTTCCCTTGCTGAAGCCTTTTGGCCATCCGCTGCCTCCTATTATATCTCCGCGATACGCAAACCGAAGTCGGCGGCACTGCCCTCTTCGCCGAAGACCTTCGGCATCATTCGGCTGCGCATATTGGTAACATTCTGCCTGGTCGTAACCAGCAGTACGGCAGCCTCTGAGGGCTGGAAATGCAGCCGAGGATACATAGGCTGAGACGCGCCACTTCTTGCGCGACCATAGGCTTGGCTGAATGCTTTTATAGACCAAGCTACAACAATAATTGCGTTTTTCCTTGGAAGATTAATGAATATGCGCTACATTTGCAAACAGTACATCATTAATACCCGCATCAAAATGAAACTCAGGAAGAATATCTTGGTCTTGGTGGCAAGTATCGCCACGCTTGCCATGTGCGCCTCGTGCGACAAGGATGACAATGACTCATCTGCCAACATCTTCACCCACCGCATTTATCTCGACTTCGTCACCCCCGAGGGCAACAATCTGCTTGATGCCAATGCGTTTGCCGACTACAGCAAGGGCTATAAGACCGCACAGGACTACTTCTGCGACGACCGCATCAGCATCCTGTGCAGACGGAAGAGCGACGGCAAGACTGCCGACTTCATAGACAAGGGCAACCCCACCCTGCCCTACTCCAATTTCAGGGTAAGCCACCCCGCGCTGAACCTGGTCCAGGACATGAGCCACTACAACCCGACCCAAGGCAACGGCAATAAGGGCGACGCCAACCTGCAGGGCTACATCAACTGGAAGGTTGGAACCACAATAAGTCTGCTTATAGACGACTTCGACGCCAACGTGGGAAAGAAGAATTATACTGAATGCTACGAGATAAGCATCGCCAGCCGAGCCATCTATGGCGACGACCAGCTGCACCAGCTGCGCCTCTACTGCCAGGTGAGCAACAGCCGCCCCGTCATCACCCGCGTAGAGTACGATGATGACCCCGGCAATCTGCTGGACCACGACCCCTACTACCGCATTGCCCAACAGATAGGCTACACCCAGTTTACCAACAACCGGGCCTATTTCTACATTCCTATCATCGTAAGACGCGGATAGAGTACGCCACCCCTGCATCCTCTCCCGCATAGAGCCCCACAGCCTGACCCACACCCTCACTCTCCCAATCCTAAACCCAGTAGATATGAAAGCCTTCAGAATTCTGTCACTGCTCTTCTTCCTGAGTCTGACTACCCTCGTCATGGCGCAGAAGTATGAGGTCGACTGCCTCGTCGGCCCCGAAATCAAAGCCACCCCAGTCGAAAAGCCCACCGAGTACGACGGCTCACGCACAGTGCTTTACATCGCCAACGGCACCCTCGTCGATGTCGTAGGGCGCACAGTTACCGGACCCGATGGCCGCACCGCCTCCCATTTTGGAGATGTGGGCGACTCTGTAGATGTAAGACAGATTAAAGGCATCATCCATTACGACGGCAGGAGATACCTTGTGGAAGCCCGTTGGCTGAAGTTCGCTGACGAAAACCCACCCTCGGCGACCGACAGATTTGCTTCCGACAACTTCCGCCCGCGCCTACAGCTCACCTCCTGGCTGGCTATGCCCCACTTGGACGTCCACTCGGCCTCCACGCGGATGCTCTACAGCCGTTGGCTGCCCTTCATGGCATTGCTGCTCATGTTACTGGCGGTATGGATGACCCTCCGCACCCGCTTTCTGGTGCTTTCGGCGCTGCCCTTCTTCGCCGCCGTGGGCATAGTCATCTATATGGCGCTGATGATAGACTGGGATGCGCTGTGGTGGTGCAACCCCGACTATGTAGGCATAGAAAATGCCATCGTCGGCATCATCCCCGTGGCGCTGTTTATGGCCTTGGCGCTCATGTATCTCTTGTGTGTGACTACTTTTATCAAAGCCCCGCTGCTGATATGGCCCCTCGTGATAGGCTATATACTGCAGTGGCCCGCCATGTTGGTGTCTGCCCACTTCACGGGAAGCATCTGGCCCGCCCTATTGGTATGCTATGGCATCCCCGTGCTTATCAATGGTTTGCGCCTACGCCTCTATGGTGTCGTCATGACCCTCGTCACGCTGGTCGCCATCCACACCTTTGTAGTGGCATTGGCCACGGTGGTCCAGGTTTCGCTGTGGATTATGATGGCCATGGCCCTCGCCTCGCCGCTGATAGCTTTCCTCCTGTCGACCATCATCGGCAAATACCAGCACACGAAAAATGGAAGATGGGTGCTGCGCAATGGAAAGTGGGTATATGTATATGACTGATACGCTGAAGACCGCCGCGCGCTGTGGGATTACTGATGGGGTAGCAGAAGTCACCCCATTGGCCTCGCATAGCAAACCTACCCATATTTCAGCTTACACTTGTAGAGCATAGGCTGCACCTCAACAATGCGAAACGAAAAAACATGCGTTTTTTCTTTGCATTGTCTGCGGTTTGCACTACCACTACGGCTGCGCCGTGAAGGTAGGCGGCACCTCAAGATTAAAAATAAATAAATTTATTTTGTAATCTCTTCGGTTTGCATTACCTTTGGATAAGATAGGCTGCACCTCAACAATGCCAAATGAAAAAACATGCGTTTTTTCTTTGCATTGTCTTCGGTTTGCACTACCTTTGTACTCTGGAAATAAACGTTTATAATAAGATATGTCATTAAAATGTGGTATCGTAGGTCTTCCTAATGTGGGAAAATCTACGCTGTTCAATTGCCTGTCCAGTGCCAAGGCACAGGCAGCCAACTTCCCTTTCTGTACGATAGAACCTAACTTAGGTGTCATCACCGTCCCCGACGACCGACTCACCCGTCTGGCAGAGATAGTACACCCCGGCCGCATTGTGCCCGCCACCTGCGAGATTGTAGATATAGCCGGTCTGGTGAAGGGTGCCTCCAAGGGCGAGGGACTGGGCAACAAGTTTTTGGGCAACATCCGTGAGTGCGACGCCATCATCCATGTCATCCGCTGTTTCGACGACGACAATGTGGTGCGCGAGGGCGGTGCTCCCGTCAATCCCGTGCAGGACAAGGAGATTATCGACACCGAGCTGCAGCTCAAAGACCTCGACACCATCGAGGCCCAGCTCGCCAAGAACCAGAAGATAGCAGCCATAGGCAACAACAAGGACGCCAAGGTGCTGGTGACCGTGCTCGAAGCCTACAAGGAGGCGCTGGAGCAGGGCCGCAACGCCCGCTCGGTGACCTTTGAGAGCAAGGAGGAGCAGCAGGCCGCCCACGACCTGTTCCTGCTTACCACCAAGCCCGTGCTCTATGTGTGCAACGTAGACGAGGCCAGCGCCAAGGAGGGCAACCAGTACTCACGCCAGATAGAAGAGATAGCCGCTTCAGAGGGCGCCGAGGCCATGGTGATAGCCGCCAAGACCGAGGAAGACATCGCGTCGCTCGAGACCTATGACGACAAGAAGATGTTTCTCGACGAGCTGGGACTGGAGGAGAGCGGCGTAAACCGTCTCATCAAGAAGGCCTACAGTCTGCTCAACCTCGAGACATTCATCACCGCCGGAGAGATGGAGGTCAAGGCATGGACCTATCACAAGGGTTGGAAGGCACCCCAGTGTGCCGGCGTGATACACACCGACTTTGAAAAGGGATTCATCCGTGCCGAGGTCATCAAGTACGACGACTACATCCAGTATGGCTCCGAGGCTGCCGTACGCGAAGCCGGCAAGCTGGGCATCGAGGGCAAGGAGTATGTGGTCCAGGACGGCGACATCATGCACTTCCGGTTCAACGTATAACGCATCAAGCTATGACAAGTCTGCTCAACTTTATCCTCTGGAACCCCGATACGACAGCGCTGCATCTCGGGCCGTTTGATGTGCGCTGGTACGGACTGTGCTGGCTTACCGGACTGGCCCTCGCCTACTTCCTCGTGAGATGGCTCTACCACGACCAGCGCGTCAAGGACGAGTATTTTGACCCACTCTTCCTCTATTGCTTTGTGGGTATCATCATGGGAGCTCGTCTTGGTCACTGTATCTTCTACGAACCCCACTATTTCCTTTCCTCTTGGCAGCACGTGATAGAGATGTTGCTGCCCATCAAGTTTGTCGATGGCGCTCCCCTCGCCCATGGCGGCATGCTCTACAGCCTCACCGGCGGCACCGTCATCTTCACGGGCTACGAGGGACTGGCCTCCCACGGAGGCACGCTGGGACTGATGCTGGCGCTGTGGTGCTACTACCGTCGCACCCACATGAACCTGTGGCAGGTGCTCGACGACATAGCCATAGCCACCCCCATCACCGCCTGCTTCATACGCCTGGGCAACCTGATGAACTCAGAGATAGTCGGCAAGGTTACCGATGTGCCCTGGGCGTTCATCTTCGAGCGCGTAGACCAGATGCCCCGCCACCCCGGACAGCTCTATGAGGCCATCGCCTACTTCCTCTTCTTCTTTGTGGGATGGCATTTCTACAAGAAGCACAAAGAGTGGGCAGGCACGGGCTTCTTCTTCGGACTCTGTCTGACGCTCATCTTCTGCTTCCGCTTTGTGATAGAGTATACCAAGGATGTGCAGGAGGCTTTCGAGCACGACATGCTGTTCAATATGGGCCAGCTGCTCTCTGTGCCATTTATCATCATAGGCATCGTGTGCATGCGCCGCGCTCTGCGCAAGGCACAGCAGTAAGCCGGCAGCCATCAGCCCACTGATATCAGTACCCCGTCGCCGCGGTTATCTTGTTAACAGGATAGCCGCGGCGATTTTCATTTTTAACGTGATGGAAGCTAATGACTCTCACCATGTCAGAAAAAACGGAAAAAAGGCTGTCGGTATTCAAAAAAGATGTACCTTTGCATAAGATAGGCTACACCTCAGCCATTAAGCGAGCTTATGGCCTTCGGTTTGGACTATCTATATTCCTATAACTTAAAACACGTATGAAACAATGTATTCTCATCATGCTGGCACTGGCATGGACCATCAGTATGGATGCGCAGGGCATTATCCGACAGCAGACTCAGGTGAAGAAGCCAAAGGACAAGACTGAGCATACCGCCAAGGCTAAAGCCAAGACAGCCCCCAAGCCCAAGAAACAGGTAGAGCGAAAGGCGGAACCTAAGCCCGAGCCCAAGGAGCCTGTTGAAGTAAAGAACCAGGTGACAAAGAGGGAAGACCCGCCCCCAGTGGAGATGACTCCCACCCAGGTAATAGAGAAGCTGATAGCCGACATGGTGTATATCCCTGGCGGAACGTTCACTATGTACGACCGCAACTTCTATCCTGGTTATACCGGCCATTGTCCGGCAGCCTATAGCGCCACGGTGGCCGGTTACTATCTGTGTCGGTACGAGGTGACGCAGCAGTTGTGGCAGGCCGTGATGGGCTCCAATCCCTCGCAGCATACTGTGGGCAATCGGCCCGTAGAGGGTTTTTATTGGGACGAGGCCCAGCTGTTCATCTATCGCCTCAACCAGATAACTGGACTCAAGTTCCGTTTGCCTACCGAGGAGGAATGGCAGTGGGCTTACGATGAGGGCAAATCGCCGCGCCGTTATAAATACAGTGGCAGCGATGACTGTAAGGAAGTGGCATGGACCGACTGGAACAGCGGCCACCGTCCGCATGCCGTGGGCATGCTCAGGCCCAATGCCTTGGGTCTCTACGATATGGCAGGCAATGTAAGCGAGCTTTGTACAGGTCACAGTGGGGCCGAATACCTGGATGCTGAACGGCAGAAGAGCTACCGTGTGGCCCGTGGCTGTGCCTACAACAATACAGACTTGGGCAGTGGCGAGCGCACAGGCTTCTATATCAAGGACGATACCCGCCGTCCTACCGGAACGGGCATCCGCCTGGCTCTAAGTCAGTTGCCTAAGCCTGTCAGCATCCATCTGGACACTGCCCCACAGCCATCGTCCCGCAGCGAGTTGATAGCTAAGTTGGTCAGCGACATGATACAGGTGCCCGCAGGTACCTTTACTATGGGTTTTGTCTTTCCCGAACTGCGCCAGTACTATATACCGCCCGAGGAGATGGCTCCCCACCAGGTAACGTTAGACAGTTACTATCTGTGTAAGTACGAAGTAACCCAGGCATTGTGGCAAGCCGTAATGGGCGTGAACCCTTCGGAGAACCAAGACGATGCCAGCCAGCCTGTAACTAATGTCGGCTGTAGCGACATCAAGCTGTTTATCAGTAAGCTCAATGCCCTTAGCGGTCAGCAGTTCCGTTTGCCCACCGAGGCAGAGTGGGAGTATGCGTGTATAGGTGGCCGGGCCGAGCCTGTAGAGCGCTATAGCGGACACGAACTGGTTGACGGCTCTGCCAAGGTGGTTGCCTGGTGGGGCGACAACCTGCGCCATCCACAGGCTGTGGGTCAGCTCATTCCCAATGTACTGGGCCTGTACGACATGACGGGCAATGTTGATGAGATATGCAGTGATATATGGCGCACATCGCACAGCAAGAAGGCTCAAGTTAATCCACAGGGCCCTAATCCATCGCCCTGCGTCAGCAATAAGCCCGACCATAGGCATGTAGTACGTGGCGGAAACTTCAGGTGTCTCAGATGGTATAATGGCCGTGACTATTGCGCTCAGGCCAATAATCTGACAGGATTGCGGCTGGCTGCCTCGCATATACAGCGATGACGGGCCGCGCAATATATGCCAAAAATCCCATACCTTACTTCCAAGGTATGGGATTTTGGCGTATATGGGGGAGCCGATAGTTACTTCCCCTTGAGTATCTTCTTGATTTCGTTGAGCTTGTTGAGCGCCTCGACGGGCGTGAGGTTGTTGATGTCGAGCCCCCGTGGCTCGTCGCAGCAGCCTATCTGCCAAGACAGAGAGCGACGCTTACGTTTATCTGCTCGCGGTGTTTGGCTCCGAGAGGGTCGGTAAAGTCCAGAGTAGCGTTAACGGCATAGTAAGGAGACTTGCCATCCTTGCCCCACTCCAGCTGAGCGGCGGGGGCGGTTCCGCCAGCATAGACGCGAGGACTCTTGACCTCTACAGGCATGCCCTGCACGCTGTAGGGCACCAGTTCGTAAGCCACAGAGCGGTAACCACCCGTCTGGCGGTCGCGCTGCAGGGTGGCACGCAGCAGCAGATGGACATCATAGCCGTCGGCCGACGAACAGAGCAGATATTCCACCGTGCGGGTGCCCTTTTCCGTCTTGTCGCTCCACGTAGTGAGCGTCTTCGTGACGAGGGTCGTCCACCCCACGCGAGGCACCACGCCATCGTGGCGGTCCATAGCCTCGCGTATATATTTGCGTGCCTGGCCCATCACCTTCTCCACCATCTGGGGCGTCACCTTATAGCCCTTGAGCATCGAGTAGTCTACCATGCAGAGGCGGTTGAGCGCCACAAGCGTGTCATACTGCGCCGGCGTCACCTTGTTGAGCAGCCACCGTGGGGGCATCTTGCCCTTGGCTACAGTCGACTCCACTCTGGGAGTCACCTTTTTCTTACACTGCTGCGCCGCAGCATCGTTTGCCCACGCCATAGCGGCAATGGCAAACAGCAAACACAAAATCGACTTTTTCATTGTTGTTTCAGTTTTAAGGGTGAATATTAGGATAACCTTTCCAATGACTTCCATGCCCCGCGCTTCATGGTCTGCGGGGCGCGCCATGACAGACGGCGCCGGCGTAAGGGCTTTGGCCCGCGTGCTGACCACCGCTGGCGGCTCGTGCCTTACGTCACGTGCTCTCGTATCATTTGTTACGAGTGCTCGTATCAATAGGCACGTGGCCTCGTATCATACGTCACGAGCCAGCCGAGTCCATCTGCACAGGGGCCGAGTCCATCTACGTCTCGGCATCGGTAACGACTAACCCGATGAAGATGATGACATTTGCAAAGTAAGTGGTTAACAGCGACACCACCAAACCAATTAAGTGAAATAGAGTTAACGGGAACGTAAAAGGTAGTTAACCAGAAGCCGACAGACATGGTCTCCAGCCGCGCCAAGACGCCCTCGGGCGCAGCAGAGGCCATTCCCATGCCCACCGAGATGGATAGCAGAGCTGTGGAGATAGAGAGAAGGGAATGTGGCGATGGCGGGCAGAGCAGTGGTGGATATAGAGAGAAGGGATGGGGCGATGGTGGGCAGAGCTGCGGAGACAGCGAGCCATCGGGAGAGGGGCAGAAAAAAGGCAGCGCCTGTAAGCACTGCCTTTCTGGATGGGGCAAATCTACTTGCCCTTGAGTATCTTCTTGATTTCGTTGAGCTTGTTGAGCGCCTCGACGGGCGTAAGGTTGTTGATGTCGAGCCCCAGTATCTCGTCGCGGATTTGCGAGAGCACCGGGTCGTCGAGCTGGAAGAAGCTGAGCTGCATGCCCTCGCGGTCGTCGCCTATGTGCTTGATGGCGGCGGCATCGGCGTTGCCCACGCTTGCCCCGTCGGCTTCGAGCTGCTTGAGGATAACCTTGGCGCGGCGCACGATGCTCTTGGGCATACCAGCTATCTCTGCCACATGGATACCGAAGGAGTGCTCGCTGCCACCGGGCACGAGCTTGCGCAGGAAGATAACCTTGTCGCCGACCTCCTTGACGCTTACATTGTAGTTGCGTATGGCGGGGAGCTGGCGCTCCATCTCGTTGAGCTCATGATAGTGGGTGGCAAAGAGCGTGCGTGGGCGTCCCTTGGCATTCTGGTTGAGGTACTCGACGATGGCCCAGGCTATGCTGATGCCGTCGTAGGTAGAGGTGCCACGCCCCAGTTCGTCGAAGAGCACCAGCGAGCGCTCGGTGACATTGTTGAGTATGTTGGCAGCCTCGGTCATTTCGACCATAAAAGTGGACTCGCCGAGCGAAATATTGTCTGACGCACCCACTCGGGTGAAAATTTTGTCCACCAAGCCTATTTTCGCGCTCTCTGCGGGCACGTAGCATCCCACCTGGGCCAACAGTACTATGAGGGCGGTTTGACGCAGCAGAGCGCTTTTTCCGGCCATATTGGGTCCGGTGATGATGATTATCTGCTGCTTGTCGTCGTCGAGATAGATATCGTTGGGCACGAAGCGCTCGCCCACGGGCAGTTGCTGCTCTATCACGGGGTGTCGGCCCTGGCGTATGTCGAGCTCCAGGCTGTCGTCGACCACCGGGCGCACGTAGTGATTGTCTTCGGCCACCTTGGCAAAGCCCATGAGGCAGTCGAGCTGGGCGATGAGGTTGGCGTTAATCTGTATCTGGGGGATGAACTCCTGCATGGCCGAGATGAGCTCGGCGAAGAGCTGTTGCTCGAGGGCGAGAATCTTCTCATCGGCGCCCAGAATTTTCTCTTCGTACTCCTTGAGCTCCTGGGTAATGTAGCGCTCTGCCTGTGCCAGCGTCTGCTTGCGCACCCACTCGGCAGGCACGCGGTCCTTGAAGGTGTTGCGCACCTCGAGGTAGTAGCCGAACACATTGTTGTAACCCACCTTGAGCGAGGTGATGCCCGTCTGCTCAATCTCGCGCTCCTGAATCTGCATGAGATACTCCTTGCCGTTGTGCGATATGTTGCGCAGGTCGTCGAGCTCGGCGCTGTAGCCAGTGGCTATCACGTCGCCCTTGGCCACGAGCTGTGGCGGGTCGGGCTGTATCTCGCTCTCTATGCGCTGTCGCAGGCTCTCGCAGAGATTGAGCTGCTCGCCGATGCGCTGCAGGGTGACATTGTCGGAGTGAGAGCAGGCGTCCTTGATGGGCTCTATCGCCACGAGGGCGTGCTTGAGCTGGACCACCTCGCGGGGCGACACGCGGCCCACTGCCACCTTGGAGACGATGCGCTCTAGGTCGCCTATGCGATGGAGCTGGTCATTGACCAGCATGCGGAAGTCGGGGGAACGGAAGAAGCAGTCGACCATGTCGAGCCGCTTGCGTATGGGGTCGATATTGCGGAGCGGGAAGACCAGCCAGCGTCGCAGCATGCGGCTGCCCATAGGGGTGACGGTGCGGTCGATGACATCGAGCAGCGAACGCCCGTCTTCCTGCATGGGCTGGAGCAGTTCGAGCGAGCGTATGGTGAAGCCGTCGAGGCGCACATACTTCTCTTCCTCGAGGCGGGCCAGAGAGGTGATGTGGCCGATATGGGTGTGCTGGGTAATCTCGAGATACTGCATGATGGCTCCGGCGGCTATGACGCCGTTGTGGAGATGGTCTACGCCAAATCCCTTGAGCGACTTGGTGGCAAAATGGCCCAGGAGCTTCTGCCGGGCGGTCTGCTCGGTAAACACCCAGTCGTCGAGCTCGAAGACGCAGTAGCGGTTGCCAAACCGGGTCTCGAAGTCGGTCTTGCGGGCGCGGTCGTAGAGCACCTCCTTGGGCTGGAAGTTGCCCAAGAGCTTCTCTACATAGTCATAATTGCCCTCGCCGGTAAGGAACTCGCCGGTAGAGATGTCGAGAAAGCTGACTCCACATGATGTCTTGCCGAAGTGGACTGCAGCCAGGAAGTTGTTTTCGCGATAGTTGAGCACGTTGTCGCCCATCGCCACCCCTGGGGTGACGAGCTCGGTGATGCCACGCTTCACCATCTTGTCCATCTCGGTGAGCCCCTTCTTTCCCTTGAGCTGTTCGCGCTTCTTCTTGGGGTCTTCGAGCTGGTCGCAGATGGCCACGCGCTTGCCGGCTCGGATGAGTTTGGGCAGATAGGTATCGAGGGCATGATGGGGGAAGCCTGCCATCTCCATGCTGCCTGCCTGGCCGCCGTTGTTGCGGCGCGTGAGGGTGATGCCCAGTATGCGCGAGGCGGTGACGGCGTCTTCGCAGTAGGTCTCGTAGAAATCGCCGCAGCGGAAGAGCATCAGCGCCTCAGGGTGCTTGGCCTTGAGGGAGAAGAACTGCTTCATCATCGGGGTGAGCCCCTTGTCGTCTTTTGCCATAGCGGTTATCTTACGGCTGAGGTGACCGGATTGCGCAGTCCCTTCATGCTCACGAGGAACGCCTTGGCTGCACCGAACTTGAGAAACATGTCGAGGCGCACGGGGATGTGGTTCTTGTCATCGGAAACATAGAAGTCTACGATGCGCTTGTACTTGCCGTCTTCCTTCTCGAGGTAAGAGAGCTTGAGGCAGCGGTATTTGACACCGTTGTCGGCCTTGATCTTGACCTTGCCCGAATAGCGCAGACGCGCGGGGCTGATGTTCTTGCCGTCGGCAATGGGGAAATCTATCTCGTGGCCAGACTTCCAGCCCTCGGGATTGAACGAGCGGGCACGCAGGAAGATATTGAGCATATCGTAGACACAGTGGGAGACGGTGCGGTGGGCCCAGAGGTGCTCGCCACTGCTGGTGAGCTGGTGCTGGCGCAGCTTGACCTTTCCGTCGTGGTAGGAGTAGAAGACCTCATCGACGCCATAGCGCTTGCCCTCGCGGGCTCCCTTGCGGAAGTAGAGGGGCTCCATGTCGAGCGAACTGTAGCAGAGAAGCGTGTCGCGGAGCACAAACATCTGGTCGACACGGTTGTTGCCACGCGTAGTGAGGCTGGCACGATAGGCGGGGTGGCCGTTGTAGCGGCTCTGGACGGTAGACATCGAGGCGTTGCCGGCCTTGACCCATACAAACTGCCAGTTGTAGTAGAGGTTGTAGGTGAGGAACTCACCCGACTTGAAGGCGTCGTTGTGGAAGGCACACTGGGCATGGGCTGCTACAGCCATGACCATCATCAGTGATGCCATAAGAATTCTATACTTTTTCATATCGTTATCACATATTGGGATTATAGGGTATGCCCATATTCTTGGCACGCTGGGCATTGCGGCCTACAGTCTTGCGGCGGGTCTCGCTGCGCTGCTTGATGAGCTTGGCGGGCTTCTGGCGATAGAGCTCGCGCGCAGTGGGGTTCCAGGCTTGGGTGATGTCCCACTTAGCCTTGCAGACTATCTCTTCGGGATAGTAGTAGACCTCGTCGGGCTGCTGGAGGGTGGCGTAGTCGCCGGTGTCCCAGCGCCCGTTGGCGTTGGCATCGACTATCATGCGCAGATAGTAGGTATCGGGCTTGACATAGAAGAACTCGGCGGTGCCAGTGGTGGTGGTGACCTCCTTGACGGGAGCGTCCTGCATGTTGAGGAGCTGGCAGATGACGCTGCGGCCCTCCATGCCTGCGATGTTGACGAAGAGCGAGCCGTAGTCGTCGAGCGAATGGACCTTGAAGCCTATCTTCTTGGACGTGGAGACACGCCCGTAGATGTCGGTGAAGGCGATGCTGTCGACCTCGAGGCTGTACTCGCGGTCGGGGCGCCACTCGCCCACTATCTCGTAGGTACGGGGCTCGCCCTGAACCTCTCTGAGCATGAAGCGCGACTGATACCAGGCGGTGTCGACCTTGGCGTAGAGATGGATGAGGCTGGTATCGATGCGGGCTACAGGCGCGGCGAGGGTGAAGCGGATGTTGCGGTCGGGGTCGGTCTGCGATACGCTTTCATACTTGACCTCGAGGGCCTCGGGGGGCATCACCTCGAGATAGGGCTTGCCCCGCTTCTTGGCCTTGTCCTGCACCTTCTGCCAGTCGTCGCGCTTCTTCTGCTTGTCCTTGACGCGCTGGGCATAGGGGGTCTTGGCGAGCAGCTCGAGGGTATCGGTCTGGAGGGTGAGCACGCCGGTGGTGTCGGTCATCTGGTACTGGAGCTCCATGCGCAGGGTGTCCTGATTGACGAGAGCCGTGTCGCGTAGCCAGTAGGTGATGGTGTCGCGGCGCTCGCTGGCCTCGGTTATGAGCGAGTGGGTGGCATCGAAATTGAGGCCACGCACGCGGGGCAGCAGGCTGTCGCCGTAGCTGAAGAAGAGGGTGAAACGGTCGGCCTGGGTACGGTCGGTCTTGACCAGATAGCGGTCGGTAAGGGTGGTGGTGAAGGCCCGGAGCACCAGGTCGTCGGGGAGGAAATGGGTGTAGCCGACCTGGATGATGGAGTCGATGTGGAGCGAGTCGCGCCAGATGGTATCCTGGCGGATGTCCTGCTTGAAGGTGGGCACCACAACTGCGGTGTCGAAGGCCATCTTCTCGCTCTTCTGGTTGTAAAGGAAGTTGCCGTCGGCGTCTTCGAGGGCGTAAACACGGTAGCTGCCGGGGGCTACACCCTTGACGACAAAGCGTCCGGTGGCGTCGGTGCGGGCCACGCGCGCCATAGGCAGCGTGGTGAAGGCGCTGTCGGCAAGGTTGGCATAGAGGCCCACGAGGATGCCCTTGACGGGCTCGAGGTTCTGGGCATCGACCACATAGCCAGCGACCTCCATGGTGTCGATGGCCTCGCCGGTGGAGAAGCTGTAGGTGTAGTTGCCCAGAGGATTGTTCTCGGTAATGTCGGTGATGGCATCAGAGAAGTCTACGGTATAGGTGACATTGGGCTGGAGCGTGTCGCGGAGCTGTACCATGATGCGCTTGCCCTGGCTCTTGATGTCGGGCTGCTCCATCTGGGGCGGCGACACGATGACCTTCTCCTGTGCGTTCTCTATCTGGATATACTCGTCGAAGTTGATGTATATCTTCTTGCTGCTGACATTGACCGACTTGTCGGCGGGGCTGGCAGAGAGTATGCGGGGCGGGGTCTCGTCGTACCATCCGCCGTCGGGCTGGCCCATGCGGGCACACGCCGCCATGACCGTCAGAAGCACTATGGCGACAACCGCGGCAAAGGCGCAGCGGCTGACAGGCGTAAACCTCTTATTTATCATTGTCGTTTGACTTGTTGTTACCGTTAAGTTGGAGCAGTTCGTCGAGATTTTTGCGGCTGTTGCTCAGACGGGGCACCTTGTGCTGTCCGCCCAGCTTGCCTTTGGCCTTGAGCCAGTCGTTGAAGAGTCCCTGGCGCGCCTCGATGACCTCGAGATGCTGGAGGGTGATGTCGTGGAAGCGCTTGGCCTCATAGTCGCTGTTGAGCTGCTGCAGACGCTCGTCGAGGGCATGGGCGAAATGGTCGAGGCTGTCGGGCTGACGGCTGAACTCGATGAGCCACTGGTGGCGGCACTTGGCACGGGCGTCCATATAGACTGGGGCGGCGGTATACTCGCTCACCTGAGCGCCAGTCTGCTCGCAGGCATACTGGAGGCCCTTCTCGGCATTGTCCATGATGAGCTCCTCGCCGAAGGCATTGATGAAATACTTGGTGCGGCCGGTGATGACAAACTTGTAAGGGCGTGTGGAGGTGAACTGGACGGTATCGCCGATGAGATAACGCCACAGTCCGCAGGAGGTGGAGATAAGCATGGCGTAGTTGCGGCCTACCTCTACCCCACTCAATGGCAGGACGGTGGGGCGGTCGGTGCCAAACTCGTCCATGGGGATAAACTCGTAATAGACGCCATAGTCGAGCATGAGCAGCATCGATGGGTCGGAGGGGTCGTTCTGGATGCCAAAAAATCCCTCACTGGCGTTGTAGGTCTCCATATAGTGCATGCCGGGCGATGTGATAATCTGCTCGTACTGCTTGCGGTAAGGGGTAAAGGCTATGCCGCCATGGAAAAAGACCTCAAGGTTGGGCCAGACTTCGTTGATGTGCTGCTTGCCGGTGAGCTCGAGCACGCGCACCAGCACAGACATCATCCAGCTGGGCACGCCCGAAAGGTTGGTGACGTTCTTGTGCATCGTCTCGCGGGCGATGAGGTCGCGCTTCACCTCGAAGTCGGACAGCAGCGCCGTCTTCTTCTGGGGCACTCGCACGAGGTTGACCAGAGGATTGATATTCTCAATCAGTATGGCGGAGAGGTCGCCCACGAGCGAGCCGCTGAGATTGTAGTTGGGTGAGTGGCTGCCTCCGAGTATCAGGCCCTTGCCGTCGAAGAGGCGGGAGTTGGGGTTGTTCTGGAGATACATGGCCACGACGTCAGTGCCGCCCTGATAATGGATGTTCTTGAGTCCGTCGGCAGAGACGGGGATGAACTTGCTCTTGTCGTTGGTGGTTCCGGATGACTTGGCATACCACTTGACGGTACCGGGCCACAGCACGTTCTTCTCACCATGACGCATACGGTCTATATCGCCTTTCAGCTCTTCGTAAGTATTGACGGGAATATTGGCGGCAAAATCTGTATAAGTTCTTATCTCATCAAAGTGATGGCTGGCGCCATATTCGGTATTCTTTCCCTTGGAGATAAGATATCTGAGTACACGTTCCTGCAGCTCGTCAGGAGTGGTAAAATGCTTCTCAAGACTCTTCTGTCGCGGCAAAAAAGCCATGCTTGCTATACGGGTTAAACTCATGTGTATGTAATTGCCAATTAATCATACAAAGTTAACCGATTTCTTTCACATAGCACAATTATTTACCATTTTTAATATAAAATAAACGTGGGGAAGTGAACAGGACAAGTGCCGTGAGTATCATGAAGAGAGACTGGATAGTCTGGGGGCTGCTCGCACTTTTATGAGGGACTTTGGAGCGCATCACCACACTTTTATGAGGGACTTTTTGATGTTTTGGCACACTTTTATGAGGGACTTTTATGGCTATTGCTACATTTTTATGAGGGACTTTGGGCGTAGGAGTCACCTCCATCTACGCCAATAGCCCCAGGACAGCGACGATTATCGTCTGTCCTGGGGCTATTGTCATTGGCTTCTGCCTGGGGGTGGCAGTCATCCTTTTTTTGGCAATCGGCTACTGCCTCGGGAGGTCAATCTACTGCCTCGGGATGGCTGGCTACTGCCTCATGGAGATTAGCATCCCCTCGTGAGTAATTGATTTCAACCTTATGGTAATCAACTCTCCTCTATAAGTAATCGTTTTCCACCCTGTAACTGATGGCAGAAGTGGAGCGGGCACTCCCCTACTCTCCTCCGAAGGCTTCGGCTTCGGCGGCGGCTATTATCTCCTCGCGGCTCATGGCTCGCGCAGAGATGTCGCTCAAGTCAAACTCGTCGGAGTCATCGGCAGCCTCCTTGGCGGGCTGCTCCTTGGAAACGGATGGCTTTCTGGACTTTCGCTGACGAGACTCGGCGGGGGCCGACTCGACGGCAATGATGAAATCCTGCTTCTCGGCGGTGTCGGGCACAGTCTCTACAGGCTCCTCTTCCATCTTGGTGCGATTAGTCTTGGCCGCAAATATCTGGTCGATAAACTGAGGCTCGCGGCGCAGCTTCTCGAGCGTGAGCTTGGAGGCGAGCTGCTGGCTCTCCTTCTTGCTATAGCCCTGGCCGTTGCATCCGTTGACGCCCTCGATAACCACGCGGTAGTCAAACATAGGGCTGCCGTTGCTGTCAACCTTCTGGCTGAGCAGTTCGAAACTCACGTTGACCCTGTTCTTCTGACTCCATTCGAGGAGCTTGCTCTTGAAGTTCACCTCTTTATAAGCCAGCTTGTCGATGTTAATCATCTTGCCGAGGATACGCTGTTGCATGAAGTCCATACATCCCTTGTAACCCTTGTCGAGATAGATGGCACCGACGAGTGCTTCAAAAGCGTTGCCGCCCAGATAGCTGTTGTGCGAGGCACTATGACCGTTGGAGAGGATGAGCTGGTCGATGCCCATCTCTTGCGACAGCTTGTTGAGGGTGTCACGCTGAACGAGTTTGGAACGGGTATTGGTAAGAAATCCCTCGCGCTTGCCGGGGAAATGATGGTACACGATGTCGCCCACAATGGCATCGAGAATGGCATCGCCGAGAAACTCGAGCCGCTCGTTGTTGACGGGCTTGCCTTTGCTGTTGCGGTGCATGATACTCTTGTGCATGAGCGCCATCTTGTAGTTGTCGATGTGGCGGGGATAAAAGCCGAGAATGGCGTATAAAGACGAATAAAGCTCCTTGTCCTTGCGGAAAGAGAGCTTTATTCGGTCAATTAAATTATTCAGCATATTTCTTGAAGATAACACAAGCGTTGTGGCCGCCAAATCCGAACGTATTGCTCAGAGCAGCACGTACCTCACGCTTCTGTGCCTTGTTGAACGTAAAGTTCAGCGAATAATCGAGTTCAGGATCTTCGTCGCCCTCCTCGTGATTGATGGTAGGAGGCACGATGTCGTTCATGACACTCAGTACACATGCCATAGCCTCTACAGCACCGGCAGCACCCAGCAAGTGACCAGTCATCGACTTGGTCGATGAGATGTTGAGCTTGAAGGCTGCATCGCCGAACACTTCCTTGATGGCTTTGGCTTCAGAGATATCTCCCACGTGGGTCGATGTACCGTGTACATTGATGTAGTCGATATCCTCGGGCTTCAGACCCGCATCTTCAAGAGCGGCTTCCATAACGAGCTTGGCGCCCAGTCCCTCGGGGTGCGATGCGGTGATATGATATGCGTCGGCGCTTTCGCCCTCGCCTACCATCTCAGCATATATCTTGGCACCACGGGCCTTGGCATGCTCCAGCTCCTCGAGTATGAGACAGCCGGCGCCCTCGCCCATCACAAATCCATCACGGCTGGCACTGAACGGACGCGAAGCGTGTTCAGGGTCGTCGTTGCGGGTTGACAGCGCCTTCATGGCGTTGAAACCGCCTACACCGCAAGCGCAGATGGCGCTCTCGGCGCCGCCGCTTACTATCATATCGGCCTTACCCAGACGGATAAGGTTGAACGCATCAGCCAACGCGTTGGTCGAAGAAGCGCACGCTGATGTTGTGGTGTAGTTGGGACCGTGGAAACCGAAGTGGATAGAGATATGTCCTGATGCGATATCGGCTATCATCTTGGGGATGAAGAAAGGATTGAACTTAGGTCCATTCTCAGGGTGCTTACCATAGTAAGTCACCTCTTCTTCAAAAGTCTTGATACCACCGATACCCACACCAAATACTACTCCGATGCGGTTCTTGTTGGCAGTCTCAAGGTCAAGACCACAATCCTTTACACCCTGCATGGCGGCGATAAGTGCCAGCTGGGTGTAACGGTCGAGCTTGCGGGCCTCCTTGCGGTCAATCCAATCATTGACGTTAAGGTTCTTTACCTCGCAAGCAAACTGGGTTTTGAACAGAGACGCGTCAAACTGTGTAATAGGTGCGGCGCCGCTTTTACCCTCGAGCATGGCAGCCCATGTCTCTTCGGGGGAGTTGCCCAATGGGGTAACGGCACCAAGACCTGTTACTACTACTCTCTTAAGCTCCATTTATTTTGCGTTCTCCTCGATGTACTTGATGGCGTCGCCTACAGTCTGGATGGTCTCAGCCTTGTCGTCGGGGATATTGATACCGAACTCCTTTTCAAATTCCATAATCAACTCAACGGTATCCAGAGAGTCGGCACCCAGGTCGTTGGTGAAGCTTGCTTCTGGAGTTACATTCTCTTCCTCAACACCGAGTTTGTCAACGATAATCTCTTTAACTTTGCTTTCAATTTCTGACATAATTGTAAAATTTAAATTGTTAAAAATACGTATTATTAAAAATTCTGGCTGCAAAGGAACACATTTTTTATCATTCTGGCAAATTTTTTCGTATAAAAACGACATTCGCATGCACACTACCCCTATGTTTGTGCAATAAAATGGCTATTCTTTTGATAATTAACCACCTTTTGATGACACAAATCGCGCAAAATGAATTTGTTAAAAACGCGGGGAGATGACCTCCAGAAGAACGCAGACAAGTTCCAAAACGGCAACTTTCATCTTCATTACCAAGCCATAGCCCTTTATAACCAATATCTAAGGCCTTCGCGTGGGGCGGAAGCACCCCTACCCCAAGCGGCCTTACCCTGGGCGGCAGACTATTACACCTTATATATAATATATAGGTGGATGGATGGAATATTTATGGCTGTGGAAATAATATATAGGTGCATGGATAGAATATAAAGGCAGACGGGCATAGTAGATGGGCTGTCGGGCAGCGCATCATGGGTGGACAGACGGCAGATATCCATTGACACATAAAGCATATATAGCGATACTTATGGCGTGATGGACGCCAGCATTGAGGTGGGGGCTTGGGCAAAAACGGGGGAAAAATATAAAAAGTCGGGGTTTTGCTTGGCGCTGTCTTCATTTTACATTATCTTTGCAAAATTAAGGTTTACGCCCCTAAACAACGATACAAGTATAATAATATAAACAACTAAAAACATGGCATCATTTACTGAGCAGTGCAATCACATCTTCAATCAAGCGATTAGTGATTACCACATTAAGAACGATGTAGATACACCCATTAATAACCCTTACGACCGCGAGTCTATCGACAACCGGCTCTATCTGAAGTGCTGGATAGACACAGTACAGTGGCATCTGGAAGACATTATCCGTGACCCCCACATTGACCCGATGGAAGCCCTGCAGCTGAAGCGCCGCATTGACCGCAGCAACCAGGACCGCACGGACCTGGTAGAGCAGATTGACTCTTATTTCCGTCAGCAGTACTCCGACGTGACCATAGCCCCCGACGCTACCATCAACACCGAGAGCCCCGCATGGGCCATCGACCGTCTGAGCATCCTCGCCCTCAAGATTTACCATATGCGCGAGCAGGCCGAGCGTACCGACGCCGACGCCGAGCACCGCGCCAAGTGTCAGGCCAAGCTCAACGTGCTGCTCGAACAGCAGGTAGACCTCGGCACTGCCATCAACCAGCTGCTCGACGACATCGCCGCCGGCCGCAAGTATATGAAGGTATATCGCCAGATGAAGATGTACAACGACCCATCAACCAATCCGATACTCTACGGCAAGAAGTGAAGACCGACCACATACTCATCATACGTCTCTCAGCGATGGGCGACGTGGCGATGACCGTGCCTATAGTCTATTCGCTCGCCACCCAGTACCCTCACACCCACATCACGGTGCTGAGCCGACCTTTTGCGCGCGCCTTCTTTGACGACCTCGCGCCCAATGTCGGGTTCATGGAAGCCTCGACCGAAGAGCTGCACAATCTGCATGGCCTCAATAGCCTCTACCGCCGACTTGTAGCCAAGCACTTCACCGCTGTCGCCGATTTCCACGACGTCTTGCGCACCAAGTATCTGCGTCTGCGCTTCTGCATGGGGCGTTTCCACGTGGCGCATATAGACAAGCACCGCCGCGGCAAGCGTCTGCTCACTCAGCAGGAGGGGAAACAGCGCGTGCAGCAGCCCACGTCGTTCCAGAACTACGCCGATGTGCTCGCCGAGTTGGGCTATCCCATCAAGCCCGACTTCACCTCCCTCTATCCCGACGGCAAAGCGCCGGCGGCAGACCGTTCTGAGAGGGTAGGCGACAAGCCCGAGAACCAGCGCTGGATAGGCATAGCGCCCTTTGCAGCCCATCAGGGCAAGGTATATCCACTGGGACTGATGAAGCAGGTGGTCGCCCTGCTCACCGAGCAGCACCCCGACTACCGCATATTCCTCTTCGGAGGCGGAAAGACGGAGACCGAACAGCTCAACCACATCGCCGAGCAGACTCCCGGCTGCACCGTGGCATCGGCCGTGGTCAAGGGACTCCGCCAGGAGCTCGCGCTGATGAGCATGCTCGATGTGATGGTTTCGATGGACTCTGCCAACATGCACCTGGCTTCGCTCGTAGCCACCCCTGTGGTGAGCGTCTGGGGCGCCACCCATCCCTACGCCGGCTTCATGGGCTGGAGGCAGAGCGAGGACAACGCCGTGCAGTTCGACATGGACTGCCGTCCGTGCAGCATCTACGGCAACAAGCCCTGCATACACGGCAACTATCCCTGCATGAAGCAGATAGAGCCCGAAACCATCGTGGCGCGCATCGTGGCGACCGCAGAGCGCCGGTAGAGCTACTGTAGACTCAAGCAACAAGACATAAGACAAGCCCCTGCATCCATCCGACACGGCATGCAGGGGCTTGTTGCGTCTGGGTGCCTCGCCGGACAACACCTTATTATATATACGCGCGCCCGCAACGGGCGGGGTGGGGTGGGAGTGACGCCCGGCGTGTAGGAAAGGGTCGGTCGGCAAAGCCGGAGAGATGCTCAGGCAAGCGGAGAAGGTCGACCCGCAAAGCGGGAGTGACGCTCAGCGTGTAGGCAGAGCAGCTGCTGCAGCCGGAGAGACGCCAGGCAAGCGGAGAGAGGGCATCGGGCGGCTCGTAACGGAAGTCACGTGACCACGTTTCTTATGTCACGAGGCTGCGTACCATAAGGCACGAGCTCACGTATCGTATGTTACGAGCCAGCCAAGACGCCCTCGGTGCGAGCAAAAGGGTAGCTCTATGCTCTATCAAGGCACCCTCGGTGCGAGCAAATGGGAATTTCCATGCTGTTGGGGTGACCATCGGTGCGCGCAAAGGGTAGTTCTTGCTCTATCAAGGCACCCTCGGTGCGCTCAAAGGGTAGCTCTTGCTCTATCAAGGCACCCTCGGTGCGCGCAAGGGGAATTTCCATGCTGTTGGGGTGATGCTCGGTGCGAACAGAAGGGTAGACCCATGCGAGCAAAAGGGTAGCTCAACTCCCCCAACCTTGATGGGCAAAAAAATCAGCCCCCCTTACCTTCGGTCGAAGGTAAAGAGGGCCTTTGCGTCATCTGATGGATTTTGTATAGGGTTATCTCACGATTGCCTGCAAAAATTTACGGATGTTGAAACCACATAAGGAAAGAGATTATCAATTACCTCTATGACCACTGTCATTACTCTGCTGCAAAGGTCGACAATTATTCACCAAACCACTGGTATATTTCGGACAATAAGTGGTATGTATCGGACATTTATAATAAATCTGCACCTTTTCGGTGTCTATTTGCGAAAAATCTAACGAAATGCTTGGTCATTTCACGAATTTTTCCGAATATTGCAGCAAGGAAGAGAATACTGTCATCTGATAACTCCATGACCTATATGCTACACACACTGACCAGACTGCTATGGGCCACGACACTCGCCTTTATCCTGACTTGCTGCCAACACGGCAGCCCGAGCGAGAGCGAGACCCAAAGTATACGCGACAGCCTTGCCACGCTGCGCCAGCAGGGCAAGAAGGAGCGCGACGCCAGCCGCTACGACGAGGCTCTCAGACTCCACATACGCGGACTCGACATGGCCCGCGCCGTGGGCGACAGCAGCGAGTGGATACAGGCACTCAACAACATTGCCACCGACTACCGCCGCATGGGCATGCTCGACGTGGCGCAGAGCTACCACTACCAGGCGCTCAGCCTCTGCGACGAGTCGTCCGACACTACCTACCAGATGCGCAAGAACCGCGTGAAGGCGCTCAACGGACTGGGCAACATCTACCTCTCTATCTACAGCTACGACGACGCCGACAGCGTGTTCCGCCAGGCGCTCGAGGGCGAGCACCAGCTGGGCAGTGCCACGGGCCAGGCCATCAACTATGCCAATCTGGGCTCCATCTACAGTGCCCGCGGCGATGACGAGAAGGCGCTGGACTACTACCGCCAGTCCATGTTCTACAACAAGAAGGACAGCAATCTGCTGGGCATGGCTCTCTGCCACCTCTACTTCGGCAATATCTATGAGAGACGCCAGCAGTACGACCTCGCGCTGCGCGAATACGAACAGTCAGACCGCATGATGACCGACCTGAAAGACCTCTGGCACGCTCTCGAACCGCGTCTGGCACTGGCTTCGGTCTATTATCACACCCACGAGGACGCCAAGGCACTGGCGCTGCTCGACAGGGCCGACGCCACGGCTCGCCAAATCAACTCGTGGGAGCATATCGTCGAGGTACACCATCTCTACTTCCAGCTCATGCAGCGCCAGGGCCGCTACCACGAGGCGCTCGACCACCATCTCATCGCCACCGCCTATCAGGACAGCATCCTGGACAACGAGAAGCTGGACCGCATACACAATATCGGCATCAACATCGAGCGCACGCGACAGCAGAAGATGGTCGACATGGCGCAGAACGAACTGCAGACCGAGAAGCGCATACGCCAGCAGAGCGCATGGCTCTTCGGGCTCACGGTGATACTGCTCCTGGCGGTCATCAGCGCACTGCTCTACGTGCAGCGCATGCGCCACCGCAGCATGGAGATGATGAGAGAGGCCAGCAGGCTGCGCGAAGACTTCTTTACCAACATTACCCATGAGTTCCGGACGCCTCTGACGGTGATACTCGGACTGAGCCGCAAAATCAGGGAAAACACGGAGGTGCCACAGTCGGTCAGCGACAAGGCGTCGACCATAGAGCGGCAGGGCAACCGCCTGCTCACGCTCGTCACCCAACTGCTGGACATCAGCAAGGTCAAGTCGGTAATCGGCGAGCCCAACTGGCAGCACGGCAACATCTGCGCCCAGGTCGCCATGCTGCTCGAGACCTATATAGACTATGCCGCCAACCGCGGCGTGACGCTCAAGTATCATTACGACCAGGCCATCGAGATGGACTTTGTGCCCGATTACGTGAACAAGGTGATGAGCAACCTGGTGTCGAATGCACTGAAATTCACACCCAACGGGGGCACTATCAGCGTCAATCTCTATCAGCGCGGCGACCGGCTGCACATCGACGTGAGCGACACGGGTCATGGCATCAGCAGCGACAAGCTCGCCCATATCTTCGAGCCGTTCTACACCACCGGCGACATGGGCGAAGCCAAGGGAACGGGCATAGGACTGGCGCTGACACAAGAGATAATATCCCACCTCAACGGTACCATCACCGCCGAGAGCCAGGTGGGCAAGGGCACCACGTTCCACATCGTCATGCCGATACAGAACCGCTCTGCCGACCCGGTGACCGAGACCGAGATAGGCAACTCGGGCAAGCCCATCATCGTGGTGGCCGAAGACAATGCCGATGTGGCCGATCTGCTCTGCACCCAGCTCGAGCCCTTCTATGAAGTGGTGGCTGCGCGCGACGGCGTCGAGGCACTCAAGCGCGCCGGAGAGATAATTCCCGACCTCGTAATCACCGACGTAATGATGCCCAACATGGACGGCATGGCCCTCGCGCGCGCCATACGCGCCAACGACCTCACCGCCCACATACCCATCATCATGGTGACTGCCCGCGTGACCGAGCAAGACCGCATCGAGGGTATCAAGGCAGGTGCCGACGCCTATCTGGTCAAGCCCTTCAACACCGAAGAGCTGCTTACCCGCGTGGCCAAGCTGCTCGAACAGCGCATCATGCTCAGAGACAAGTATGCGCAGACCATCACCCAGGCTCCCGTGACCGACGACACCATCGAAGACCACTTCCTCGCCCGCGTGGAGCAGGTCATAGTGGCCCATATCAACAAGGGCGAAGACATCACCGTGACCATGGTGGCCGACGACCTCAACATCACCGCCCGACAGCTGCACCGCAAGGTGACGGGGCTCATCAACCAGTCGCCGGCGGCACTCATACGCATCACGCGCATCAACTGCGCCAAGACCATCATGGCTGCCAAGCCCGAGATGCCGCTCAAGAGCGTGGCGCTGGCATGCGGCTTCACCGACTACTCACACTTTGCCAAGGTGTTCCGCACGGTGACGGGCGTAAGTCCCACGGCGTGGACCGCCAAGCCCACGGCGCAGTAGGCCGGGGCCATAGACAGCAATCGCCGCCATGTCAGCAGAGACATGGCGGCGATTGGCGTTATCGGGGTGGGGTCGGGGGTTACTTCCGCAGTGGCTGCGGCTTGTAGGAAGCGAGCTTGTCGAGATAGTAGCGGCGCACATCGCTCCAGTGGTAATAAGGTGCGCAGTCGGTAGAGATAGGCAGGCGCGCCTCGTCTTCATTGAGCAGTAT
Source organism: Prevotella sp. P4-51 (assembly GCF_002251455.1). NCBI lineage: Bacteria > Pseudomonadati > Bacteroidota > Bacteroidia > Bacteroidales > Prevotellaceae > Prevotella > Prevotella sp. P4-51. The sequence continues at coordinate 92,927 of NZ_NPJM01000011.1, forward strand.
CTTGACCAGCACGTCCTTGTCGTCTACAGAGCGTCGGTAGAATATCCACTGCACATTGCATGCCATGGGGAATATGCGGTAGTCGCACCATCCCACTGCGGGCAGCTGCTCGATGTCGCTCACGGGTCGTCCGTAGCCATTGAGGTCGAGCAGACATACCAGCGGCATCACCATCGTGTCGTGGCCGTAGCGCAGCGTGGCACCGGGGTGGGGCAGAGCTATGCAGCTGTCGGCCTGGGATATAATCTTGTGGAGCAGATTGCGCTGAGAGAAGGGCTGGTTGCCGCCATTGATGGTGCTGGGGCCATAGGTGAGATACCAGAAGGCATTGTTGCAGAGCCAGTGCTGGTAGAGTTCCTCGTCGGTGAAGATGTCGTAGAGCGAGAGTTGGTGGCGCAGCTCGGTACTCTGTACATTGCTTGCCAGCTTGAAGAGTCGGTCGGCCAGTTTGTCAGCTTTAGCCTTGCCGAGCCAGTTGGGGTCGCGGAAGATGAGGCCCAGCATGTGGCTGTCGTCACGGTGGCGGCGCTTGAAGCTGTCGAGCAGCTCCTTGGTGCCACCCGCCATCTTCTGCTTGTAGAGCACCTTGTCGTCCTGGTTCATGTAGTACATGTCGTGCTGGCTGGCGTCGTGGGTGATGTTGAGCTGGGGATTGAGTCTCACGAGTTCCTGCAGCGCGTTCTCCATCGACAGGATGCAGCGTATCACCACGGTGCTCTTGGCGTCTACATTGGTCTTGCCCTCAAATACCTCGGGGAACCTCTCCCACATCCTTCGGGCTATCTGTCGGTGCTGCTCGGCTCCGCGCTGGGTGAGCTCGGCATCGCGGTGCATGGCTTCCTGACGTATCTGTGCCACCTTGCCAAGCACCTCACGTCCCTTGGCGGTGAGCTGACCCAGACTGTCGGCGCGCATGAGGGTAAGATAGGCACGGTCGTAGTCGGCAGTACCGATAAGGTAACGCGAGCCGTGGCGTCCATAATGACTCAGATAGAAAGGCTTGTATCCCTTGGGCGCGGGGGTAAGCCGGTGTTGCGGCCCGGGGTAAGCCAGATAGCCACTGGCCGATACGCGGGGGTTCTTCTTGATTTCCTGACGCGCGTTCTGCGCCTCTGCGCACACTGTCAGCGACAGCAGCGCGATGATAACTAAGAGTTTTCTCATATCTTGCTACATTTATACGATTACTTGATACAGGTCGGCGAAGTCGTCGATGACGTGCTGCGCACCGCACGCCTCCATCTCCTCGCGCGAACCGTTGCCGTAGGTCACGGCGGTGGTGTGTACTCCGGCGTTGACTCCCATCTGTATGTCGTAGACGGCGTCGCCCACCATCATGGTCTCGTCGGGCGTCGCTCCCATGCGCTCCATAGTCTGGACGACCATGTCGGGTGCGGGCTTGGCATGCTCCACATCGTTGACGGTGACGATGTGGCTGAAGAGATGCTCTATCTGCATATCTCTGAGGAAGACCATGAGCGAGAAGCGCTGGCGCGAGGTGGCGATGGTCAGCGTGAGTCCGGCGTCATAGAGCTTCTGCAACGTCTCCCTCACGTGGGGGAAGAGCTGGACCACTCCGGGCTGGTTGTCGCGTGCGAATATCTCCTGGTAGAGTTGGGCGCAGGCATCTCCGGTGGCGTCGGTCATAGGAATAAGCCGCGTGAAGGTCTCCTTGAGCGGCAGCCCTATCATAGCCCTTATCTCCTCGCGGCTGCGGGGCTCGAGGTGCATGGCCTCGATGGTCTTCATCATCGTCTGGGTGATGAGTGTCTCGGTGTCGGCTAAGGTGCCGTCAAAGTCGAATATGACAAGTTTCATTGTTGATTACTATTGCTATGGTTTTCATTCTGATATAGTCGCGGGAGATGTACATCATGCCTCCGAACGGATTGTCCGTGCCCCAAGAGTTCTTGGCGATGTAGTAGGGATGGCCCTGGCGGTCGTGGGCACGGCCTATGATGCACATGCAGTGGTCGTCGGTGGTCTGTCGGCGCTCAAACCAGCGCTGTCGCAACTGCTGGTCGTAGCGTGGAGAGTGGGGTAGGGTGGCAACACCACGGCTGAAGGAGAAACCGGGCTCAGAGATGTCGCCCTCCCAACACACGGCGTAGCCCTGGTCGAGTGCCCGGTCTATGGCGTGCATCAGCGTGTCGAGGGGCACATTGAGGAAGCTGTCGCGGCGGTGGTTGTCGGGCAGCTCGAGCACCACCCTGCGTCCGAAGGGATGATGGGTGAAGCTGGTGAGAGCCTGGTAGTCTTGTGCATATACGCTTCGGGCAAACTCGCCGAAGCTGTATTGGGCATGAAGCATATAGACGCGTTGGGGGAGAGCACCCATACGGCTGTCGAGCATATCGCCCACCTGCCGGCGCAAGTGGCTGAGAGACTGTGAACGGCGTGCCATCGCGTTGACACCACGTGCCAAGGCGTCATAGTTCACTCCCTCGGCGGGATAGCTGTCGTAAGGCGCGGCGCCATAGGTGTCGAGCAGACTCAGAGCCATACAGGCTGTGCCGCGCATCGTGATGGCGTGGCGCCTGCCACCGAGCATGGCCTCGGCAGCCCCTTCCTCGATATAGCGGCGCAATGGGAACGCCACAGAGAGATTGACGGAGTCGCCCTGGCTGAGCCGGTCGGTCTCAATGGTCGAGAGCATGGCATACATCCAGCACACGCTGCTCGCCCCCTGGTTCTTGACAGGTGTGATGGCAAGCCGCAGCTCGTCGGTGAATTGACTGTCGGCTGCCGGGTTGGCTGGCCTCTCGCAGGCCATCATCACCAGCGCCGCCAAGACTAAATACGTTATTCGTATATACATTATTAATAAATATAGGAACAAAGTTACACAATAAATACAACATAAGCAGCGAAATAATCATGGAAATTGCTTGGCTAATAGAAAATAATGGCTTAACTTTGGAACTGGAAATAAACAGCAAGAGTATGAATATCGACACCGTAGACTTTATCACTTACTGCATAGGTAACCTCTCGCGCAAGCTGAACCTATGCCCCAAAGAAGTCTATCATCGGCTGAAGTCTTCTGGCATATTGAGCGGTTACATCATTCCAAGTTACGACGTCCTCCATACCTTCGGCAAAGATTACCTTGTCGAAGACCTGATTGACTATATGAAAGAAAAAGGAGTAATTGGCTAATGGAAGTATATCATGCATCAAGCGTTATTGACAGATGTCTTACTTATAAAAGCAGTATCCGATTATGAACGTACACGACGATTCCTTTCATGCTATACTTGAGGCCAAGTATGCGCGAATCATCAAGGAGATAAGCGAGATGCACGACATCACGCTGAAGGAGGCGATGGATATGTTTTATGACTCTGATATGCTGACGCTCCTTGAAGATGGAGTTGCCGATTTGCACTGCCGCAGTGACAAATACCTGGCTGAAGAAATCTGGAATGAGAATAAAGACAACTCTCATGAAAATAAGCATCAAAATGCTTGTGGGAATTGATTATTTGGCTTAACTTTGTAATTACCAAGTTTATATATAGACACATACTGTATTACTATGATACCTAAGAAGATACATTTCTGCTGGATGAGCGGCGACCCGTACCCAGCCAAGATTAAACGGTGCATGAAGACATGGCGTCGGGTGATGCCCGATTACGAGATAAAGCTGTGGAACGCCCAGAACTTTGATGTCGAGGGTGCTCCCGACTATGTGCGCGAGGCCATCCGCCAGCGCAAGTGGGCCTTCGCCGCCGACTACATACGCATGTACGCCCTCTACCATGAGGGTGGCATCTATCTTGACTCCGATGTGCTGGTTCTGAAGCCCTTCGACGACCTGCTCAACCACTCTTTCATGTCGTCATTGGAGTATCACCCCATCCAGATAGAGCGCGATGGAGCGATGGCGATGATAGACAGCGAGGGCAAACGCATCAAGGAGGGATTTGTGTCGGGTATCCAGATACAGGCAGCCGTGATGGGCGCCGAGCCAGGCTCTCCCTTCATCAAGGATGTGCTCGACTGGTATAAGGACAAGCCATTCATCAAGCCCGACGGTACCCTCGCCACCGACGTGGTATCGCCGCAGATCTATGCCCGTGTCGCCGAGAAATACGGATTTATCTATGCCGACCGCGACCAGCAGCTCAGCGACAACATCATGATCTACCGCTCAGAGATATTCGCCGGCAACCGCCACGAGGTCACCCCCGCATCTTACTGCATACACTACTGCGCCCACAGCTGGCATCCCTCGGTCAAGGAGAAACTGCAGAAACTGTGGCGCCGTATCACCCGAAAATAACACAGCACGTCATGGAGAATAACGAACACAAGATTTCGGTGGTCATCAACACCTACAACGCCGCCGCCATGCTCGAAGAGGTCATCCGAGCCGCAGAGGGATTTGACGAGGTGCTGGTGTGCGACATGGAGAGCACCGACGACACCGTGGCCATAGCCGAGAGACTGGGAGCACGCGTGGTTACATTCCCTAAAGCTGACCATAAGAGTGCCGAACCAGCCCGAACCTTTGCCATACAGTCAGCTCTATACCCTTGGGTGCTGGTCGTCGATGCCGACGAGATTATTACCGCCGAGTTGCGCGACTATCTCTACCAGCGCATCAGCCAACCCGACTGCCCGCAAGGACTGTATATACCGCGAAAGGGATACTTCATGCACCGCCTCTTTGCCTATCCCGACTACCAGTTGCGCTTCTTCATCCGCGAGGGAACCGTCTGGCCGCCTTATGTACACACATTCCCCACCGTCCAGGGCCGCATAGAGTATATCCCGAGGCGTCGCCGCGAACTGGCGTTGATACATCTGGCCGACGACTCGATACGCACACGAGTCTACAAGACCAATGAGTATACCGACAACGAGGTCGAGAAGAAGCGCGGCAAGCACTATGGCGCCTTCAAGCTGGTCTTTGACCCCCTGTTCCGCTTCGTCAAGGCCTATTTCTTCAAAGGACAGATATGCAAAGGCGTGCCCGGTTTCATCAATGCGTCGCTCGACGCCTATTATCGGTTTATCACCATCGCCAAGGTGATAGAGTCGAGAAACGCCGAGCGCGACATACGCCACCGGAAGTGACCCCCGCCATGACAGCCATCACGACCAACCGTCTCACCGTAGGATATCGCGGCCACAGAGTAGTCGAGGACATCAGCCTCTCGCTGCCCTGTGGCCGTCTGGTATGTCTGCTCGGTCCCAATGGTGCAGGCAAGTCGACCCTCCTGCGCACGCTGTGCGGATTTCAGCCACCCATAGAGGGCACGGTGACCATCTCGGGCAGCGACATCACCACCATGAGCGCCGCCGAGGTGGCACACCTCGTGAGCGTGGTGCTCACCGACCGTCCGCTCACCCCCTCGCTCACCGCCGCAGAGATGGTGGGCATGGGCCGAGCCCCCTACACCGGGTTCTGGGGCAGGCTGAGCGATGACGACCGCCGCCTCGTCAGCGAGGCAATGCAGACGGTAGGCATAGCCCCGCTCGCTACCCGACGCATGGGCCAGCTGAGCGACGGCGAGCTCCAGAAGGTGATGATAGCCAAAGCCCTGGCACAGCATACGCCCGTCATCGTGCTCGACGAGCCCACCGCCTTTCTCGATTATCCCAGCAAGGTGGCCGTGATGAAGACCCTCGCCCGACTCGCCCACGACGAGGGCAAGACCATACTCATGAGCACACACGACCTGGAGCTCGCCGCACAACTGGGCGACGAACTGATGGAAATAGAGAACAAGCATATCCGAAAAATCACCGCCGATGAGGTGAGCCGCATCATCGGACGGCTGTTGCGCGGCTAACCCTGCAATATTCTGTCTACATCTTCACGACTGCCCGTGAAGACTCCGGCACGCTCTATCTTGAGTGTGCACATGGCGGCAGCCAACCGGCCCGCCTCGCCATAATCCATGCCCATAGAGCGACCATAGAGATAACCCGCCGAGTAGGTGTCGCCACAGCCCGTGACATCGACCACCTCTCGTGGAGCGTAAGCCGGAACATCGTAGAAGCTGCCGCCGGCATAAATCATAGAGCCCATGCTGCCAAAGGTGAGCACCACCTCGCTCACGCCCATCGATGCGATAAACCGGGCCGCCTCGTGGGCATCTGTCATGCCCGTCACCACCTGCATCTCCATCTCGTTGAGCTTCACCACATCGACCTGAGAAAGCAGCGAGCGGCTCTGGTCCCAGTCTATGGGCACCACGTCCTCGCCCACCACCTGGCGCAGATAGCCCTGGACGTCGATAGACACGATGCCACGTTGGCGGAGCCAGGCAATGGTGTCGAGCGAGAAATCATCGGGAAGCAGCGTGCCGAGATGATAGACACGGGCAGAGGTGTGCATCAGCTCGTCGATGGTGAATGGCTCTGCCTTGGCGAGCACGCGCTGCCGGCGGTCGTCGAGGTTGGAGCCGTAGACATTCTCGAAGAACACGGAGTGGGGGCAGCCGTATCGGGTCACATCGACACCAGCCTCGCGGAGCCTCCGTACCTCGTCCATCGACTCGTCGCCCACCTTGGTGACCAGACTGAAGTCGAATGTAGGGTCTATGGCGTGGAGCGCCCATGAGAAGTAAAGTGCCGTACCTCCAGCCATCTCCACAGTACGCTGAGGAGTGATGATACGGTCGTGAGTGATATGTCCTATGCAGCAGATTTGGTTCATACCTGTCGGTTGTTGTCGCCCTGGGGCGCGTTATAGATCATTATTTTACTACCTGATAGCCAGCCACCACCGCCGCCATGCCCAGCACCATGCTCAGCACGGTGTAGAGCAGCGCCGCCAGCATCTGTCCGTCGCGGGCCATCAGCAGGTTGTCGTTCATGAATGTAGAGAAGGTGGTGAAGGCTCCACAGAACCCCGTCACCAGCAGGAGCTTGGCCATAGGCGATATTCCGCCGACATTGGCCATCGCCGCCAACACGCCTATCAGGAAGCACCCCACCACATTGACCGCCAATGTGGCATAGGGAAACGACGCTGCCGGCACCCAGAGCTCCATCCATCGGCCCACGAGATAACGCAGACAGCCGCCGAAGCAGCTTCCCACACATACACACATCATTTCTTTCATGGTACAAAGGTAGTGCAAGGTGAGAGAAATACAAAATAAAATCATTTATTTTTATTTCCGAACCGCCGCCTACCTTCACGGCGAAAGCCGTAGAGGTAGTGCAAGTCGAAGACAATGCAAAGGAAAAACGAATGTTTTTTACTGGCATTGTTGAGACGCAGCCTACCTTATTCAAAGGTAGGCTAAAAGGTGAGAGAAATACAAAATAAAATCTTTTATTTTTATTTCCGAACCGCCGCCTACCTTCACGGCGAAAGCCGTAGAGGTAGTGCAAGGTGAAAACAATGCAAAGGAAAAACTTATGTTTCTTTATACGCCATCCCCCGACCATCCTCGTCAGCCCACAGTCTAACCCAAGCGCACAGGAAGACAGCTACAACCACACCGTGACCGCCCTTGCTGGCTCGTATCAATAGTCACGAGGGTTCGTATCGTAAGTTACGTGACCGCGTATCATAAGGCACGTGACCACGTATCGGAAGGCACGAGCCAGCCGAGGTCCATCCCACTGATGCTAATGGCTCTCCACGACCGCCGGAAGTCATCGCAGCGGTCGTGGAGAGGGTAGGGCGCCGGGCGAGCTGCGCCCCGAGAGTGGCTGAAGTGATGGCGGGAAAGGCTAATTTCTCTCTTTTACAAGAGATTTTAACCTCGGGATAAGCCTCGTGTCGGAAATAATACGTAACTTTGCACATTATTTATATAGATAACACGTAATTATAACAATAACACGACTATGATGAAAAAGTCTCTTACGCTGGCGCTGCTACTCTTGACAGTAGTAATGGCGCAAGCCCAAATGAACATGACGGTACCTATGGATACCGCAGTACGCATGGGTAAGCTGGATAACGGTCTGACTTACTACATCCGCCACAACGGATGGCCCGAACATCGCGCCAACTTCTACATCGCCCAGAAGGTAGGCTCGCTGCAGGAAAATGAGAGCCAGCGCGGTCTGGCCCACTTCCTCGAGCACATGTGCTTCAATGGCACCGAGCACTTCCCCGACAATGGACTGATACGCTATCTGGAGACTCTGGGTGTAAGATTTGGAGCCGACCTCAACGCCTATACCAGCATTGACCAGACGGTGTACAACATCGACAACGTGCCCACCGCGCGCCAGTCTGCACTCGACTCGTGCATGCTGATACTCTACGACTGGGCCAACGCCCTGACTCTGGCTCCCAAGGAGATAGACAAGGAGCGCGGAGTGATACACGAGGAGTGGCGACTGCGCTCGAGCGCTTCGCAGCGCATGTTTGAGCGCGCCCTGCCAGCCCTCTATCCTGGCAGCAAGTATGGCCAGCGCATGCCCATCGGTCTGATGAGCGTGATAGACAATTTCAAGTATCAGGAGCTGCGCGACTACTATGAGAAGTGGTACAACCCCGAGAACCAGGGCATCATCGTGGTGGGCGACGTGGATGTGGCCCACACCGAAGCACTCATCAAGAAGCTCTTCAGCGGCATCCAGGCCAGCCCCGAAGCCGGTAAGGTGACAGAGGAGCCCGTGCCCGACAACGCGAAACCAATCGTAGTGATAGACAAGGACAAGGAACAGAACAGCAACGTGGTCCAGGTGATGTTCAAGCACGACGCCACCCCCGACAGTCTGCGCTCTACACTCATGTACATGATAAGCCGCGAGGCCCAGGCACTGGGAGAGGCTATGCTGGCAACCCGCTACAACGAGGCGGTGCAGAAGGCTGACTGCCCCTACGTAGCCGCTTCGGGCAACGATGGCAACTACATCTTTGCCAAGACCAAGGACGCCTTCACCATTGGCATCATTCCCAAGGAGGGACAGACAGAAGCCGCTCTGACAGCCGCTCTCGTAGAGGCACGACGCGTGGCAGAGTTCGGATTTACAGCCTCCGAGTTTGACCGCGCACGCAAAGACGCGCTGAGCATGCTCGAAAAGCAGTATACCAACCGCGACAAGCGCACCAACACCCAACTCTTCAACCAGATACTGGGCAACTTCCTCAACAACGACTGTCTGCCCTCTATCGACTTCAGCTATGCGGTGATGAAACAGGTGCTGCCCACACTCAACGTAGACATGATCAACGCCATGTTCAAGGAGTATATCACCATGAACGACAGCAATATGGTCATCATGAACTTCAACGTGGAAAAGGAAGGCGCTGCCTATCCCACCCAGGAGTCTCTGCTCGCCGCCGTCGAGGCTGCCCGCAAGGCTGAAGTGACTGCCTACGTGGACAACGTGAAGAACGAGCCTCTCATCCAGAAGCTCCCCAAGGCAGGAAAGATAAAGAAAGAGACCGAAAACAAGACTCTGGGCTTCAAGGAGCTCACTCTGAGCAACGGCATCAAGGTGGTGCTGAAGAAGACCGACTACAAGAAGGACGAGGTACGCATGACCGGTGAATGTGCAGGCGGCAGCTCGCTCTACGGCATGGACGACTGGGCCAATCTGCAGCTCTTCGACGAGGTCATCGGCGTAAGCGGACTGGGCAACTTCAGCAGTACCGAGCTCGACAAGGCTCTGGCAGGCAAGATAGCCAATGCTGACCTGAGTCTGGGACAGACCTCGGTCAACGTGAACGGCAGCTCCACACCTCAGGACGTGGAGACCATGCTGCAGCTCACATACCTCTATCTCACCCACATCAACAAGGACCAGGACGCATACCAGAACCTGATGACCACCATGGCTCTGACGCTCAAGAACCGCGCCTCGGACCCCATGTCGGCATACTCTGACTCGCTCACCGCCACACTCTATGGCCACAACCCACGCCATCGCGCCGTCAAGGAGAGCGACCTGCAGCACGTGAACTATGACCGCATCCTGCAGATAGCCAAAGAGATGACCGCCAACACAGGCAACTTCACCTTCACCTTCGTGGGCAACTTCGACGAGGCGGCTCTGCGCCAGCTGGTGTGCCAGTATCTCGGCTCGCTGCCCTCTAAGAAGAAGGCCAAGAAGGGTCACCGTCTGGGCCAGCTGGTCAAGGGCGAGGTAGTCAACAACTTCACACGCAAGATGGAGACTCCCAAGGCCATGAACGTCACCATGTGGTACAACGACCAGATGCCCTGGACACTCGAAAACAGCATCAACAGCCAGGTGGTAGGTCAGGTGCTCTCCATGATTTATCTGGAGAAGATACGCGAGGAAGCCAGCGCTGCCTACTCTGTAGGTGCCTACGGCGGACAGAGCCACGAAGAAGACGGCTATACCCTGGCACAGATTATGGCTCAGTGCCCCGTGAAGCCCGCCAAGGCCGACACCGCCCGCACCATCCTGCTGGGCGAGGTAGAGGCTCTGACCAAGACCTGCGACGCCGAGAAGCTGAACAAGGTCAAGGAGCAGATGGGCAAGCAGTTTGAACTCGCCGTCAAGACCAATGGCTACTGGATGAACACCATCAACACCTACAACAAGTATGGTGTGGAATGGCACACACGCTATGCCGATGTGCTCAAGAGCATCAAGCCCGAGGACATCTGCAACTTCATGAAGGAATTTGTAAAGCAGGGCAACCGCATCGAGGTGGTTATGCTCCCTGCCGACTTTAAGGAATAAACTAAATACAAAGAAAAAAGACATGTCATATCTATTTTCATCTGAGTCGGTATCCGAAGGACATCCCGACAAGGTTTCCGACCAGATATCAGACGCTTTGCTCGACCAGTTCCTGGCTTACGACGACAAGGCACACTGCGCCATCGAGACCTTTGTGACCACCGGACAGGTGGTCATCATGGGCGAGGTGACCTCTGAGGCTTACATCGACCTGCAGGCCATCGCCCGCAAGACCATCAAGAATATCGGCTACACCAAAGCCGAATACCAGTTTGACGGCAACTCATGCGGCATACTGAGCGCCATCCACGAGCAGAGCGCCGACATCAACCGCGGCGTGAGCCGTGAGGAGGAAGACAACCAGGGTGCCGGCGACCAGGGCATGATGTTCGGCTACGCTTGCAACGAGACCGAAAACTACATGCCCGTTTCGCTCGACCTGGCCCACCTCATCATGACCACTCTCGCCGACATACGCAAGGAAGGCAAGGAGATGACCTATCTGCGCCCCGACTCCAAGAGTCAGGTCACCGTGGAATACAGCGACGACAACGTGCCCCAGCGCATCGACACCATCGTGGTGAGCACCCAGCACGACGAGTTTGACGACGACGACGACCGCATGCTGGCCCGCATCAAGGAAGATGTACTCCATATACTCATGCCCCGCGTCAAGGCCCAGATACACAGCGAGAAGGTGCTGGCGCTCTTCGGCGACGACATCAAGTACTACGTCAACCCCACAGGCAAGTTTGTCATCGGAGGTCCCCACGGCGACACCGGTCTTACCGGCCGCAAGATTATCGTCGACACCTATGGTGGCAAGGGCGGCCACGGCGGTGGCGCATTCTCTGGCAAAGACTCGAGCAAGGTAGACCGCTCGGCTGCCTATGCCGCCCGCTACATCGCCAAGAACATGGTGGCTGCCGGAGTGGCCGATGAGATGCTCGTGCAGCTGGCTTACGCCATCGGCGTGGCAGAGCCCGTGAGCGTATATGTAAACACCTACGGACGCAGCCACGTGGCTATGAGCGACGGCGAGATTGCCGCCAAAATCAAGGAGATGTTTGACCTGCGCCCCAAGGCCATCGAGCGCAAGTTCAAGCTGCGCCAGCCCATGTATCTGGAGACTGCAGCCTACGGACACATGGGTCGCAAGAACGAGGTGGTGACCAAGACCTTCACCAGCCACTATCACGAGACACGTACCATCGATGTAGAGCTCTTCACATGGGAAAAGCTCGACAGCGTGGACAACATCCGTAAAGCGTTCGACCTGAAATGATGCAACAGCAGACTGACACGCTGACCCACACGATGGACACGGCTGCCACACAGCAGCCCGCGGCCCATCACGAGCTCACCCCCGCCGAGGTGCTGAGCTGGCTGCCGCGCACGGCTACGCCCGCCCAGATGGACTCTGCCATCAGGGCCAACATCAAGCCATGCAAAATCACATGGAGCCAGTGTCCCGACACGCTCCATCTGCCTGGCTGGCCTGCGGGGAAGAGCTACAAGAAATTCAGTCTGCCACAATATTATAAGGAATCCTTCTTCGCGAAGGATTCCCTTTTTCATCCCGAGCTGCGGGGAGGCCGACTGGGAGTGGCAGGCACGCCTGTGCCCTATACCATCGCCAACGACGACTTCTTCGTGAGCATCCTCCTGGGTGGATTCGTACTCATCATGGTAGCCTTCACCCAGAGCAAGGGTTTCTTTATGCGCCAGGTAAAGAAATTCTTCTACACCAATCACAGCGACAACACCACCGTCATCCCCGAGACCTCCAGCGAGATAAGATTCCAGGTGGCGCTGATGATACAGACCTGCCTGATGCTGGCACTGAGCTTCTTCTTCTATACCCGCACCCGAATAGGCGAAACATTCATGATAGAAACCTATCAGGTGATAGCCATTTATGTGGCAGTAATCATGGCCTATTTTCTGGTCAAAACCGCCCTGTCGTGGGTGGTCAACTGGACGTTCTTCGGTAGTAAAGAAAATTTACAGATTCAGAAGTCCAACCTCTTCGTGGCAGCCACCGAAGGCGTGGTGTTATTCCCTGTAGTCATGCTGCAGACTTTCTTTGAAATGCCCGTCTATTTCACGCTCTTTTATGTAGGCTTGACCATCGCATCTGCCAAAATACTGACTCTTTGCAAGCAGTTTATCATTTTTTTCAGTAAGAATTCCCTTAGTTTCCAAATATTTTTGTACTTTTGTGCCCTTGAAATAGTACCTCTACTCATGCTTTGGGGAGGACTGACGATAATCAACGGGTATTTGAAAATAAATTTTTAGGACAAAATAATGAAGAAAATTTTAATCTCACAGCCAAAACCATCCAGTGAAAAATCCCCTTATTACGACATAGAGAAAGACTATGGAGTAGAGTGTGTCTTTCGCCCATTCTTCAAGGTTGAGGGATTAACCGCAAAAGAGTTTCGTCAGCAGAAAATAAACCTTCTCGATTATACAGCTGTGGTCTTCACCTCGCGCCATGCCATAGACAACTATTTCAAGCTGGCCAAGGAGATGCGCATCACCATCCCCGAGGACATGAAGTACTTCTGCGTGCTCGAGACTATAGCCCTGTACATACAGAAATATGTGCAGTATCGCAAGCGCAAGGTATTCTTCACCAATACTGGTAAAATCAAGGACCTCATCCCTCTCATGGTAAAGCACAAGACCGAGAAGTATCTCGTGCCGATGAGCGACGTACACAACGACGACGTCGAGAAGATGCTCAACGAGAAGAAGCTGCACCACCAGGAGTGTGTGATGTATCGCACCGTGAGCAACGACTTCAGCGAGGAGGAGAAGAAGAAGTTTGACTTCGACATGCTGGTGTTCTTCAGTCCTACCGGCGTCAAGGCGCTCAAGAGCAATTTCCCCGACTTCGAGCAGGGCGACATCAAGATAGCCGCCTTCGGTCCTGCCACCGCCAAGACCATCACCGATGAGGGTCTGCGCCTCGATCTGGCAGCCCCCAGCAAGGAACATCCGTCAATGACCAGCGCCCTCAAGGCATATCTCAGCAACAGCAAATAAGCACAACCATACCCATGTCGGCTGCTGAAAGATTCACGCTATCCAAGGAAGAGCGTATATGCAGCAAGAAGCTGATAAACGAGCTCTTTACAGGAAACGGACGTTCGATGACGGCGTTTCCGCTGAGAGTTGTGTTTATGAAGCGCACCATCGTCGACGACCAGCCCCGTGCCGCGATGCTCGTGAGCGTTCCAAAGCGCTACTTCAAGCATGCCGTAGACCGCAACAGGGTGAAGAGACAGGTGCGCGAGGCTTTCCGACGCAACAAGTCGATTATTACCCAGAACCTCACCGACGACCACGACGCCGTAGCCATGGCCTTCGTGTGGCTCACCGACGAGAAATTCCCTTCCTCTGAGGTAGAAAACCGTATGGTCAGACTCCTGACCCGTATCAGCGAATGTCTATGAACACCCTCAAGTCTATAGGCTGCTGGATGGTAAAGGCGCTGACATGGCTCCTGCTTTTACCCATACTTTTCTACCAGAAATGTATCACCCCATTCACTCCGGCATCATGCCGATTTACCCCCACATGCTCTGAATATGCGCGACAAGCCATCGTCAAGCACGGGCCCATACGCGGACTCTGGCTCGCCGTGCGTCGCATACTGAGATGCCATCCCTGGGGCGGTTCGGGCTACGACCCCGTGCCTTAGAGACCAAGACAGAAACAACGAACAAAAACATAAACAGAATGAAAAACTTTGTAGAAGAACTGAAATGGCGCGGTATGCTGGCGCAGATAATGCCAGGTACCGAAGAGTTTCTGCAGAAGCAGATGGTATCGGCATACCTGGGCACCGACCCCACCGCCGACTCACTCCATATAGGCCACCTCTGTGGCATCATGATGCTGCGACACTTGCAGCGCTGCGGCCACAAGCCCTACCTGCTCGTGGGAGGTGCCACGGGTATGATTGGAGACCCATCGGGCAAGAGCCAGGAGCGCAATCTGCTCGACGCCGACACCCTCTACCACAACCAGGAGTGCATCAAGAAGCAGGTATCCAAATTCCTCGACTTCGACGGCAACGAGCCCAACAAGGCAGAGATGGTCAACAACTACGACTGGATGAAGGACTTCACCTTCCTCGACTTCGCACGCGAAGTGGGCAAGCACATCACCGTAAACTATATGATGGCCAAGGACAGCGTGCAGAAGCGACTCAACGGAGAGGCTCGCGACGGACTCTCATTCACCGAGTTCACCTACCAGCTGCTCCAAGGCTACGACTTCCTCTACCTCTACCAGAGACACGGAGTGCAGCTCCAGCTCGGCGGTAACGACCAGTGGGGCAACATGACCACAGGCACCGAGCTCATACGTCGCACCCTCGGCTCAGAAGCCGAAGCCTACTGCCTCACCTGTCCGCTCATCACCAAGGCCGACGGCAAGAAGTTTGGCAAGACCGAGAGCGGCAACATCTGGCTCGACCGCAACCGCACCACGCCTTACGCCTTCTACCAGTTCTGGCTCAACGTGGGCGACGAGGAAGCCGAGAAGTACATCAAGATATTCACCTCGCTCGACCGCGAGACCATTGAGGCGCTCATCGACGAGCACCGTCAGGACCCAGGCCGCCGCGTGCTGCAGCGTCGTCTGGCAGAAGAGGTTACCGTAATGGTACACTCAGAGGAAGACCTGCAGATGGCTATCGAGGCCAGCAACATCCTCTTCGGCAAAGCCACCAAGGAGAACCTGCAGAAGCTCGACGAGGCCACACTGCTCGATGTCTTCGCCGGAGTGCCCCACTTCACCCTCGCCAAGGACCAGCTGGGTCAGCCCGCCGTAGAGCTCTTCACCCGCGACGATGTCAAGATTTTCGCCAGCAAGGGCGAGATGCGCAAGCTCGTACAGGGTGGCGGCGTATCGCTCAACAAGGAGAAACTCACAGCCTTTGACCAGGTCATCACCACCGACGACCTCATCGACGGCAAGTACCTCCTCGTACAGCGCGGTAAGAAAAACTACTATCTTGTCACTGTGAAGTAAGAATATAAATATAGATAGCCCAAAGCGTGGTCCGGAGTCTCCGAGCCACGCTTTTTTGATGAGTAAATGCCGAATCTATGAAAAATAAAGCCTACTGACGGTGAAGACATCACAGACAGCAGGCTTTATCCTAATATTGTTATCTCCAGAGTGGCTCATTTTCCCATCCTTGAGGGAAACCAAGTGCATTCAAATCTACCTCTGGATAATCTGCAAATAACGTCTTCATCTTCTGAAGCATATCATTGTTTGGAGATATGACATCCAAGAAATACTTAATGATACATATATTATAGTAGATGCGAAGCGAATCCGTCTGAAGCGTAATCCAAGGATAGACCATCCTATTAGGTACCATTGGACGGATAGTATTGTGCTTGTTCCAAACTCTCGAGTGATGGCAACATGCATTCCTTGTCAGTGTCACAATAGTCAGCCAAGATTCAAATGGCGCTATTTGCAGCCCAAATGATTGAGAGATTCTTTTCTTTATCTTTTTATCCTTGATGTTGCTGTATATGTTTGTGATGATACCGAAAGGAAGTATTTCTGAAACAATCCATGCTGGTGGATATGGGTCAGAATATGTCTCCTTGAAATGGATAATGAATTCCTCTTTTGATTTGCGAAGCTCATGGTCTATCAAATCTATTGTCTTTTGAAACTTTGGGGAGCTGACAAAGTTAGCGGAATCTGTTATCCAGAAGGGGGCACCTGTCATTGAACTACCGATGTTGACTATCGCACTACGCACAGCAATTTCAATCTTCTCAAGATCATTAAACAATAATAGACGCAGCTTTTTATCAAATCGATACAACATCATTACCTTGCTGAATGTCGCATCGGGTTTATATATATGACGCTCTTTCGGCATCTTGAGCAATGGATGCATATAAGCAGAGAGTCGGTAATAGCCGATATGCTCCAAGTAATGTTCCGCCTTCGATGTGTCGGAAATGGAAAGACCTCTTGATTGCAGCAACGAGACGAGGTCATGTGGCGATGAATAGCCCTTGGTGAACGGTATAGTATTTGACATATGGTTAATAAAAAAACGACCCGCACATTTGAGCATCGTTGAGAGGCTTGGCGGGTTCTAGCACTGCAAATATAGAAAGATAATATGAATTGTGCAAGCATTAAGTCGAGAAAAAAACTTTCCAATAACGATTTCTTGTCTTTTAGATAGAAACATAACATTTTTGGAGGTTTTTTTAGGAGAAATATGTGCAATTACATTAATTATCATGGTATGAAAGACAGCTATGATTTGATGCTGGATATTATTGATTTGCCCTCATTAGGTCATCAACGGCAAGTACCTCCTCGTACAGCGCGGCAAGAAAAACTACTATCTTGTCACTGTGAAGTAAGAGTCATCTCTCATCGATACTGGAGGTGTATCTGCAACCATCAGGCAGATACACCTTTTCTCTTTTGTCACCCCCGGAGTTGATATGGTCAGCCCGAATTATCCCGACCTTTCTCTGGCGCAAGCCCTCTGCTTCCCGGCTCAACGCAAAGCTAAAGGAGGGGGGTGGGGAATATGCCCAAAATAGGATGGAAATGGCAAAAAAGTGGCGATAGTGTGCGAAAAGACATCAAAAAAGTACCCTTTTCGCACACTATCGCCACTTTTTTCGTTTTTTTTACGTAACTTAGCACCGTCAGAAACATAGTTTTAACCTAAAACGAGTAATATGGCGACAGTCAAGATTATCGGTAGAAAAAAGGAGCTTGCCCTGCTGGATAGATACTACCATTCGGGCAAAGCCGAGTTTGTGGCTCTCTATGGCAGAAGACGTGTGGGAAAGACTTTTCTTATCCGTCAGCGCTTCAATGGACAGTTTGACTTTGACATGACGGGCGTGCTGGAAGGCAGCAAGGCCGAACAGATGACCGCTTTTCATGCTGCAATGAAGTTGAATGGATATAAAGGAAGGAAGAACACCAACTGGATGGATGCCTTTGTGGCTCTGCGCCAGCTGCTTGCCGAGAAGATAACGCCCGGAAGGCGCTGCCTGATATTTATCGACGAACTCCCGTGTCTCGACACGCCCAAAGCCGGTTTTGTAAACGCCCTTGGGCATTTCTGGAACAGTTGGGCCAACTGGCAATCAGAGATTATGCTGATTATATGTGGCAGCGCCACATCGTGGATGGTGCGCAATGTGATAGACAATCATGGCGGCCTGCACGACCGGATTACCCATGAGATGCCCTTGCATCCCTTCACCCTTGCCGAAACCGAAGAATACTTCCATACCAATGGATTTCCATGGCAGCGACTGAGCATCATGCAGGCTTACATGGCTGTGGGCGGTGTGCCTTACTACATGAGCCTCTTTGAGAAGAACGAGAGTCCGGCAATAGGCATCGACAGACTCTTCTTCGGGGAGAATGCAGAGCTGGCCAAAGAATACAGACGCCTCTTTGCCTCGTTGTTTCGCAACAGCACACCCTATGTGGAAATCATCAATATCCTCGCCAAGCATCCGCAGGGCATGACGCGCGCTCAGATGGCCAAAGAACTGAAGCAAAGCAACAACGGAAGGTTAGGGGATATGCTCAACGACCTGGTGTACTGTGACTTCATTTCCAAAAACAATGTCAGAGAGAAGAAGATCAACACCAACTCGGCCCTCTATCAGCTCACAGACTTCTACACCATCTTCTACAATACTTTTGTGACCAAAGGCCACACCAACCAGCACTACTGGAGCCAGCATGTGGGCACGCCCGAAGTGAATACATGGTACGGGCTCGCCTATGAGCGTATATGCAAAGCCCATATACCACAGATAAAGAGGGCACTGGGCATCGCAAGCGTAGCCACCGAATACTACTCATGGCGCAGCAGAAAGAGTAAAGATGCAGCACAGATAGATATCATCATCGACAGGGCCGACAGCATGATTAATCTGTGTGAAGTCAAATACAGTGAGGCACTATACACTCTGGACAAGGACGAATATCTGCGAATCATGCACCGCCGCGACACTTTCCGTGCAGAGACCGAAACCCACAAGTCGATTATACCCACTATGATAACCACGTTTGGCATGACGCAAGGAGCTTACAGCGACCAAATGACGGTGAAACTGGATATGAACGATATGTTTGACAACGACTGAAATGGTCTAAAAAGTGGCGATAGTGTGCGAAAAGGCAGCTAAAAAGTACCCTTTTCGCACGTTATCGCCACTTTTTTCGTTTTTTCCCTTGTTTCGGGAGAGGTGGAGAGCTGCTTGGTGGGGAAATCGGGGCGCGAAATATGGATATCTGTGTTCGCTATGATGATATCATGCCCTTAATTAGTGAAAATAAAGCGCGGAAACAAGATTAAAGAGGTGCGCAGCGGGGTGGTGGGCACTGCAGGCGTGAGGGATGGGGTGCGCTGCGGAGTGGTGGGCACACCTACGGGGATGGTTGGTATGTGCAGTGGTACTGATATCATAACGACGGACAAGTTCGGTGCGAGCAGCGGTACGGATGGGATGGATGGAGGTACGGTCAGTGCGCATAGTGGAGGGAATGGAATGGATAGTGGCAGGGTCGGTGCGCGCAGCTGGATGATTGGCACAGTAAGTTGAATGAAGAGCATGGCAAGCAGAGCGGATGGGCACGACAGGGGCACGATGGGGATGCGCAGCGAGGGATATGTGGTGCGCAGCGGGAGATATGTGGTGCGCAGCGGAGTGGTGGGCACGGCAGGCGTGAGGGATGTGGTGCGCAGCGGGATGGCTATGAGGGCGGCTGTGGGGTAGGGGAATTGCGCTTATGCGGTACACCTTATTAAATTATAGGGGAGTTTATTCGTATTTATCGGCATTTATCAGTAACTTTGCAGTCAACAATATTTTAGCTAAAATGGAACAAACATTATTGATTTATAACACGCTGACGCGCAAGAAGGAGGCCTTCAAGCCTTTGCATGCCCCCAACGTGGGCATGTATGTGTGCGGCCCCACCGTATATGGCGACCCCCATCTGGGCCACGCCCGCCCCGCCATCACGTTTGATATCCTCTTCAGATACCTGAAGCATCTGGGCTACAAGGTGCGCTATGTGCGCAACATCACCGACGTGGGCCATCTGGAGCACGACGCCGATGAGGGCGACGACAAGATAGAGAAGAAGGCCCGACTGGAGCAGCTCGAGCCTATGGAGATAGCCCAGCACTATACCAACCGCTACCACCAGGCTATGGATATGCTCAACGTGCTTCCCCCCTCGATCGAGCCCCACGCCACGGGCCATATCATCGAGCAGGAGCAGCTGGTGCAGCAGATTCTTGACAACGGCTATGCCTACGTGAGCAACGGCTCTGTGTACTTCGATGTAGAGAAATACAACAAAGACCATAAATACGGCATCCTCTCGGGCCGCAATCTGGAGGATGTCATCAACCACTCGCGCGACCTCGCCGGCACCGACGAGAAGCACAACCAGGTGGACTTTGCCCTGTGGAAGAAGGCCCAGCCCGAGCATATCATGCGCTGGCCCAGTCCCTGGAGCGACGGTTTCCCCGGCTGGCACTGCGAGTGTACCGCCATGGGCCGCAAGTATCTGGGCGACCACTTCGACATCCACGGTGGCGGCATGGACCTCATCTTCCCCCACCACGAGTGTGAGATAGCCCAGGCTGTGGCCAGTCAGGGCGACCAGATGGTGCACTACTGGATGCACAACAACATGATTACCATCAATGGCCAGAAGATGGGCAAGTCGCTGGGCAACTTCATCACCCTCGAGCAGTTCTTCACCGGCGACCACGCTTCGCTCGACCAGGCCTACTCGCCCATGACCATCCGCTTCTTTATCCTCTCTGCCCACTATCGTGGCACTGTAGACTTCTCCAAC
Organism: Prevotella sp. P4-51; assembly: GCF_002251455.1. Taxonomy (NCBI): domain Bacteria; kingdom Pseudomonadati; phylum Bacteroidota; class Bacteroidia; order Bacteroidales; family Prevotellaceae; genus Prevotella; species Prevotella sp. P4-51. Next base: position 113,483 of record NZ_NPJM01000011.1, read on the forward strand.
GAGGCTCTGAAGGCTTCGGAGAAGGGTCTGGAGCGACTCATCAACGGCATTACCGATATGGAGCGCATCCAGGCTGGCAAGGAGAGCGACGCCGAGACCCACAAGTTTGTGGCTGCGCTGCGCCAGAAGTGCTACGACGCCATGAACGACGACTTCATGACTCCCCTCGTGATAAGCTATCTCTTCGAGGCTTGCCACGTCATCAATACCCTCATCGACCACAAGGCTACCATCTCTGCCGACGACCTCGCCGAGCTCTCGTCTACGATGCAGCTGTTTGCCTTCGACCTGCTGGGTCTGAAGAGCGAGAAGGGTATGAACAACGATGCCCGCGAGGAAGCCTATGGCAAGGTGGTCGACATGGTGCTCGAGCTGCGCGCCAAGGCCAAGGCCGATAAGGACTGGGCCACGAGCGACAAAATACGCGACGAGCTTGCCGCCGACGGTTTTGAAATCAAAGACACCAAAGACGGTGTGACCTGGAAACTGAACAAGTAACACAAACTGGATAACGACATGGAATATAACTTCAGAGAAATAGAGCAGAAGTGGCAGAAAAACTGGGTGGAGATGAACACCTACAAGGTAACTGAGGACGAGAACCGCAAGAAGTTCTATGTACTCAACATGTTCCCCTATCCCTCGGGCGCCGGACTCCACGTGGGTCATCCCTTGGGCTATATCGCCTCCGACATTTTTGCCCGCTACAAGCGTCTGCAGGGCTTCAACGTGCTCAACCCTATGGGCTACGACGCCTATGGTCTGCCCGCCGAGCAGTATGCCATCCAGACGGGTCAGCATCCTGCCATCACGACCGTCAACAATATTGCCCGCTACCGCCAGCAGCTCGACAAGATAGGTTTCTGCTTCGACTGGGACCGCGAGGTGCGCACCTGCGACCCCGGATATTACCACTGGACCCAGTGGGCCTTTGAGAAGATGTTCAACTCTTACTACTCCAACACCCTGCAGAAGGCCCAGCCCATCAGCAAGCTCATCGAGCACTTCGAGGACAACGGCACACTGGGCATGGATGTGGCCTGCTCTGAAGAGCTTGTCTTCTCTGCCCGCGACTGGAAGAGCATGAACGAGCACGAGCAGCAGAAGACGCTCATGAACTACCGCATAGCCTACCTGGGCGAGACTATGGTCAACTGGTGTGCCGGACTGGGCACCGTGCTGGCCAACGACGAGGTGGTAGAGGGTGTGAGCGTGCGCGGCGGCTATCCCGTGGTACAGAAGAAGATGCGCCAGTGGTGTCTGCGCGTGTCGGCCTACGCCCAGCGTCTGCTCGACGGTCTGGAGACTGTAGACTGGACCGACTCGATGAAGGAAACGCAGCGCAACTGGATAGGCCGTTCGGAAGGAACCGAAGTCCAGTTCAGCGTCAAGGACAGCAATGTACGCTTCACCATCTTCACCACCCGTGCCGACACCATGTTTGGCGTCACCTTTATGGTGCTTGCTCCCGAGAGCGAATATGTGGCCCAAGTGACCACCCCCGAGCAGCAGGCCGAGGTCGAGGAGTATCTCGCCTATGTGAAGAAGCGCACCGAACTGGAGCGTATGTCAGACCGCAAGGTCACTGGCGTGTTTACCGGTTCGTATGCCATCAACCCATTGACAGGCGACGCTCTGCCCATCTGGGTTTCTGAGTATGTGCTGGCGGGCTATGGCACCGGCGCCATCATGGCAGTTCCCGCCCACGACTCTCGCGACTACGCCTTTGCCAAGCACTTCTCGCTGCCCATCATCCCGCTGATAGAGGGTGCCGACGTGAGCGAGCAGAGCTACGACGCCAAGGAGGGCATCGTGTGCAACTCGCCCGTAGAGGGCAAGCAGACCGAGTTCTCGCTCAACGGACTCACTGTCAAGGAGGCCATCGCTGCCACCAAGCGCTATGTGACCGAAAAGGGACTGGGCCGCGTCAAGGTCAACTACCGTCTGCGCGACGCCATCTTCTCTCGCCAGCGCTACTGGGGCGAACCCTTCCCCGTGTACTATAAGGACGACATGCCCTACATGATACCCGAGCAGTATCTGCCCATCGAGCTGCCCGAGATAGACAAGTACGAGCCCACCGAGAGCGGCGAGCCTCCATTGGGACGCGCCAGAAAATGGGCTTGGGACACCCAGAACAACCAGGTGGTAGACAAGGAGCTCATCGATGGCAAGACCGTATTTCCCATCGAGCTCTACACCATGCCCGGATTTGCCGGTTCGAGCGCCTACTATCTGCGCTACATGGATCCCCACAACGACCACGAGCTGGTAAGCCGTGAAGCCAACGACTACTGGCAGAATGTGGACCTCTATGTGGGTGGTACCGAGCACGCCACAGGCCACCTCATCTACTCGCGCTTCTGGAACAAGTTCCTGCACGACTACAATGTGACCTGCAAGGAAGAGCCCTATCAGAAACTCATCAACCAGGGTATGATACAGGGTCGCTCCAACTTCGTATACCGCATCAACAACGACGACCACAGTGCCGCTCCGCGCTTTGTGTCGCTCGGCCTGAAGGACCAGTATGACGTCACACCTATCCACGTCGATGTCAACATCGTGCATGGCGACGTGCTCGACACCGAAGCCTTCAAGGCATGGCGCCCCGAGTTTGCCAACGCCGAGTTTGTGCTCGAAGACGGCAAGTACGTCTGCGGATGGGCCATAGAGAAGATGTCGAAGTCCATGTTCAATGTGGTCAACCCCGACATGATCGTCGAGCAGTACGGTGCCGACACGCTGCGTCTCTACGAGATGTTCCTCGGCCCTGTAGAGCAGAGCAAGCCTTGGGATACCAATGGTATCGACGGCTGCCACCGCTTCCTCAAGAAGCTGTGGAACCTCTACTTCGACCCCCGCACCGACGAGTTCCGCGTCAACGACGACGAGCCCTCAAAAGAGAGCCTTAAGAGTGTGCACAAGCTCATCAAGAAGGTGACCGCCGACATCGAAAACTTCTCATACAACACTGCCATCTCTGCCTTTATGATTTGCGTCAACGAGCTGGGACAGCAGAAGTGCTACAACCGCGAGCTGCTCACCATCCTGACCGTGCTCATCGCTCCCTTCGCGCCCCATATCGCCGAAGAACTGTGGAGCCGGCTCAACATGAAGGGCAGCGTATGCGACGCCCAGTGGCCCGTATGCAACGAGCAATACCTGGTAGAGAGCGAGGTGCAGCTCACCATCTCCTTCAACGGCAAGGCCCGCTTCCAGAAGAAGTTTGCCGCCGATGCCACCAACGACGCCATACAGCAGGCAGTGCTCGCCGACGAGCTGAGCCAGAAGTATATCGACGGCAAGCAGGTGGTGAAGGTAATCGTAGTGCCCAAGAAGATTGTGAATGTCGTCGTGAAGTAATCGGGCGGCAACGCACACCAAGAATACTACATCAGAGGAAGTTGCCGCTTGCACACACCACAACCCGGCGTGTGCAAGACGACGACTTCTTTTGCTTAGAGACAAACAGTAAACAACAATGCAACTATAACTCCTATGACAATCGACCGTAATATGATCTGGCAGGAGACGAAGGACTACTTCAACATCACCCTCGGACTCATGCTCTACACCTTCGGTTTCACCGTATTCCTGCTTCCCTATCAAATCGTGACCGGAGGCATCGCGGGTATCGGAGCCATCATCTTCTATGCCACCAAGTTCCCTGTGCAGTGGACATTCTTCATCATCAACGCCCTGCTCATCGTGGCGGCACTGAAGGAGCTGGGCATCAAGTTTCTCACCAAGACCATCTATGCCACGGTGGTGATAACCGTGATGCTCGACCTGGCTCAGAAGGTAGTGGAACAGCCCGACGGCACGTTCTACAAGCTCATGGGCGAAGGCAACGATTTCATGTCGCTCATCATCGGCTGTATGCTCACCGGTACGGCACTTGCCATAGTCTTCCTGAACAACGGCAGCACCGGCGGCACCGACATCATTGCCGCTGTAGTCAACAAGCACTTCAATGTCTCGCTCGGCAAGGGACTCATCATGGTCGACCTCGTCATCATCAGCAGCTGTCTTGCCATCGATACCTTTGGTGAGTTTCCACAGCGATGCCAGATGGTGGTCTTCGGTCTATGCACGATGGTCATCGAGTGTACGATGATAGACTACGTGATGAACGTACAGCGCCAGTCGGTACAGTTTATGATTTTCTCCAAGGACTACAAGAAGATAGCCGAAGCCATCACGCGCAAGACCGACCACACGCTGACCATCCTCGACGGTCACGGATGGTATACGGGCAAGGAGATGAAGGTCATCTGTCTCCTGGCCAAGAAGCGCGAGAGTGTGCTCATCTTCCGACTCATCAAGATGATAGACCCACGCGCCTTCGTCAGCCAGAGCAGCGTCATCGGTGTCTATGGCGAGGGCTTTGACCCCATCAAAGTCAAGATCAAGAAGAATAAGGAACACGAGCAAGAACTGCAACAGCAGCAACAAGATAATACAACAGCACCAGCAAGAACTGCAACAGCAGCAACAAGAAAATGAATGATATGAACCCATCATCACACACCGCCCACAGCGCTGCCGAGGTGGAGCAGCAGGGCAGGGCGATAGTCTTTGCCACCAACAACTCACACAAGCTCGACGAGATACGTGCCATCCTCGGCGACAGGTTCAAGGTACTGTCGCTCCGGGACATCGATTGCCACGTAGACATACCCGAGACCGCCAATACCCTGGAGGGCAACGCCATCCAGAAGGCACGCTACATAGCCGAGCACTACGGCTACGACTGCTTTGCCGACGATACTGGTCTGGAGGTCACTGCCCTCGGCGGCGAACCCGGCGTACACTCGGCGCGCTATGCCAACGGCACCGACCACGACTCAGAGGCCAACATGCAGAAGCTGCTCGCCCGACTCAAGGACAAAGACGACCGCAGGGCGCAGTTCCGCACCGTCATCTGTCTGGCCCGCAAGAGCGACATAGCCGACTACACCCTCTTCGAAGGCATCGTGCGCGGCACCATCGCCAAGGAGAAGCAGGGCAGCAGCGGTTTCGGCTACGACCCCATCTTCGTCCCCGAAGGCTACGACGAGAGCTTTGCCGCCCTGGGCGACGAGGTCAAGAACCGCATATCACACCGCGCCAGAGCCGTGGCCAAACTCGCCGATTATCTCAAACAGTAACTCACCCTCGACACTCTCGGTTATGAAACGCTATATCCTCACCATGCTCCTTGCCATCGCGGCAGTCTTCGCCCATGCCGACAACAGTCTGTGGAAGGCATATATGGCCTATCACGACATCACCCAGATAGAGCAGGGCGGCAAGAGACTCTATGTGCTTGCCTCGGGCAATCTCTTCACCTACAATACCGCCGACGGCGAGGTGCGCACCTTTGACAAGTGCAACGGACTGAGCGACTGCGCCATCAGCCACATCGCCTGGTGCCAGCAGGCAGCAAGGCTGGTTATCGTCTACAGCAACCAGAACATCGACCTGATGAGCGGGCGCAACAACGACGACATCACCAATCTGCCCGACTACTACCGCAAGAGCATGACCGAGGACAAGACCATCAACCACGTATGTATCGACGGCGTCTACGCCTATCTCTCCACCGGTTTCGGCATCGTCAAGGTCAATGTGAAGAACGCCGAGGTCAGCGAGACCTACAATCTGCATACCCCCGTGGCATACAGCTATGTAGAAAGCGGCTATCTCTATGCTGCCCAGCGCGGCAAGGGCATCTACCGCGCCGCTCTCGGCACCAACATGATGGACCCAGCCAACTGGACCTACGCCCGGGCTTACAGCGACATCTGGGAGACGCCCGACAGCAAGCTGCTCGACATGGTGAAAGACCTGGACCGTGGCGGACTCAAGTACAACAACTTCGGCTGTCTGCGCTTCTATGACGGCCGTCTCTACACCGTGGGGGGAGGCTACACCGTGAGCCAGGACCTGCATCTGCCTGGTGGCATCCAGGTCTACGACGGCAGCAACTGGGAGGTCTATCAGGATGATATCAACAGTATACTGGGCGACGGCTACTTTGAAGACATCAATGCCATCGATGTAGACCCACGCGATGCCAACCACGTGTTTGTCTCGGGCCGTACGGGTATCTACGAGTTCAGCGACCGGCGGTTTGTGCGTCACTACAGTTATGACAACAGCGCCCTCTCGCCCACCTATCCCGACGACAAGATGTATGTGGTGGTGCATGATGTCAAGTTCGACACCGAGGGCAATCTCTGGGCACTCAACAGCATCAACAAGGAGAAGAACATCATACGTCTGGGCACCGACGGACAGTGGATATCACTCTACAAGGAACCTCTGAAGTCGCTGACCAATCTGCGCAACATCACCTTCGACAGCCGCAACCTCATGTGGTTTGTCAACGACAGCTGGAAGAAGACCGGCCTCTTCTGCTACCAGCCCTCGAGCGATGCCATCAACAGCTATACCTCCTTCATCAACCAAGACGGCACCACGGTCAACGTGGAATACGTACACTGCGTGGCCGAAGACAAGGACCATCAGATGTGGATAGGCACCAATGTGGGCCCTCTGCGACTCTCGCCCAGCGAGATAACCTCGCAGTCGCCCGTATTCGAGCAGGTCAAGGTGCCCCGCAACGATGGCACCAACTATGCCGACTATCTGCTCGATGGCGTCAACATCTCGTGCATCGTCATCGACGGCGGCGGACGCAAGTGGATGGGCACCTACGGCAACGGCATCTATCTCATCAGTGCCGACTGCATGACCCAGATAGCCCACTTCACCGAGACCAACAGCAAGCTGCTCTCTGACAATATCCAGGCGATGGCCATCAATCCCGCCACCGGCGAGGTGTTTATCGGCACCGACAAGGGACTCTGCTCCTACAGCAGCGGAGCCACCGAGCCTGTGGACGAGATGAACAAGGACAACACCTATGCCTATCCCAACCCCGTGAACCCCGACTATACCGGCCCCATCACCATCGTGGGGCTGAGCTACAATGCCGATGTCAAGATAGTCACCGCCTCGGGCACGCTCGTAGCCCAGGGCCGCAGCAATGGCGGTACCTTCGAGTGGAACGGATGCGACCTCAAGGGTCGCCGCGTGGCGAGCGGAGTGTATATGGTGCAGACTGCCACTGCCGACGGCAGCAAGGGCACCGTGTGCAAGATAGCCATAGTAAACTGAGGTGTCTATGCCGCCGAGCAACCATCCTTCTGAACGACTGGAGTGGCTGAGCCTGATGCGCGGGCTGAGCATCGTGCTGGTGGTGATGTTTCATGTGCAGCTGGTCGACATGGCCACTGGCGAGAACCACAGTCTCTGCACCACCCTGCCCACCATTTTCACTCCCATACGCATGCCCTTCTTCATCTTCACCTCGGGCGGGCTGCTCTACCTGAGCCGCATACGCCGCGAGTGGACCACCCGGGCACTCTATGCCGACAAGCTGCGGCGCATAGCCATCCCCTTTGTCTTCTTCGTCACCTTCTACTATCTGTTCAAGCTCCTGGCTGGCGCCTGGGCCAAGACGCCCGTGCCCCTATCGCTCTCCTACTATGCCGAGTGCTTCTACCGATTTACAGGGCATCCCTCGGCCCATCTGTGGTTTCTCGCCACGCTGCTCATGCTCATGGCGCTCTATCCCCTCTTTGTGGCGGTATGCCGCAACCACACTGCCTCGGTGGCGATGCTGCTCTTCAGCGTGGGCATCTATCATGCCGACTTGGAGAGCGTGCTGCCCGACGTGTTCTACATCAATCACCTGCACCGCTATCTGGTCTATTTCTACTTCGGCATCTTCTTCTTCAGATACCGTCTCTACCGTTTCACCGACAGTCCGCTGGTTGCCGTGGCGACTGTGGCGGTCTATGCCGCGTCCTACTGCGTCGTGGGCGGACTCGCCACATCCATTGCAGGCATCGTGATGTGCGTGGCTGTGGGGCAGAGCGTGGCGCGCCGTCTGCCGGGCCTCTTCGGCAGTTTCCGCGACTATATCTACCAGATTTATCTCATGTCGCTGTTTTTCCAGGCATTTGTTGAGCTGGTGCTGTGGAAGCGTCTCTTCTACGACGAGCGCCTTTTCCTGGTCTTCTATGCCCTCAATATCCTTGCAGGCATCTATCTGCCCACCCTCGTGGCGCGGTTGGCACAGCGACAGCCTTACCGCCTTGTACGCCTATGCTTGGGCATCAAGGCGTGAGTGGCATTCGGTCTACCACCTGTACAGTTCCACTACCACCTATATAATGGAGATGCGCCAGAACAGCCCTTATGAGCTATTCTGGCGCATCTTTTGTCTCCCAGCGTGACTGGCTGCATCAGCTCAGCGAGAGCATCTTCTCGATGGGCTTGACGGCGTCGCGCGCGATGGCTGGGTCTATCTCTACCGTAGGCCATCCGTAGCGCAGAGAGTTATAGATTTTGAGCAGCGTATTCTTCTTCATGTATTCGCACTCGTTGCAGCTGCAGCCCACACCCTCGCTCATCTCGGGCGGAACAGGGTAGAAGCGCTTGTCGGGACAGGTGCGCTCGAGCTCGTGCAGAATGCCAGCCTCGGTGGCCACGATAAACTCCTGCTTGTCGCTCTGCTGGGCGTAAGTGAGCATGGTGGCTGTGCTGCCCTTGACATCGGCGACAGCCAGCACCGGAGCCTTGCACTCGAGGTGGGCCATAACCACGGCGTCGGGGTGCTCGGCCTTGAGACGCACGATGGCGTCGACAGAGAACTTCTCATGCACGTGGCAGCCACCATTCCAGAGCAGCATCTGGCGACCGGTGACGCTGTTGATATAGTTGCCCAGATTGTAGTCGGGTCCGAAGATAATCTTCTCGTCCTTTGGGAAGGCGTCTATCACCTTCTTGGCATTGCCGCTGGTCACCACACAGTCGGTGAGCGCCTTGACGGCAGCCGTGGTATTGACATACGACACCACTTTATAGCCCGGATGCTCGTCCTTGAACTTCTTCAGGTCTTCTGCCTTGCAACTGTCGGCGAGCGAGCAGCCAGCCGTGAGGTCGGGGCATATCACTGTCTTTTCGGGCGAGAGCAGTTTGCAAGTCTCTGCCATAAAGTGTACGCCACACATCACCATCACCTTGGCATCGGTCTCTGCCGCCTTACGCGCCAGAGCCAACGAGTCGCCCACAAAGTCGGCTATCTCCTGTATCTCGCCTACTGTATAATAATGTGCCAGGATGATGGCATCCTTCTCCTTACACATGCGGCGTATCTCCTGTTTGAGATTCAGACCTTGCTCGACAGGTTCGTCTATACAACCCTTGTCAATCCACTCTTTGTTCACCATCATTATTATATTTTTTATTTATATCTTATTTCCTTATTCTTAAACTATAATTAAATACACTGTGGAAAAGTGGATAACTTATAGCCTTATTGTTTGCAGATTTGCATTATACACATTTGGTAGTCACTTATACACATCTGTGTCTAATATTAATCGGCTGAATGACAACAGTAAATGTAGTTATACACCATCTGCGTATATCTTGCAAAGTTAATAAGTTTATATCTTTTGACCATATAAAAGTATGGAAAACTTGCTGAAAACTGTCTAATTTCTCTGTGGATATCCCACCCTGAGCTCCGCACACCCCTATAGTGTGGATATCTGCATAGGTTATGCACGCGGTTATACATAGGTTATCCACATGGTTATCCACAGCGCTGTCGGTGTATATAGCTATATATGAAATATATAGTGAAGACACCACCGGTCATCGCATAACTATCTCTGCCGACGCCGGGATGATGTTTGTCGGCTCGTATCGGAAGGTACGGACTTCCGTATCTTCCGATACGTATCTGCGTTTCATCCGATACGAGCATCCGCGCCTTCCGATACTCATCGCCAAAGGTGGTCTCGGGATGGCTATCTATGGTCACTGTGTTTGCCATCCTATAAAAATAACTTGGGTAAGAATGTTGAAATCCAGATAATTGCCAGTATATTTGCAGATACCTTCATCTATTATGATGTCATCCGTCAGGCTGCAGACCTTAAAGCCCATGAACTCCTTGCACGGGAATGTGACCCGCAAGAGCGCAGCGATGCTTTGCGCCATCGCGAAGAGGCCGAGAGCAAATGCAGGTTGGTCGACAGGATGAGGGTCTGGAAGCATAAGCCGTCGGATGTCATCGCCGAAAGCATCAGTATAGGCGATATCCGGGTGACTCCTTTCTCCAACTGTCATAGCATCTTACACAAGGACGCAGATGCTGAATTGTGATTTAGGAGAAACGCTCGAGATTATAATGTGTGCTCATATTGTTATAGTCATTGTTACCTTAGTGGTTTACCAAATCAGCGATGTGCTTTTTGCATATATTCTTGAGTTTGTTGAGAAACAGGAGGAACAACACGAGGAGAATGCCGCTTAATGAGTCGTCTATATTCATGGAGAATACTATGCTGTCGTATATACCGTGGGCCAAAATAGGACCGACGAGTATCAATGCGCATGTCTGCCAGTTGCGCACGATTCGGAAATGCCATAGTGAGTAATAGAATCCCATGATGACTGCATCGAGGAAATGACCTGGAACGGCAAACAAGGCTCTCGCTATACCGACGCTTATCCATGATTCGTAGTTGTCGAAAAGGTAGAGAACATTCTCGATAGCAGCAAATCCCATACCTATACATACGGCATATACGATGCCGTCGAAGTGCTCGTCGAAGTATGGGTTGTTTCTCAACAGCAGCCACAGCATCACCAACTTAGCCACCTCTTCTGGTATCGCAGCCATAAAGAAGGCATTGAATATGGCGCTGCCTATGTTTGAAACCTCGTCATTGGCAAATTCGGTAATTGCTTCAAATGGTATGACTATCATCAGAGTAAGCAGTGCCGAGAATATGCCATAGATGAATGCCTTTATGAGCAACTTTGTGGGTTCGGGTTGCTTGCGGTCTTTACGGTAGATGTACCAAATCACAACTGCTACTGGCGCGATGGCAGCTAATATTACTAAGACATTGAGCATAAATAAACAGATTGATGTATTAACGGTTTATGGATAGGTTGACTCTTTATCGGTTATTAGGATATCTCTGCGTAGCATGGCAGAGAGAGTGGGGATTGCCTCCCGGTCGTCAGTGGCTCTTGCTGTACATGCGCTCTATGTGCTGGCGCAGATATTCCTTGAACTCGTCGTTGCCCAGCACATCGATGTCGTCGTAGAGACCTAACACAAAGCGGCCTATACCAATGTAGCTGCATACGTCGAGGTCGAGCCTGAAGTGTCGCTCATCATGAGGTGTCATACAGTCTGCGGCGCGGGGCACCTCTTCGCGCAGCAGATTGGCAGAGAGCTGCCCCAGTATCATGCTGACCGGTTGGCGCTCTTCGGCACAGAACATGAACGCGTCGGTAAACATCTGCCGGTGGCGGTCTTCGTAGCTCCACAGCATGTCAATGATTTCCACGTCGCCCATGCGGGCTATCTTGAAGGTCTTGTTGAGGCCGGTGCTGAGTTCGTAGCAGCGCACGTCCATATTGTCGTTCATGAAGGCGAAGGGTTCTACTATGCGGTCGGTCACAGTCTGGCTGTGGGGCGACGAGTAGTTGCATATCTTGACCATCTGCTTGAACTTGATGGCTTCGTAGAGCCTGTCTATATTGTGGGAGAGCTGCTGGTTGGCGGTAATGTCGGTGAGTATGCGCAGGTCGTAGAACTTGTCGAGCTTATGGCGTATGCTTTCGGCGAGGGCATTGTTGTCGTCGGTGCCGCTGATGAGCCGTCTCAGCAGCACAGCCTCCTGCTCGGTGAAGTCTATGCTCTCGTGGAGTTTGCGGAAGAAGGGCGAGTGGCGGTCGAGCCTGTAGTAGGTGCCCGACTTGACGAGTCTGAAACCGGCATCGCGGAAGAAGTCGAAGTAGTAATACAGATTGCGCAGCGAGATACCTACACGGTCGCAGAGCTGTGCGGCGGTGTAGTTCTTGTTCTCGGTCATCAGTAGCAGCAGGTCGAGTTCGCGCTGCAGTTTGTCGTGTCTCATTTACTTGATGTTTCGGGGGTGATGGTTGAGTATCTGTTCACGCAGGGTGGTGGTGTCGATGTGCGTATAGATTTCGGTGGTGGCAATATTCTCATGTCCCAGCATGGCCTGGATGGCTCTCAGGTCGGCCCCTCCCTTGAGCAGCGCTGTGGCAAAGCTGTGGCGCAGCGTGTGGGGCGAAATGGGCTTGTGGATACCTGCCGCGAGTGCCGCCTGGCGTATGATGTAGAACACCATGATGCGGGTGAGATGGCTGCCGCGCCGTGAGAGAAACACATAGTCTTCTTCGCCGGGCTTGATGCGTAGATGGCAGCGGTCGGCATACCACAGCCCGAGCTCGTGGAGCGCCGTGTCGGAGATGGGCACCAGCCGCTCCTTGCTACCCTTGCCCATGATGCGCACAAACCGCTCCTCGGCATATATCGCCGATAGCTTCATGTTGACCAGTTCGCTCACGCGCAGTCCGCAGGAGAAGAGCACCTCGATGATGGCCCGGTTGCGCTGTCCCTCGGCGGTGCTCAGGTCTATGCTTGCCTTCATCCTGTCTACTTCTTCGGGCGTGAGCACCTCGGGCAGCCGCTCTCCCGTCTGCGGCGACTCGAGCAGCTCGGTGGGGTCGTTGTCCATGCGTCCGTCGACGAGCATGAACCTGTAGAACGAGCGCAGTCCGCTAATCATCCTTGCCTGCGACGCCGGCCCGATGCCCATGTCTCTCAGCGTGCAGACAAACTGCTGCAGGTCGGAGAGCTCGATGCGGTCGATGCTCACCCCCCGCTCATGGCTGAAGGTGACCAGGTGGCCGATATCGGTGAGATAGGCAGCCACGGTGTTGGGCGAGTAGTTCTTCTCCAGTTTGAGATACCTGGCATAGGCCCTTGTCAGTGAGCCCGAAGCTGGAGTGGCGCTGTGCATGTCTTCTGTCATAGGTATGGGCATCAATATGGGGCGTGGTACATGAAAAAAGCGGATGATTTATTTTGTACTTAGCCCGATTTAAGCTAATTTTGCAACAAGCATACGGCCTTGCGGCTATGCCGTTTACAAAGTTAATACGAATTGGGATGGTGTCAAAACAAATCAAACGGTTTTTTCTAAAAAAAGCATCATCCCCCAATACGCTACGACGATGAAAATACAAATTATCAATGGCCCCAACCTCAATCTGCTCGGTATCAGAGAGCCAGGCATCTACGGCCACGACTCCTTTGACGACTATCTTGCCCATCTGCGTACCCTCTATCCCGAGATAGAGATAGACTACTATCAGAGCAATGTCGAGGGCTATCTCATAGACCGTATGCAGGAAGTGGGCTTCGACTGTGACGGCATCGTGCTCAATGCCGGCGCCTATACCCACACCAGTGTGGCTCTGCACGACTGCATCCGCTCCATCCAGGCACCCGTCGTCGAGGTGCATATCAGCAATGTACACCAGCGCGAAGAGTTCCGCCACCACTCCATGATATCTTCAGCCTGCCGGGGAGTGATAGCAGGGTTCGGACTCGACTCCTATCGTCTCGCCATCGAAGCCTTGAAAGCCAAATGACCATAGACCAGTATATCCGACAGCATATAGACCCTGAGGGAGACTATCTCTACCGCCTCTGGCGTGCCACCAACATCCATACCGTGCACGGCCGCATGGCCTCGGGCCATCTCCAGGGCCGTCTGCTCAAGATGCTCGTAGAGATGATACGCCCGCAGCGCATACTTGAGGTGGGCACATTCAGCGGCTACAGCGCCATCTGCATGGCAGAGGGACTGGGCGAGGGCGGCAAGGTATATACCTTTGAAATCAACGACGAGATGGAAGACTTCACCCGAAAGTGGATAGAAGGGTCGCCCGTGGCCGACCGCATAGACTTCCGCATAGGCGACGCCAATGTCGAGGCACCCCGACTGGGCATCATGTTCGACATGGCCTTTGTCGACGGCGACAAGCGCACCTACCGCGAGACCTTCGACACGCTGCTGCCCATCATCAGGCAGGGCGGCTACATCATCGCCGACAATACCCTGTGGGACGGACATGTGGTAGACCCCGCCTACGCCAAAGACAGCCAGACCCACGGCATAGACACCTTCAACGACTATATAGCCCGCGACACCCGTGTGGAAAAGGTCATTCTGCCCATACGCGACGGACTCACCATCATCCGCAAGAAGTAGAAAAACGGCGCCGCCGGAACGAAATCGACCGATTTTTTTTGTATTATGGGCGATTAGAGCTATATTTGCAACTGTTATCTACCGAAATCAAGGAGTGAATATATTATATAAGGTATAGAAACCGTAAATTAAAATCATTAAATAACCTTCAACGATTATGGCAAACTTATTAGACGAGACCCAAGGTCCGGTCAACGACAATGGCCGTGATGTACATGTGATAGACCGTCAGCTCCCAGTGACCATCACTTTCCGTTCCACCCTCTTCGAGATAGCCTTGTGGGTGACCCTCCCGCTGCTCACCCTCATCTACGTGCTGGCTATGGGCGACCAGCTGGCCGACCCCACCACCGTGGCCATCGGCGGCTGCGTGGCAGGCGTGCTGCCAGGAGTGGTATTCATCTTCATGAAGATTTCGGCGCGCAACTATTTTCTCAAGCTCGAGCAGCGCATCCAGGCCGAGGCGTCCAATATAGACAACTATCTGGAGCAGCGCGTGCAGATACTGCAGAACGTGGTGGGACTGGTAAACCGCGCCATAGACCTGGACAAGGACGTGATGAAGGCCGTGGCTGCCCTGCGTGGCGGCAAGGTAAACGAGGCCAACCGCAGCGACGTCAACAGCCAGCTCAATATGGCTTGTGGCCGTCTCTTCCCCCAGGTTGAGGCTTATCCCGACTTGAAGGCCCACCAGGCCATAGCCGACGCCATGCAGCAGAACAACTATCTGCAGCGTGAGATTACGGCTGCCCGCACGGTCTACAACAGCCGTGTGACCCAGTGGAACACCGACCTCTTCTCCTGGCCTACCAAGATGATAGTGGCTGCACGACAGGGATATACCACACGTATACCTTTCACCGCGTCGGCAGAGACCCGCGAGATGGCCCGCAGCAAGTTCTTCTAAGCCGGGGGCTATGACAGAGGATATCTATGACCCCCTGGACGAGTATGCAGGCAAGTTCCGTCCGCGCTTTGAGCAGGTAGCCAAGGAGACCTTTGCCCAGCTCGCCCGCGAGGCCAATGTGAACGTGGCTGCCAACCGTGAGACCTGTCGTCTGCTGGATATGACCGAGGACGAACTGGGTTCGGTGAAGTCGAGCATCAACTGGACCACCTTCTTATGCGTCGTCCTCTGGTGCGGACTGGCCGTAGGCGGATGGGTGCTCTACTCCCAGTGGCAGGTGATAGACTCGTGGTATGTGGTGGGCATAGGTCTGGCCATGGTGGTGGCATTGATACTGCTGCTGGCCAAGGTGCATCCCCGACTGTCGCAGCTGAAGGACGAGCGCGACAATCTGCAGGACAAGGCTGAGCAGTACAAGGCTGAGGCGTGGCGCCAGATGGAGCCCCTCAACCGGCTCTACGACTGGGATGTGCTGATGCGCATGATGACCCAGACGGTGCCCAGACTGGAGTTTGACCCTTACTTCACCACCCAGCGGCTCGCCGACCTGCAGGAGATATATGGCTGGGACGGCTCGTTCAACAAGGAGCGCTCGGTCATCTACTCCCACTCCGGTCTCATCAACGGCAACCCCTTTGTGCTCTGCCGTACGCGCAAGATGGAGATGGGCAGCAAGACCTATCAGGGCTCGAAGACCATACACTGGACCACCCGTGAGCGAGGGTCGGACGGCAAGATGCAAACCGTGCACCACTCTGAGACTCTCATAGCCACCGTCACCGCGCCCTATCCCGAATACTACGAGAAGACCCGTCTCATCTATGGCAACACAGCTGCCCCCGACCTGAAGTTCTACCGCCAGCAGAGCGGTATGGCCAACCGCGAGGGCTCGCTCTCCTACAAGTGGAAGCGGCGCAAACTGAGAAACAAGGCACGCGACCTGGACAACAGCGACTTTGCCATGCTCACCAATGAGGAGTTTGAGGTGGCCTTTGACACCAGCAACCGCAACAACAACCAGCAATATGCGATGCTTTTCACGCCTCTCGCCCAGTCCAGCATGCTCAAGCTGCTCAGAGACCAGGAGGTGGGATATGGTGATGATTTCGATTTCGGCAAAAACTGCATGATCAATACCATCATCTCTGACCATATCCAGAGCATGGACCTCGACATGGACCCCCGCAGGTATCACAACTACAACTACGACCAGGCCGAGCGCGACTTCTACACCCTCAATGCCGGCTACTTCCGTGCCATCTATTTCTGTCTGGCTCCGCTGCTCTGTGTGCCTATGTATCAGCAGATACGCTCGCAGCAAGACATCTATGGCCGCGATATGCAGCGCCGCAGCGCCTTCTGGGAGCACGAGGCGCTGGCCAACTTCTGGGGTCAGGACCGCTTCAAGCATCCTCGCTGTGTGACCGACTGCATCCTGAAGACCCAGTCCAAGAGCGAGGCCGACGGCAATACCCGCGTCACCGTCTTTGCCCATGGCTACCGCGTAGAGAAGCGCGTGACCTATGTGAGCAAGTGGGGCGGCGACGGTCGCACCCATCAGGTGCCTGTCTACTGGGACGAATATCTGCCCGTGACGGGTCAGGGCAGCATGCACATGCAGGAAGACAACAGCAGCGAAGACCCTGCCACCACCCAGCGCCAGCGTTTGGACCACATAGCCCAGGTGCTCGACCGTGCTGGCATGTCTGTCTACCGTCGGCACATCGCCTCGAAGATATAACCCAAGTTTCACCTTATTATATTATACGCGCAATGAAACCTGTAAGACTCAAATTATCTACCGTTGACCAAGCCTTGCCCATCGGCGCATCGCGCTTCTGGGGCAACCCCGACCTTCCACGCGGATTTGACTATCCCATGTACAAGGACTTTGAGGGCGACGACGTGCCCTATGTGTTTGTGTGCCAGCTGAACCTGAGCGAGCTGGCCCAGATGGACGCCGAAGGGGTGCTGCCCCACAAGGGACTGCTGTCGTTTTTTGCCAAGATAGACCACTACACGGGCAACTACTTTGACACCGACAGCATAGGCAGCGCCATCAGCGATACCGACGATGTGAGGGTCTTCTACTTTGAAGATACCCGCGACATGGAGCAGGTGGTGCTCATCGACGACGATGATATCCCCATGGCGTTTCATGAGATGAAGATTGAGTGTACGATGGAGGAGAGTATGGAAGACCACTTTGTGATGGCCGAGCCTACCTACCGTGAGTGGGAGACCTGGGACCATCCCTACGAGGACTGGCAGATACTCCTGCAGATAGACTCGTGTGAGGGCAGTGACTTTGCGCTCAACTTCATGGACTGCGGCGTGCTCGACTTCCTGATAGACCCTGCCGACCTCGCCGCCCGCCGCTTCGACCGCGTGCGCGCCATAGTGCTGTCTACCTGAGATACGCAGACATAAGACAAGAGGGTGTTATATAGTGAACCATTTTTTCCTCCCCGTCCGCTGACAGGTGTGGATTAAAAGTGTTATCTTTGCAATAAAGTTGGGAAATAATGGCAAAGAAAGATATAACATCTCATGCGGAGGTCGCTAATGGTGATGTCTGCGATACAGAATGCAAGGCCACAAATAGTGCTCCTGTGGATGGACAGGCAGAGGTGGTGAAGGTGATGACATGCGGTGACCGGCTCAGCATGGACTATGTGCGTTCTCATATTTATACTATACGAGGGGTAAATGTAATGGTCGATGCTGACCTTGCAGCCATGTATGGTGTGGAAACCAAACAGTTGAAACGTCAGGTGAAGCGTAATATAGAACGTTTCCCCGACGACTTCATGTTTGAACTGACATCAGAAGAGTATGAATCTTTAAGGTGCCAAAATGGCACCATAGAGAGCGGGGGCAGCATTCAAAGTATCTTCCTTTTGTCTTTACTGAGCAGGGAGTCTCCCAGTTGTCGGGTATCTTGAGGAGTGAATATGCTATAGAGGTGAATATCCGCATCATGCGTGCTTTCGTAGCCATGCGTCGCTTCCTCTCGGCCAATGCCGGTATGTTTCAGCGCATAGAGAGGCTGGAACATCATCAGATGCTGACTGACCAGAAGATGGAACAGGTGCTGAAGCGTATGGACGAGCTTGCTCCTGCCATCACTCCTGAACAAGTCTTCGCCACAGGTTGCGTGTGGGACGCTTGGAGCTATGTGTCCCAGCTGGTTCGTAGTGCCAAGCAACGCATCATCCTTATTGATAACTTTGTGGACGAAAGAGTGCTCCTGCTGTTGACCAAGAGGGCTGAAGGGGTTTCGGCAACCATCCACTCTCGCTACACACAGCAATTCCTGTTGGATCTGGAGAAGCACAACGGGCAATACGAGCCGATTGAGTTTGTGCAGACGCCTCACAAATCCCACGACCGTTTCCTTATTATAGATGATGATGTGTATCTCATGGGTGCCAGCATAAAGGACATGGGCACAAGCCTTTGTGCCATAACAAGGCTGGAGATGAAGCCCGACACGATAATGTCATTGTTAAGGTAGGCAGAATTCGACTTTACAACAGAACGGAAACAGCAGATAGAAATCTTTGATATACGAAAGTCAAACGTAAAACAGAAAATTATAAAAAGAGCATTGGTGTGTATTCTCTCTCTTGTGGCTTGCCTTTTGACAGGCGCTCAAGGTAAAGTGCGTAGTTCGAAGTTGGAGAGCATTACGGTTCAGGACGGCTATGTGTATTATTATCTGAGAGGCATGGAGAAGACTTTTACGGTAATGTTCTTGGCTGACACGCATTTTACTATTGAGGATGAACGGGGACGTGAGTTCTATGATAACACCCGACGGATGGGTGGAGCTGCTGTTCAACCTCAGAATTATGGCAAAAGCAATGGGCGGGAACGGGCTCTTTTGCGTTCGTTGGATAAAGCAAAAAAGGAACAGGCTGCGCTGGTCATATTGGGAGGCGACATTGTCAACTTCCCCTCGCTGGCTTCTGTAGAGCATCTCAAAGCCATGCTGGATGCTTCGGGGCTGAATTGGACTTATACGGCAGGCAATCATGATTGGCATTATGAGGGCGAACCAGGAACGTCCTTTGCCCAAAGGGAGAAATGGTAGCAGGCCAACCTGAAGCCTCTCTACCAAGGCCAGAATCCTCTCTATTCTGCTCAGGTCATTAACGGAATCATTTTTGTCACGATTGACAGTTCTCTCTTTGAAATCACAGAAGAGCAACTGAAGTTCTTCAAGAAGCAGGTGGAAAGGGGACTTCCTGTGGTGCTTTCCATGCACATCCCTGTTTATGTGCAAGGCCATGATATTGACTATGGATGTGGCAGCCCGCATTGGAACAAGGCAAATGACTGCTATTATGAGATAGAAAGCCGCGAATAGGATCACCTTTCCAATAATAAGGGTTTTCTTCTACTGGTACAGATTTGTCCCACTTATTAATAGGGGCTTGTTCTTCTACCAATTGTTTCTCTTGATTATTATAGGTATCTGTCATAGTCTGAAAATCAAGCATTTCTTCTCGAACTACTTCGGTTTTTTGATTTACTTTCTTTGCTATATACTGTTTTAATGTTCTTGCTTAACTATGGGAGGGGTAGCCCATTATAATTTGAGTGTAAAGATACTAAAATCATAATTGTTTTCAGTGCAAATTGTATACTTTAGGGATGCTCGTAAATCAGTCAAAAACAACCTAACGATCTAATTGTCAGTGTTATAAGAATTTTGTATCTTTGCATAAAATAATAAAAAATCCCCCAAACTGCTTTGACCGGCCTGTTTTGGGGGT
>NZ_NPJM01000012.1:0-1912 GCF_002251455.1 Prevotella sp. P4-51
TGTAAGCCGGGGTGTCGGCTGCATGATTGGTGACCCGTATCAGTCTGTTGCCGTCATACTGATATGTGAGGTCATCGGTGACGCCATATATCTCATCATAAACCTTGCCGCTGCGACTCAAGGTAAGGATGTTGCCCATCAGGTCGTAGCTGTACTCCGTGACATATCGGTCTGAGGGCAGGCCGCCCTCCCTATAATCGGCCGCGGCGAGCCTGCCTAACGCGTCGTACTGGTAGCGGTATCCGCGTAGCGAGTCGCCTGCCGCCTGCCAGTCCATGGCCGAGACCCCGCCGCCGTAGCGCGGCTGTCCCCCGTCAGAGGGCTCTCCATAGGACAGCCTCTGGCTGAACAGCGGACTGCTGATGTGTGTGACCCACGAGCGCAGGTTGTAGGCGTAGGCGCTGGGCAGGAACCCTCCCCTGCGCTCTGTGGCTATGCGCATAGTAACTATATGCACACGTTTATGATAGCCATGTAGTGTATAATTATCTATCATGCAAAACATAGTCTTAGTAAAACCCAAGGCGCCCAATAGGGTGGCTTACTTTCCCATTTGCATACTTGAAATGCCAGCACAATGGCTCGTACATAATGTATTTTCCACATCCCCATTGGGGGACCGAATAATAGAGGTAATCTACCCTTTTTGTTCCTTCTACTGGCTTAATGAGTGTTCCCAGTTTTTTCTCCACATCGCACCAATCATCTATATTCGACATCAGGAGAATATCAAAGGAGCCATGGCTTATATACCCTATCACACGTTTATGGGCTATTTCTACAAACCTCGTCCTAATGTCGTTAATATCATCATGAAAAGAATATACAAACTCCATCGTGTCATTTTTGATATTAAGTTCCATTACCATGCTGTCTCTCCTTTGTCTTTCCACGGGATAGACATCGTTTATTACATATTCTGTGACAGAATCCAATTTCGCATCTATTATCTCAAAACGCTGCAGAGTTGTCCCAACAGGGCACATAATAATAAAAGAGGTAACATAAGTAATATAGACTAATATGAAATTAGCGAAAACGCACTTGCTTATAAATACCTTTCCCATTATAATATTGTTTAGTATTTGTATAGTAATTATAAACGACGAAAATAGTTCCATGCCGATTCGACGCGTGTTGTAAGTCTGCTGGACTCGGCCCTATATCTATAAAATCCCCCATATTTCCATTTCTCTCTTCTAACGTTGGTTTATGGGTGTGTTTTAATGCGGCAACTTTTCCTCCTTTCCTTCCAATAGCATCTATCAACAAAAGAGATGAGGAAACTTCTCTTTTGTCTTTATCCGTTAGTATGATATTATCCCCTTGGGCCATTTCTGTTTGTGCCCATTCCACCTCTGTTCGTTCACCTAATATTCTAAAACGTTTCTCCGAGTTGTGTCTGTTTTTTATATGCATAGAAGTCTGCGTTATAGTGCCATTTTGAAATTCAATGTCCTGTTTTTCTAACTCCATAATAGTTCCCTCTTCAAACTCAGCAAGTAATTCATCGGTATCTTCCATAAACACTCTATCTTTTTTCATATTACATCCAAAAAAGGATTTTATTTGTTCCCACATACTTTTTTGTTTATAAAATTGTCCTTGCTTATTTACCCTATAATCTTCTTTCCCATCCGGGTCAACCGCATTTACTGGGTCATCTCCACACGAAGCGTAGGGCGACCATGGGTAATATTTCTCCGCCAAGGCATCCATTACGTTCCATCTTCCCGTCACGGGGTCGTAGTGGCGGGCACCGTGGTCGTACCAGTCCAGTCCGTGGGTGCGGTCGAGCTCTTTGCCTATGTATTTATAGGGTTGCAGGCCGGTGTTGCGGCTGTCGCCCATAACATCGTGCAAAGTTAGTTGGAAACCCTGTGCTTTAGTGCTGCCTTTCACTGAATTCATA
>NZ_NPJM01000013.1:0-13833 GCF_002251455.1 Prevotella sp. P4-51
AGGGGCTTTCAGGAGGGTTTGGGGAGGGGCCTCTATCCGTAGCTGTTTTTGTACCGGCGAAAGCCGGACTTTTTGAACGGCCGTAGGCCGCTTTTTTTACCGTTGCGACGGATGGCGTCATGCGGTGCATGACGGTGGGGATGGTGGAGACGGCACGGAGGAAAACTCGTTTTCCGACGGTCGGCACCGCCGTCCACGCCAAGGCGAAGCCGTCATCCGCCACACGGCTTTTTGTATTTATTTCATCACCCTCGCAGGCGCAATAAATAGTGGAAAATGAGGATATGGGTCACCTCATTTCTTGTCTTTCTCATGGGGAAGAGTTCAATGGGCATCTCTATACCTACACCTTATTATATATATAGGCGGTGGATCAATGGAAAAGTCGCAGAAACGGTGGGGAATGTCGCGAATTGCCTCCTACTTGCACTAACTTTGAATAATTTAGGCTTCGTCTCAACAATTCAAGTTGAAAAAACCATGTTTTTTCTTTGAATTGTCTTCGACTTGCACTAACTTTGCAGTCAGAAAACTCATAAATACAGTAAGAATAATATGATTCTCTTCTTCAAGACTCAGAACGAGCATGTGATTGCGACTGAAATCAACCATCAGCCCAATCAGCAGGAAATCGACGAACTCAGTTGGCTTTATGGCGACGCCACCCTCATGGCGGAGCAGGCTTTGCAGGGCTTCTATGTGGGCCCACGCCGTGAAATGATTACGCCTTGGAGCACAAATGCCGTTGAGATTACCCAGAATATGAACCTCAGCGGCATTTCGCGTATAGAGGAGTTCTTCCCTGTGGCCAGCGCTGATGCCGACCACGACCCCATGCTCCAGCGTATGTACGAGGGCATAGACCAGAACGTGTTCACTGTGAACCACGAGCCCGAACCTATCAAGTACGTTGACAATCTGGAGGAATACAACGAGCAGGAAGGCCTTGCCCTCTCGCCCGAGGAGATAGAGTATCTGCACAAGATAGAAAAGCAGAACGGCCGTCCGCTCACCGACTCAGAAATCTTTGGCTTCGCCCAGATTAACTCTGAACACTGCCGTCACAAGATTTTCGGCGGTACCTTCATCATCGATGGCAAAGAGATGGAATCGAGCCTGTTTGCGATGATAAAGAAGACCACCAAGGAGAACCCCGGCAAGATATTGTCGGCATACAAGGACAATGTGGCTTTCGCCCAAGGCCCCGTGATTGAGCAGTTCGCTCCCAAGGATCAGTCTACCGCTGACTACTTCCAGGTAGAGGACATCGAGAGCGTCATCTCGCTCAAGGCCGAGACCCACAACTTCCCCACAACAGTAGAACCTTTCAACGGCGCCGCTACAGGTACCGGCGGAGAGATACGCGACCGTATGGGTGGCGGTGTAGGCTCATGGCCCATCGCCGGTACGGCTGTCTACATGACCTCTTATCCCCGTCTGACCGACGACGAGGGCAAGACCATCGCTGAGCGCGACTGGGAAGACCTGCTCCCCGTGCGCCAGTGGCTCTACCAGACCCCCGAGCAGATTCTGATCAAGGCCTCCAATGGCGCATCAGACTTCGGCAACAAGTTCGGCCAACCCCTTATCACCGGCTCTGTGCTCACCTTTGAGCATGGTGGCGACGGCCAGCGTCTGGGTTATGACAAGGTGATTATGCTTGCCGGTGGCGTAGGCTACGGCAAGAAGCGCGACTGTCTGAAGGGCGAGCCCCAGAAGGGCAACAAGGTCGTAGTGGTCGGTGGCGACAACTATCGCATCGGTCTTGGTGGCGGCTCAGTTTCTTCGGTCGATACCGGACGCTACTCCAACGGTATCGAGCTCAATGCC
Source organism: Prevotella sp. P4-51 (assembly GCF_002251455.1). Lineage (NCBI taxonomy): Bacteria > Pseudomonadati > Bacteroidota > Bacteroidia > Bacteroidales > Prevotellaceae > Prevotella > Prevotella sp. P4-51. Next base: position 1,831 of record NZ_NPJM01000013.1, read on the forward strand.
GTACAGCGCGCCAATCCAGAGATGCAGAAGCGCGCCTACAACCTTGTGCGCGCTCTGGTCGAGGAAGACAACAACCCTGTGGTAAGTATCCACGACCACGGTTCTGCCGGCCACCTCAACTGCCTCTCCGAGCTGGTTGAAGACTGTGGTGGCGAGATAGACATGACCCGTCTGCCTATCGGCGACAAGACCCTCAGCGCCAAGGAAATCATCGCCAACGAGAGCCAGGAACGCATGGGTCTGCTCATCGACGAGAAGCATCTCGAGCATGTGCAGCGTATCGCCGAGCGCGAGCGTGCCCCGCTCTATGTAGTAGGCGAGACCACCGGCGACGCCCACTTCTCATTCGTCCAGGGCGACGGCAAGAAACCCTTCGACCTCGATGTGGCACAGATGTTCGGTCACTCTCCCAAGACCGTAATGCAGGATGAGACCGTGGTGCGCCACTATGAAGACGTTACTTATTCACAAGACAAGATAGATGAATATCTGCAGCGCGTGCTTCAGCTCGAAGCCGTGGCTTGCAAAGACTGGCTTACCAACAAGGTAGACCGATCGGTTACCGGTAAGATTGCCCGTCAGCAGTGTCAGGGCGAGATTCAGCTGCCCCTCTCCGACTGTGGCGTGGTAGCCCTCGACTACCGCGGACGCAAGGGTATCGCCACCGCCTTGGGCCACGCGCCTCAGGCAGGTCTCGCCAATCCCTCTGCCGGCAGTGTGCTCTCTGTGGCTGAGGCTCTGACCAACATCGTCTGGGCTCCCCTTGCCGACGGCATGGAAAGCCTGTCGCTCAGTGCCAACTGGATGTGGCCCTGCCGTTCGCAGAAGGGCGAGGATGCACGCCTCTATCAGGCTGTTGAGGCACTCTCTGACTTCTGCTGCGCCCTCCACATCAACGTGCCCACTGGTAAGGACAGCCTCTCGCTGAGCCAGCAGTACCCCAATGGCGATAAGATTATCTCTCCCGGTACCGTTATCGTTTCGGCTGGTGGCGAGGTTTCCGACGTGCGCAAGGTGGTATCGCCCGTGATGGTCAATGACAAGAACTCATCCCTCTACCATATCGACTTCAGCTTCGACACCCAGCGTCTGGGTGGCTCCGCCTTTGCGCAGAGCCTCGGCAAGGTAGGCGACGATGTGCCCACCGTGGCCAATGCCGAGTACTTCGCTGACTGCTTCGAGGCAGTACAGGAGCTCATCAACCGCGGTTGGATTATGGCTGGCCACGACATCTCTGCCGGTGGTCTCATCACCACACTGCTCGAGATGACCTTTGCCAACACCCACGGCGGTATGCACGTCAATCTCCATGACATCGCCGACGATGACATCGTGAAGCTCCTCTTCGCCGAGAACCCCGGCGTGGTTATCCAGGTGAGCGACGAGCACAAGCAGGAGCTGCGCGCCTTCCTCGAGGATGCCGGCATCGGCTATGCCAAGATTGGCTATCCCACCCCCGACAGCCGCACCATCGTCATCAAGAAAGACGACTATCAGCATACCTTCGACATCGACGCCCTTCGCGACACCTGGTATAAGACCAGCTATCTGCTCGACCGCAAACAGAGCATGAATGGTATGGCCCGCGAGCGCCGCGACAACTATAAGCACCAGCCCATCGTGATGAAGTTCAACGACGACTTCACCGGTACGCTCGCCCAGTATGGCATCAGTGCCGACCGTCGCAAGCCGTCGGGCATCAAGGCCGCCATCATCCGCGAGAAGGGAACCAATGGCGAGCGCGAGATGGCTTACTCGCTCTACTTGGCTGGCTTCGATGTGAAGGACGTCATGATGACCGACCTCATCAGTGGCCGCGAGACCCTCGAGGATATCAGCATGATTGTCTTCTGTGGCGGCTTCTCCAACTCCGACGTGCTCGGCTCTGCCAAGGGTTGGGCCGGCGCCTTCCTCTTCAACCCCAAGGCCAAGGAAGCCCTCGACAAGTTCTATGCCCGTGAGGACACGCTCTCGCTGGGTATCTGTAACGGCTGCCAGCTCATGGTCGAGCTCAACCTCATCAACCCTGAGCACAAGCAGCGCGCCCACCTGCTTCACAACGTGTCGCACAAGTTTGAGAGTGCCTTCCTCGGACTCGATATTCCCCAGAACAACAGCGTCATGTTTGGCAGCCTGAGCGGCGACAAGCTCGGCATCTGGGTAGCCCATGGCGAGGGCCGCTTCTCTCTGCCCGAGGGCGAGAGCGCCTACAATGTCGTGGCCAAGTACAGCTACGCCCAGTACCCCGGCAATCCCAACGGCTCCGATTACAATGTCGCCGGTATCTGTTCTGCCGACGGCCGTCATCTGGCCATGATGCCCCATCTGGAGCGAGCCATCTTCCCCTGGCAGCAGGCTTACTATCCTGCCGACCGTCGTGGCGACGAGGTCACTCCTTGGATAGAGGCCTTCGTCAATGCCCGCAAATGGATTGAGAACAAGCGATAATGGCGAATTTCTATTTAGAAGCATTCAAGACGTTTGTCAAGATTGGCGCCTTCACCCTGGGTGGAGGCTACGCCATGATACCCCTCATCGAAGCCGAAGTGGTAGAGAAGAGAGGGTGGGTGAGCAAGGACGAGTTTGTCGACATGCTCGCCATCGCCCAGAGTTGTCCAGGCGTATTTGCCATCAACATCAGCGTCTTCATAGGATACAAGATGCGCAAGACAGCCGGCGCCCTCTGCACAGCATTGGGCACCGCGCTGCCTTCGTTTCTCATCATCCTTGCCATAGCCATGTGCTTCCGCCATTTCATCGACATCCCTTGGGTCTCAGCCATGTTTATGGGCATCCGTCCTGCCGTGGTGGCGCTCATAGCCGTGCCTACGTTCAATATGGCGAAGAGCACCGGCATCTGCCTTACCAACTGCTGGATACCCATTGTCAGTGCACTGCTTATCTGGGCGTTCAATGTCAACCCCATCTACGTGCTCATCGGCGCAGGCATCGGTGGTTATCTCTATGGTCGAATCATTAAACCTACTGAGTAACGATGATATTCCTGAGCCTCTTTGTCACGTTCTTCAAGATTGGCCTCTTCGGCTTTGGCGGTGGCTACGGCATGCTGTCGCTCATCCAGGCCGAGACGGTGGTCCACCACCACTGGCTCTCGTCTGCCGAGTTTACCAACGTGGTTGCCATCTCGCAGATGACGCCTGGCCCCATCGGCATCAACTCTGCCACCTACTGCGGTTTCACTGCCATGCAGAACGCGGGGTTCGACTCTGCGATGTGTGTCCTTGGCTCTGCCGTCGCCACATTCTCCCTGGTGCTGCCGTCGTTTATCCTGATGATACTCATCAGCCGCATGTTTATGAAATACATGCACACCGCGCTGGTGCAGAGCGTCTTCGCCGGACTCCGCCCCGTGGTTGTGGGCCTCTTGGCTGCCGCCACGCTCATGCTTTGCAATGGCGAGAACTTCGGCGTCATGCAGGTGTCGCCCTGGCAGTTCTGGATTAGCATCGGCCTCTTTGTCGCCACCTTCGTGGGCACCAAGATAGTCAAGGTGGGTCCCATCCAGATGATATGCCTTGCCGCCTTTGCCGGACTCATGCTGCTCTACTGACCCGCAGCCCCTCTGCCACACCCCATCACCCATAATGCACCCCCGGGGCTTGTCCCCACTTGATACAACTATACACAGACCGATGAAACAGACATTACGATTGCTGCTACTGCTGATGGCGGTCCTGCTTGCCTCCGTCTCTGGCTTTGCCGAGACGGTAGACTCTGCCGTGGCATTCGACGATGTCACCCATTGCGTGCCCAGTCATGAGCGTCGCGACCGTCTGTGGGGAGCCGACAGTCCGTCGTGCGACCGTGCAGCGCTCCTTCCCCAGCACGCCCGTTTCGGTGCGGCGCCGCGCCATGACTACGAGCCCGCCCCGCAGTCTCATCAGCCCCGCCCCACATCCCGTATCCCCGATTATTACAAGTTCAATCCTTATAATCTTCTCCCCTATGGTTGGCTGCGCCGTCTTCTCAAGGCCAGTCATCCCCATGCCCGGGCCGACTATTATGTCTACGCCCTCCGGCACATCCTTCGCTGACCCTTTTAGTCTTGATGCCGACGTGCCCACCGCCGCCTGCTCAGCCTGTGTCCCACTTGCTGCCTTGCCGTGTGTGGCTGTCGCGTCGCCGTTTCCCCTTATTTATATTCCACCCCTTGGCGTGGCTCTGCGAGCCGTGCCGCCATGGATGCCGACGGCCCCCAGGCCTGCTACGCGTCCACCAACAACAATTATCATTACATAAATAAACAACAAGACTATTATGGCAAATATCAAAAATCTCACTATGGGCAGCCAGCTGCTCAGCGATCCCCGTATCAACACCGTCAGCACCCTCTTCGGACTCTCCAGCAAGGCAGTCTATGTGCCCACCGGCAGCAAGATTTCCTCCAGCGTCTACGAGTATTCCGCCCAGGAGGAAGACAAGCTCAAGCAGCTGCTCCCCCTTACCGGCGCAGCCCTCGCCGATGCCGCCCGCAACGTGAAGACCCTCAAGAGCCACGACATCGGCAATCTGCGTCTCGAGGTGTGCCTCTCTGCCGACCATCAGTTTGCTGCCATGCAGCTTTTCCGCTACAGCAACTTCGTCGCCACTCCCGTTACCTCTCTTTCTGTCTACGAACAAGCCGACGCAGCCACTGTGGCCGGTCTGCTGTAGGCCGTAGACCTTTTCTGACATAAACCTTTGAGGGCAACCATCACCCCTGCAGGCTCCGAGCCTGTGGGTGAGGGTTGCCCTCGTTGTCTTGTCCTGCTGGCGTTTGCCTTCCCCGCTGTGGCGGTGGCGGTGGCGCTGCGGCGTCGGCGAGCTGTCGGCGGTCGGTTCCTTGCCGTGTCAGTCGCCTAAGGCTTTGGCCAATTCAGCTTCCACCTTGTCCATCATCACCGTGGCGAGTGCCACCCGTCCGTCGGGAGCGATGAGATAGAGCGTCGGAATCCAGTTGATGTGATACAGCCGGTCGCTCTGGGTCTCTTTCTTCCACTTCTTCAGTTCGCTGTACTGCCACCACACCATCTTGTTGTCAGCGATATACTTCTGCCAAGCCTCTCTGTTGGTGTCATAGGATATACCCGCTATCTGCAGACCTTTCTCCCCGTACTTCTGCCACAGTCGCTGCAGCGCCGGAGTCTCCCGTCGGCAGTCTGGGCACCATGATGCCCAGAAGTTGATGAGCACATACTTGCCCTTCAGGTCGCTCAGCCTTACCGCCTTGCCGTCCTTGCCGGTGCCCACCCTCATGTCGGGGGCTTTGGTGCCAGCCTTGAGCAGGTCGGTGGCATACTTCTCGTCCAAATCTTGTGCCGTGGCATGGGCTATTACCGCCATCAGTGCCACCATGATTGTGATTATTCTTGTCTTCATACCTTATATTATTATAGTTGCAAAAGTAGCCATTTCTTTCTGCCTCGCCGCTATAGCGATGGTTAAAAAAGTGGAAAACGCCACAAACTCGTCATGTCCAGTCATCCTGCAGTCATCCTCCGCCCATATCTCCGCATCCGTTCCATCTCCATTTATATCCCTAATTGCCAAGTCTACTAAGCAAATGGTACGGATGAAAACTTTTTAACGGCCAATATTTTTATTTATCTCCATTTTTATTTCGGGCAAACACTATTATTTCGTAAATTTGCATCACAATAATCGTTATAATAGAGCGAAAATGAATAAAAGTCATATCCTATGGGGATGCCTGAGTTTGCTCACGCTCACCTCTTGCTTCAAAGACGAGGCTCCCAATGCCGAGTGCGACATCGTCCAAGCATGGATACATGCCGACGACCCCTCCGCCATGTTTTACCAGGCGAGCGACAGTCTTGTCTATGTCATTTCCGACAAGACCGACATCCGCTTCACCGTCCGCCGCAAGGCCGACATCACCGCCCTTGCCCCCCACTTTGCCATTACTCCCGGAGCCGTCATGACTCCCGCCAACGGCAGCGTCCACGATTTCTCCCAGGGCCCTGTCGTCTATCGCGTCACCTCTGAGGATGGCGCTTGGCACCGCGACTACACGGTGTCTGTCGTCCCTGTCACCCAGACCGTGAGCGACGAGTATAGCTATGACTTTGAAAACTATCGTCTCAACAGCAAGAACAAGTACTATGTCTGGAGCGACGAGGAGCATGGCGTGATGACCGACATCTGGGCATCGGGCAATGGCGGCTTCAATGTCTCCAACTCCAATGCCGCCCCCCTCGAATATCCCACCATTCCTCTTGAAGATGGTTTCGAAGGCAAGGCTGTGCGCCTCGTCACGCGCAAGACCGGCGCCCTGGCGCAGACGCTCAACAAGCGCATCGCCGCGGGCAACCTCTTCCTCGGTGAGTTCGACCCCCTCGGTGCCCTTCAGGACCCCCTCAACGCCACTCGCTTCGGCCGTCCGTTTGACAAGCGTCCCAAGCAGTTGAGTGGTTACTATCGTTACACCCCCGGTCCCACCTTCCAGAATGTCGATGGCTCTCCCGTTGAGGGCAAGAAGGATGTCGCCGACATCTACGCTATCTTCTATCGCAACCATGATGCCAATGGCAATGCCGTGACCCTCAATGGTGCCAACGTGCAGTCCAGCCCGCTCATCGTCGCCAAGGCCATCATGTCCGAGGTTCCCCCCACCACCCAGTGGACCCCCTTCAGCGTAGACTTCACCTATCTCTCAGAGATAGACCTTGACCTGCTCGAGAACCGCGGCTACAGCCTTGCCATCGTCTTCTCATCGAGTGCCGACGGAGCCTACTTCCAGGGCGCCATAGGCAGCACCCTCGACATCGACAAGGTGCGTCTCATCTGTGAGACCCAGGAGTAACCCCCATCCATACATCCAATGACAACGACAATGAAGAAAATCACCATACTCACCCTGCTCATGACCCTGGCGCTCACCGCCAGCGCCATCAGCCTGCCCGACAGCCTCAATTACACCGTCCGTCTGGGCTACAACATCGGTGGCACGGCGCCCATAGGCATGCCTGCCACCATCCGCAAGATGAACAAGTTCTACTTCAAGCCCAACTTCTCTCTGGGCATCGATGTCCAGCGCGACATGTGGGGCTCGTGGGGTCTGCTCACCGGTCTCCACCTCGAGAACAAGGCGATGAAGATCGACGCCACCGTCAAGAACTACCACATGGAGATGACCAAGGACGGCGACCGCATCGAGGGCGTCTACACCGGCAATCTGGTCACCGAGTGCGAGGAGTGGATGCTCACCGTGCCCGTCAATGCCACCTTCCGTATCGGTAATGTGCTGCTCAAGTGTGGCCCCTACATCTCCTATGTCTCCACGCGCGTCTTCAAAGGCCATGTCTACGACGGCTATCTGCGCGAGGGCGACCCCACCGGCACACGCATCGAGCTGGGCAATACGCCAGACTCTTGGGGAACCTACGATTTCAGCGACCAGATGCGCCATCTGCAGCTGGGTGTCAACCTCGGTGCCGACTGGCAGTTCCACCACCGCTGGGGCGTCTATGCCGACCTGGCGTGGGGCGTCACGGGCGTACACCGCAGTTCGTTTCACACCATCGAGCAGACACTCTATCCCATCTTCGGCACCGTGGGTGTCATCTACAGACTTAAGTAATAACAGGATAAATATTCTAAACACGCGATTATGATGAAAAAACTACTTACACTTTGTGCTGCCCTGGCCTGCACTATTGGTGCGACAGCCACCGATTACAAGGGCGGTCTGTCCGTGGTGCTCAACGGCACCCCTTCCAGTTATCAGCAGGCCAATATTGAGGTAATACGTCAGGATGACGGCAAGTATGAACTTAAGCTCGCTGACTTCGTGATGCCCAACGGCGACGGCAAACTCTACGTGGGCACCATCGACATGCAGAACGTCGAGGCTGTCGAGAGCAACGGCGAGACCATCCTCAGCGCTGCCCAGCAGATAACCATAGCCCCTGGCAGCGACCCCGACCAGATGTGGCTCGGTCCCGCTCTCAGCGTTACCCCTATACCCGTCAAACTCAAGGCCAGCCTCAAGGGCAATGCTCTCCGTGCCAGCATCCACATCCCCTTTGCCACGATGGGTCTGGATATCGACGTGCTCTTCAACTCGACCGTCCTGCAGATTCCCAACTCGGGCTTCGAGGACTTCCACATCGAGAAGTCGGACAGCAAGTCGGGCTATGAGCCCAACCACTGGCACTCCTTCCTCAGCGCCACTGGCATGTATGCCTCTACGCAGAATGCTTTCAGCGACATCCACACCAGTGTCAGCAAAGATGTGCGCCCCGGCACTGTCGGCAAGTCGAGCATCCTCGTCAAAGCCACGAACGTATTCGGCATCGTGGCCAACGGCACCATCACCACCGGACGCATGAATGCTGGTGCCATGTCTGCCACTGACCCCAACAACCACGCTTTCCTGGACATTACCAACAAGGACAAGGATGCCAATGGCGACCCTTTCTACACCCTGTTGGCCGGCCAGCCCGACTCATTAGCCGTTTGGGTTAAGTTCAAGCAGGCCACTGCCACTCCCGAGCATCCCTATGCCACCGTCAATGCCGTCATTACCGATGGCACACGTTACCAGGACCCCGAGGACAAGGCTTATTCCAACGTGGTAGCCAAGGCCACCGACACCAAGATAGCCAGCGAGGACAAGTGGGTACGCCTGTCTATCCCCTTTGACTACGACAAGTATGCCGCCAACAAGGCTGACACCAAAGCCATCCTGGTTACCATCTCTACCAATGCCGACCCAGGTAAGGGAAGCAACGGCGATGAGCTGTATGTAGACGATATGGAACTGGTGTACACTCCCAAGCTGCAGGGCATTAAGGTATTCGGCAACGCGGTAGACAACTTCAGCCCCACCACCAAGGAGTACACCATCAAGGTACCTCAGCAGCCCACCGTCAGTGACGTTACACCCGTAGCCGTAAACGGTTTCACCACCCTGGCCTATATTGCCGGAGAAGGTAAGCCCATCACGGTGGTGGTGTACAGCGAGGACCTTACCAAGAGCGCCAGCTACACCGTCAAGTATACCATAGACAAGAATGTTACCAACGGCATAGACAACGCCACCACCACTGCCACCAAGAAGGTAGTAGGCATATACAACCTGAACGGTCAGCAGGTAAGCCAGAAGCAGCCCGGCCAGGTGTACGTTATCAAGTACTCTGACGGCACTGCTGTCAAGGAGCTCAGCAAGTAACAGCCCACGGGCACTGACCCCATCTACAGCGGAGGAAGACCGTCTGTGCGCAGCCCGCGCGGATGTCTTTCTCCGCTTTGTCGTTTCACCCACCACAGCTAATCATCATTTCAGCCATGGATATTATCTTTTACATCGAGTATTACACCGCCACGGGCGAGCAGCTGGCCCTGCACATAGCCGAGACCCATCGCCCCTACAGCCCTCTGCACATCCTGATGACCACCGACGACAACGCCCACTGGCAGGGCGTGTGGCACGTACCCGCCCAGGCTCCCGGCGCCATAGACTACTACTTCAGCGTAGAGAGTGCCCATGGCACGCAGCGCCGCGAGTGGACTACCGTATGCCACCGGCTTGAACTGCCCACACGGCCACAGCCCGCCGTGCACGTGTACGGGCGATGGATAGACGTGCCACATGATACGTACCGCTACAGTTCGGCATTTACAGAGTGCTTGCACCCCCACGCCCTGCAGCCACTACACTCGCCAGGAGACCGGTGTGCCCGACTGGTATGCCGGGCTCCACAGCTGCGGTCGGGACAGCGACTGGTACTCACGGGAGCCGAACGGGCCCTGGGCGAGTGGCACCCAGAACAGGGATTGCCCATGGCCGAGCACAACTACTGCGAGTGGGTGGCCGAGATACCCATCGACCTGCTCACGCAGACCACCATCGAGTTCAAGTTTGTCATCATCCACGATGGGGCCGACCCCTCGCCCATCTGGGAAGACGGCATGAACCGCACCCTGACCCTTGCCGACGAACCCGGGCTACAGGTGTACGAGCTGGACCAGTCTTTCTACCCGCTGTGCGATGAGCGCGTGGCCGGCACGCTCGTCCCGGTGTTCTCCCTACGTACCGAGGGCAGTTTCGGAGTAGGCGATTTCGGCGACCTCATGGCCATGACCGACCTCATAGCCTCTACGGGGCAGCGCGTGCTCCAGGTACTGCCCATCAACGACACCACCGTGACCCACACCTGGACCGACAGCTATCCCTATAGCTGCATCAGCGTCTTTGCCCTGCATCCGCAGTATGCCGACCTGCGCCAGCTGCCGACTCTGAACGACTCTGGCCGTCGCCAGCACTATGCCCAGCTACAGCGCGAGCTCAACGCCCTGCCCCAGATAGACTACGAGCGCATGATGCAGGCCAAGGAGGCTTACCTGCACGAACTATACCAGCAGGAGGGCCGCAAGGCGATGGCCACCGACGACTTCGCCCGCTTCTTCAGCGACAACGGCCAGTGGTTAGTGCCCTACGCCCAGTACTGCTACCTGCGCGACACATACCGCACTACCGACTTTGCCCAGTGGCAGGGTCACGCCACCTGGAACGAAGCCGACCGCCCCGCGCTGAGCAACAGCCGCAGTCCGAAGTACCACCAGGTGGCCTATTACTATTATGTCCAGTACATCCTGCACTGCCAGATGACGGCTGCCCACGACCATGCCCGTCAGCGTGGCGTGGTACTCAAGGGCGACATACCCATCGGCGTTCACCGCCAGGGCTGCGACGTGTGGATGGAGCCACGCTACTTCTGCCTGGACGGCCAGGCCGGAGCTCCGCCCGACGATTTTGCCGTAGATGGGCAGAACTGGAGGTTCCCCACCTACAACTGGCAGGCCATGCTCGACGACGGCTGCCAGTGGTGGAACCGCCGCTTCACCAATATGGCATACTACTTCGACGCCTACCGCATAGACCATGTCCTTGGCTTCTTCCGCATCTGGGAGATACCCATCCACGCCGTGCGCGGACTGCTCGGACAGTTTGCCCCGGCGCTGGCGTTTACAGCCGAGGAGATAGAGTCCTACGGGCTCCATTTCTCTACCGCCATGCTCGCCCCCGTCATCACCGACGACATGGTCGATACCCTCTTCGGCGACCGCGCCGAGAGCGTGCGCCACTACTGTCTCGACGCTGTGGGCAACGGTACCTACACGCTGCGTGCCGACTACGACACCGAGCGCAAGATAGCCGACCTCGTCGAGGCTGGCCGCTGCGACAGCCAGCTGCTCGACGGGCTCTACACCCTCGTCAGCGATGTGCTCTTCCTCGCCGACCACCGCGTGGCGGGTACCTATCACCCCCGCATCTTAGCCCGCAAGACCTGGGCTTACCGCCGTCTCTCCGATGCCAGCCGTCGCTCCTTCGACCGTCTCTACGACGACTTCTACTACCACCGCAACAATGGTTTCTGGTATGGCGAGGCGATGAAGAAGTTGCCGCCGCTCATCGAGGCCACCCACATGCTCGCCTGTGCCGAAGACCTGGGCATGGTGCCGTCGTGTGTGGCGCCCGTGATGGAGCAGTTGCGCATCCTGAGTCTGGAGATACAGACCATGCCCAAGGCTTCCACGCGCTTTGCCGATGTGAGTCGCTATCCCTACCGTTCGGTCTGCACCTTCTCGTCGCACGATATGGCGCCCCTGCGTCAGTGGTGGGACGAGGACCCGCTGCGCACGCAGGACTATTATGCCTCTGTGCTCCATCACGATGGCGAGGCGCCTCACCCCATGCCTGCGTCGTTGGCAGAGGAGGTGGTAGCCGCCCATCTCGCCTCGCCCTCGATGCTCTGTGTGTTGAGTTTGCAAGACTGGCTCGCTCTCGACGACCGTCTGCGGTTGGCCGACCCCAACGGCGAGCGCATCAACATCCCCGCCAACCCTCACCACTACTGGCGGTACCGTATGCACATCACCATAGAGCAGCTATCTGCCGATGCTCATTTCTCCCAGCATATCAGTGAGATGATTGAGAGGGCGGGGAGGTAAAAGGGAAAGCCCCAGCCACAACCTTAG
>NZ_NPJM01000014.1:0-1694 GCF_002251455.1 Prevotella sp. P4-51
TAGGGGTTGTCGTTTAATTCTAAGAATTCAATATCTATAGACGAGGGTATGCCTTCCGAGGTTGCCATCGTTTGCTTATTTTCGGAGTTTTATCGTAATTTTGGTCGATTCTTGTCTTGTCAGGGCATAGTTATCCCTTGCATGGAGGATAATGCTATACGAGGTTAAGCAGCCTGATGGAGTTCCGCTTTTGCAATTCTTCTTGCCAGTTGTACTGCATTAGCCGTGTGGATGCCGAAGAAGATGATTAGGATTTCTGTCTTCTTGATTCGGCCGCTTATCCGCTTGAGTCCGTAATGTTCCTTCTGCGTTCCAAAGGATCCTTCCATTGCTGTGGCTCGTACACGGGCAAGTTCTTTCTTGACCATGCTGACAGTGGACGTGGTTTCTCGCTTCCTGCCTTTCTGCGAGAATGAAGTCACAATGTTTTGTTCACTGCAGAAAGAACGGTTGGCATTACCAGAATAACTGCAGTCGCCAGCCAGTTTGGTGATCTTCTCTCCAAAGAGTTTCTCTGCAAGCTTTACACAATGCACAAGACGAGTACCCTCATTGAATGCGTTGAACGAAAGTTTCTCGATGAACGACAGGCCATCAACCTGTATGTTGTTACACTTGGCTCCAAACTCGACCTTCTTTACTTCCTTGCCACGGACGATTGGACGTATGTATGGTTTGTTGACGCTTACGATACGATTAGGAATGCTCTCCTTGGCATTGCCACTCTCGTGATGCTTATGCTGCTGACGGTATATCTTCGTTATCGTCTCTATTTCTGCGAGTTGCTTATCGGAGAAGATTCCTGCGCAGGGATTTTCTCTGTCGAGTCTTCTTAACTCTTTGAGAATCTTCCCTAACAGATCCAACTGTCGACGGATCATCCTGCGAGTACGCTTGTTGGTGTGATGGCGTTGCTTCACATAGGCCATGTTGTCGTGGGCAACATCAAGGTACTTCGTCCTCATGCGGTGAATGCCGAGTTCCTTACTTGCCTCACACATCATTGTATATACCTTCTCTACGCATTCCCATAGCAACTTTGTGTCAGTGGGGTAACGCATGCTGCTTTCGTAGCACGTTGCATCCGTATAGATTGTATCAAGATTCCTCATGTATGGTTTCCATGTTTCTGCCAATGACTCCTGCTGAGTCTGGATCTTCAGGCGCTTGGACAGTTCAAGGATAATATCATCTATGAGCTTGTAGTTGGTCAGGGGATTGGCTGAACTTATTCGGATGCCACAGAATATCTGATAGTGTATGTTGGCGTTGAGCTGCTCCATAAGTTTGGGGGCAGACAATCCGGTATACGACTTGAGGAACATGAGTGCCACCTTGCCTTCAGGGCTGAAGTAAGATTTGCGACCGACTTTTCTGCGTGGAACAGAGTCAATCAAACCGAATCTAATGGCCATCTCACGCAACGGAAGGAGGGCATGAAAGCGTCCGAGTTCACTCTTTTTGAACGACTCTTCATAATCTTTGTAAAAATCAAACTCTGTGAACGCAAGACCTGGTGTTATTTCAGAAAATTGTAGTACCTTTGCCATGACGATTATTTTTCGTTTCCCCCAAAACAGGCCGGTCAAAGCAGTTTGGGGGATTTTTTATTATTTTATGCAAAGATACAAAATTCTTATAACACTGACAATTAGATCGTTAGGTTGTTTTTGACTGATTTACGAGCATCCCTA
>NZ_NPJM01000015.1:0-18017 GCF_002251455.1 Prevotella sp. P4-51
CTGAGGCCCCTCCCCAGCCCTCCCCAAGGGGCGTGAGTTCCTTCCTGCTGTGTTTGAGGCGGTTTGATGACGTTTTTTCCCCTTGGGAAAGGTTGGGATGGGGCTTGTAGTGGTTTGGATGGACCTTTGGTGGAACTCCTTCCCCTTGGGGAAGGTTGGGATGGGGCTTCCCCTGGCAACTCTGTAGGAGTTGCGTTTAGCCGAAGGCGTTGTACTCAATCTGATAGTACCGTCCTATATAGTTCCGCCCATTGTCCTGGTGCGGGTAACGCCTGCGGCTAATCGCAACACTTACAGCGTTGCTATAATGGTCGTACTTGCACCCAGTGTAGCGGTCTTCGCCCTCAACCCTGGGCTGGGGGGGAGGGGCTTTTAGGCTGAGCAGACCCTCAGCCAGACTGCCGCCCATGGGCGCCAGCCCCGATGATGGCTATCGTCATAACTTGGCAAGTGTGCGTCCGAGGCGATCGATGAAGTCGTCGACCTCGGCACGGGTGAGGCATAGCGGAGGGAGGATGCGCAGGATATTGGTGCCGGCGCAACCGGTAAAGCAATGCTCTTCGTGCACGAGTCGCGAGCGCACCTCGCTATGGGGGATGTCAAGCACGGCACCCGCCATGAGTCCGCGGCCACGCACCTCGACGATATGCTGCGACTCCTGCTGCAGCTCGCGCAGTCTGGCGAGCAGATATTCGCCCACCTCATGGGCATTGTCCACCAGATGCTCCTGCTCGAAGACGTCGAGCACAGCCAGGGCGGCGGTACATGCCAGGTGGTTGCCTCCGAAGGTGGTGCCGAGCTGGCCCTTCACCGCCTCGAAGCTCGGCGCGATGAGCACGCCCGACATGGGGAAGCCGTTGCCTATGCCCTTGGCCACGGTGATGAGGTCGGGGCGTATGCCGAGCCACTGGTGGGCAAAGAACTTACCGCTGCGGCCGTAGCCACACTGTATCTCGTCGCAGATGAGGATGGTGCCGTGGCGGTGGCAAGCCTCGAGCAGACCCTGGGCAAACTCGGCTGTAGCCATATTCAGTCCGCCCACACCCTGGATGCACTCGATGATGCAGGCAGCCACGTCGCCCTTGGCGAGTTCGGTTTCCCATGCCTCCAGGTCGTTGAGGGGCAGGAAGGTGGTATGTCCGTTGGCATTGATGGGGGCATTGTATTTGGCGATGTCGGTCACCTCGACGGCGAGCGAGGTGCGGCCGTGGAAGGCCTTGCCGGCAGCGAGCACGCGGGTGCGTCCGGTCTTGAACGATGCCAGCTTGAGCGCGTTCTCATTGGCTTCGGCGCCCGAGTTGACCAGGAAGAGGCTGTAGTCGTCATACCCGCAGGCTTTGCCGAGACGCTCGGCGAGTTGCTCCTGCAGTCGGTTGATGACCGAGTTGCTGTAGAACCCCAGCCTGTTGAGCTGGGCTGTCATCATCTCCACGTAGTGTGGGTGGCAGTGGCCGATGCTGATGACGGCATGGCCACCATAGAGGTCGAGATATTGCTGTCCCTTGTCGTCCCAGACATGACAGCCACGGCCTTTGACGATGTTCACGTCCGAGAGGGAATATACATCAAACAGATTCATAGTCGCTATATATATAATAAGATGTAATCAGAATGCAGAGGGCTTCAGCCGCAGTCCGGCGCGCTCGTCGAGCCCGAACATGAGGTTCATGTTCTGCACCGCCTGCCCCACGGCACCCTTGAGCAGATTGTCGATGCAGCAGGTGATGAGCAGCTTGTCGCCATACTTGTCGCAGTGTACGAGCGCCTTGTTGGTATTGACCACCTGCTTCAGGTCTATCGCCTTGTCTACATAGTGGGTGAAGGCGGCATCGCTATAGAAGTCGCGGTAGGCAGCCTCGATGGTCTCGATGTCAGCATCGGTGTGTACCACCTCGGTGGCAAAGATGCCACGGGCGAAGTCGCCGCGGTAGGGGATGAAGTCGATGGCAGCCTCGAGATGGCCCTGTGCCTGGGCGAGGCTCTGGCGTATCTCGGCGATATGCTGGTGGCTGAACGCCTTGTATATACTCAGGTTGTTGTTGCGCCAGGAGAAGTGGGTGGTGGCTGTGGGCTTCTGGCCGGCACCGGTAGAGCCGGTGATGGCATTGACGCTCACATCGCTGGTGATGAGACCCAGCTTGGCGGCAGGTAGCAGACCCAGCTGGATGCATGTGGCAAAGCAGCCGGGGTTGGCGATGTGGCGCGCGGTGGTGATGGCTTCGCGGTTGAGCTCAGGCAGACCATAGACATAGTCGTGGTCGGGCGCGGCGATACGGAAGTCTTGCGCCAGGTCGATGATGCGCACGTGGTCGGGGATGGTATGCTCCTGCAGGAAGGCTTGGCTCTTGCCGTGGCCGAAGCAGAAGAACACCACGTCGACCTCGTCGAAGGGCATCGCGTCGGTGAAGCGCATGGAGGTCTCGCCGTAGAGTCCCTCATGGACATCGGTGAGCAGATTGCCGGCATTGCTGCTGCTGTTGACAAAGACCAGCTCGGCGTCGGGGTGGTTGATGAGCAGACGGATGAGTTCGCCGGCGGTATAGCCGGCTCCTCCCAGTATTCCTATTCTTATCATGTTGCTAATTGGCTTTGGGTGGAATGATAATCCACATGATGATATAGGCCAATACTCCGCTGAAGCAGGTGAAGACGGTGAGCAGCGTGTAGGCCACTCTCATGGCGGTAGGGTCGATGCCGAAAAATTCGGCAAGTCCTGCACATACGCCCGCAATCATGCGGTTGTTGCTTCTTTCCAGTTTCTTGTTGTTCATTGTCATGTCTGTTTAGATGGTTTGTATCATTATAGACGGATTGGGTACAACAATGGTTGCAGCCATTGGCCTTTTTCTTGTTCTCTGTGGAGCTTGCAGCCCGTTCAGAGCTATCGTTTCTCGTCGGGGTGGATGCCGTAGAAGACACGCAGCGGCGTCGAGGTGACCTTGATGAAGCCCTTGGCGTCGTCGGCGGTCCATCCGTGCTGCATCTCGCCATACTCGCCGAGTTTGCTCTTGAGCAGGTCGTCGGGTGAGTCCACGCCCACGGTCTCAAATCCCAATGGGCGCAGCTTGAGAATGGCGGTGCCGTTGACGTGGCGCTGCGAAGAGGTGAGCATGGCCTCGATGTCGGGCATTACGGGCTCCAGGTACTGGCTCTCGTGGAGGAACATGCCATACCAGTTGGCCACCTGCTCCTTCCAGTACTGCTGCCACTTGCTCAGCGTGTACTTCTCCAGCAGTCGGTGGGCCTCGATGATGAGCTTGGGGGCGGCTGCCTCAAAGCCCACACGACCCTTGATGCCGATGATGGTGTCGCCCACATTGAAGTCGCGGCCTATGGCGTAGGCGGCGCCTATCTCCTCAATCTTCTGGATGGCGGCAATCTTGTCGTCAAACTTCTCGCCGTTGACGGCGGCTATCTCGCCCTTCTCAAAGGTAATCTTCAGTTCGCTCTCGTCGGTGCGGGTCACGTGCTTGAGGAACGCCTCTTCGGGCAAGCCCTGTGCAGAGTCGAGCAGTTCACCTCCGCAGATGCTGGTTCCCCATATACCCACGTTGTAAGAGTACTTGAGCTTGGTGAAGTCGGCATAGTAGCCGTGGGCGTTGAGGTAGTCCACCTCTTCCTGGCGTGAGAGCGCCTTGTCGCGGGTCAGGGTGATAATCTCCACGCCCGGTGCCATGACGAGGAAGGTCATGTCGAAGCGTATCTGGTCGTTGCCGGCGCCGGTAGAGCCGTGGGCTATGGCGTGGGCACCTATCTCGTTGGCGTAGCGGGCTATGGCGATGGCCTGGAAGATGCGCTCCGACGATACGCTGATGGGGTAGCAGTTGTTGCGCATCACGTTGCCGTAAATCATGTACTTCAGACTCTTCTCGTAGTACTCCTGAGTCACGTCGAGGGTCACATATTTTACAGCGCCCAACTTGTAGGCGTTGGCTTCATTCTCCTTGAGCTGTGCGGCACTGAATCCGCCGGTGTTGGCACAGGCGGCATACACGTCATAACCTTCTTCAGTAAGTTTCATGACGGTGTACGAGGTGTCGAGACCGCCCGAAAAGGCTACTACTACTTTCTTCTTGCTCATAATGATTGGTGTTTTATTAGTTCTGTTCTTGGTTTCTCTTGTCTATCTTGTTGATTCTCTCGATTACCTCCTGCGGCAGCTTGGCGGGCAGGTGCTCCTCGGGGTCGTAGAGCATGGCGGTGCAGATGCAGTATTTGCGCCCGGTGCGCTTGAGCACGTCTACGTTGATGCAGCCTTCGCATCCGCGCCAGAAGGCTTCGTCGTCGGTGAGGTCGGCAAAGGTCACAGGCTGGTAGCCCAACTGCGTGTTCATCGTCATCACGGCGGCTCCGCTCGTAAGGCTGAATATCTTGGCGTGGGGCCAGCGGGTGCGGGCGAGGGTGAAGGTGAGGTCCTTGATGCGCTTGGCCACGCCGTGCTTGCGGAAGTCGGGGTGTACTATCAGTCCCGACGTGGTCACATACTGCTTGTTGCCCCATGTCTCTATATAACTGAAGCCGGCAAAGCGGTCGCCCGAGAGGGCTATGACGGCTTTGGCCTCCTTCATCTTGGTGGTAAGATACTCGTGCGTACGCTTGGCGATGCCCGTTCCTCTTACCTTGGCGGCGTCGGCAATGGTCTGTAAGATGGTGTCCACGTATTTCTCGTGCGAGGCGTCGGCCACCATTACCTTGATTTCTTCCATTCTTCTCTTCTTGGTTTATATCAGATTGGGGATTACCTGCATCAGCTTGCGCTCCAGCCTGCCGCGGTCGGCGCCCTCGGCGAGGATGGTGACGATGGTGTCGTCGCCGGCAATGGTTCCCAATATCTCTATGATGTTACTGTTGTCTATGTTGTAGGCTATCGCGCTGGCGTAGCCAGGCCGTGTCTTGATGACGGCGATGTTGTTGGAGTATTGTATCGACACGAAACCAGGCGCCTGGAGCATCTGCTTGGCGGTCTTGGGACGGGTGACGCGCTTGTACATGGTCTCGTTGGGCAATACGTAGACATACTTGCCGTTCATGCTCGATGCCTTGGCTATCTTGAGCAGTTTCATGTCGCGGCTCAGCGTGGCTTGGGTCACCTCGAAGCCCTCTCTAATCAGTTCGGTGAGGATGTCTTCCTGGCTGCAGAACTCCTTGCTGGAGATGAGCATCTTGAGAGCCTCGATACGGTCTTTCTTTCCTTTCATGATGTGTATATTTATACATTTACGGGTGCAAAATTACACAAAAGATGCATATTCGCCAAAGAAAAATGTATAAAAATACGCCTGTGCTGTATATTTATACAACAATTTGCATTATATACACACTCCCATTCATGACCGTCGGGCTGTAGGCATTGACGGATGCGATGCGGGTGGCAAGGGACGCAAGTGTCGGTAAATCAGATGGTTTGCTTGGTGGTGATGACGGGGGGCGTGGGCTGCGGCGATGGGCGATGGGTGGGTCGCCAGGCTTGCGCAAAGTTGTGCAATATACAGTAAATGATGTATATTGCCTCGTTCCCCACCGCTTCCTTGTCGTTATACCGCCATCAGCACTACATATATTATATTGATGATGCCGGCAGCCATCAGCAGCTTGTTGTAGGTGGCGCCCTTGGCGCGGAGGGTGGCGGCGAAGAGGGCTGCGGCAGGGACGACCACCAGCATGGCGAGGCTCCAGCCCAGAGCCAGATAGGCGAGCACGGGCATCAGAGCCACCACGGTGCCCATCAGGCACAGGGCTGCGCGGCGCCCGAACCTCACGGGGAAAGTGCGCTTGCCCACGAGTCGGTCGCTGTCCATGTCGCGCAGATTGTTGATGAGCAGCACACACATCGAGATGAGTCCGCTCACGCCTCCAGCACACCATACCGACCACGCAAACTGCCCCGTCTGCAGATAGTATGTGCCTGACGAGGCTATCACGCCGTAGTAGAGAAATACGAATATGTCTGCCACGCCCAGATACGACAGCGAGTGGCTCGTGGCAGTATAGAGCCAGGCGAAGAGCAGGGCCGAGACGCCGATGGCGAGGATTACCCAACCGCCGTGGACGACCAGGAAGAGACCGCAGCCCACGCTCACCGCGAGCGCAGTAAGACAGGCCCACTCCATCTGCCGCTTGCTCACTTCGCCTTCAGCCAGCGCGCGCTTGAAGCCCGCACGGCCTTTCTGGTCGGTACCCCGCACGAAGTCGTAGTAGTCGTTGATAAGGTTGGACAGTATCTGCAGCGCCAGCGCGCAGACGATGGTCACCGCAGCCACGGTGGCAGAGGTGACGGGCGACGGCATGGCTATCAGCGCCGCCATGACCGGACAGAGCGAGGCAGCAAGTGTCTGCGGGCGCACTATCCTGAACCAGAGTCCTATAGTCTTCATCATAGTCATAGTCGTTGTGTGTGATAAAACAAAAAGCCACACCGCCTCTCTGTGGGAGATGGGTGTGGTTATAGTCGTGGTAGTCTACATAGCTGTATTACTTGTGGGTGTCCAGACCGATGCGCACACCGTCGTAGTTCTTGCTCAGATCGCCCATGGTCTGCAGGGTGCTGTTGCCGCTCATCGCTGCAAGGGTCTGGAAGAGGTTGAGCAACTTCTTCGACTCCATCAGGAAGCTCATGCCGCCCGTGGTCTTCTTGGCATATACGTTGAGGCTGAAGAGCAGGGTCTTAAGCACCAGCTTCTGGTCTTCCTGTGTGTAGGACCACTGGCCGCTGATGGGCTTGCCGTCTATCTTGCCGCTGAAGGTCTTGTCGCTGTTGATGGTGAGATAGGTGTTCTGGCTGTTTATGCCCACCTTGGTGTAGGTATCGCTCAGTTTTCCCTTGATTTCGGTGGCGATGGTCTCGCCTCCCGCCTTGGCGAGCAGATTTTCGGTGGTGAATGCCACGCCGGGCTGTCTGTAGTGCCATGTACCGATGAGGTCGCTCTCGCGGGGCTTGTCGGTTCCCAGGATGCTCTTGATGGTGTTGCCCAGCGTCTGTCCGTTGGTGGCAGCGCTGATGATAGACCCCAGCACGCTCTGGTGACTGGTGGTCTGGGTGTTGGTCTGTGCGTTGGTGTTACCTGAAGTGCCGCAGCTGCTGAGCATGACGCCGCATGCCAGGACGGCAATGATGTTTGATTTGTTCATTTTCTCTAAAATTATAACGATAATCTATGTCTCTGACGCAATAAAAAGGCCAAGGTTTAATATCCTTGGCCTGTATTTTCGCGATGAAGCCTATCCTCGCATCAGTCGCGGTTGCCGCCGAAGAAGCGCAGCAGGTAGAGGAACAGGTTGACAAAGTCGAGGTAGAGGCTCAGCGCGCCTGTCACTGCCAACTTCTGGCTGGTCTCGCCCAAGTCGGGAGCCATGGCAAGGCTCATCTTGATTTGCTGGCTGTCCCATGCGGTGAGGCCCACGAAGACCAGCACGCCGATGATGCTTACCACCAGGTCCAGACCCGAACTGTGCAGGAACATGTTGACCACGCTGGCGATGATGACGCCTATCAGCGCCATGAAGAGCAGTCCGCCTATCTTGGTCAGGTCACGGCTGGTAAAGTAGCCGTAGGCTGCCATGACGCCGAATGTGCCGGCGGTGACGGCAAAGGTCTTGATGATGGCTGCGGGGGCAAAGAGTACGAAGATGGATGAGAGGGTAAGTCCGTTGAGTGCCGAGAAGATGATAAACATCAGTGTGGTGGTTGCCAGAGAGCGGTTTTCCTTGTTCACGCTGTTGGATATCTTCCATACCAGCACCAGTTCGGCGATGATGATGGCCCATATGCCCAGCTGGCTGCTGTATATCAGCTGTATCAGTCCTGGCGACATCGCTACGCTGTAGGCGGTGAGGCCGCTGATGGCAAGCGCCATCGCCATCCATAGGTATACCTTGCGCATCAGTATCGGGAACGCTGCCGAGAGTGACATGCTCTCACTCTGTCTGATCTTTTCTTCTAAATCGTTAATGTTCATAATCGTCTGTTTTATGGTTTATACTATGGTGACTGCAAAGTGCATGCCACCACATTGCAAATATAAGAAGATTTATTCGTCTGCACTACTTTTTTTGTTATTATTTGCGACCCCGCCCTTATTTTTATCATTTATTACGAAAGTCGCGCCTACTGCCAAGGGGCTTTTGCCGGTTTCGGCGATTGTCGTGCTGTCCACCTCGGCCCTCGCGCCAGCCCTCGCAGCCATCCGCGCAAGGCTGGAGCATGGCGCAGAGAGCGGAATGTCAAAAAAAGCGGCGCCGAAAGCCCGGTTTGGTATCAATTTTGCACCCTCTGCCCGTAGAGACACCAACTATACATATATATATTATGAGTATAAAGCAAATACCCGTTCTGCTGCTCACGGGCTATCTTGGTAGCGGCAAGACCACATTGGTCAACAAAATTCTCGCCAATAAGAAGGGCATCAAGTTTGCCGTCATCGTCAACGATATCGGTGAGGTAAACATCGACGCCGACCTCATACAGCAGGGCGGAGTGGTCAACAAGAAGGACGACAGCCTCGTGGCTCTGCAGAATGGCTGCATCTGCTGCACGCTCAAGATGGACCTGGTCGAGCAGATACGCGAAATCATAGAGATGGGGCGCTTCGACTACATCGTCATCGAGGCAAGCGGCATCTGCGAGCCCGCCCCAATCGCACAGACCATCTGCTCCATCCCCTCGATGGGACCGCAGTATATCAAGGGTGGCATAGCCCGGCTCGACTGCATCGTGACGGTGGTCGACGCCCTGCGCATGAAAGACGAGTTTGGCAATGGCGACAATCTGCAGCGCCACAATCTCGACGAAGACGACCTCGAGAACCTGGTCATCCAGCAGCTCGAGTTCTGCAATATCATTCTGCTCAACAAGGCTTCAGAGGTGGCTCCCTCGGAGCTCGACCATGTCACCCAGATTATCCGCGCCATCCAGCCCAAGGCCGAAATCATACCTTGCGACTATGGCGACATCGAGCTTGAGCGCATCCTCGACACCCGCCGCTTCAATTTCGACGACGTAGCGACCTCTGCCGCGTGGATAGACCAGATAGAGCACCACCACGGTGAGCCTGACGATGACGAAGAGGCAGAGGAGGAGCACCATCATCACGATGACGAGCACGAGCACCACGACCACGATGAGCATCATCATGATGACGAGCACGAGCACTGCGACCACGACCATCATGACCACGACGACCACGGCCACTGCCATCACCACCATCACGACCATGAGCATGGCGAGGTCGAGGAGTACGGTATAGGCACCTTTGTCTATTACCGCCGCCGTCCGCTCGACCTTGCGCGCTTCGACGAGTTTGTCGCCCGCTTCTGGCCCAAGGGCGTCATCCGCTGCAAGGGCATGTGCTGGTTTGCCGACGAGCCCGACGTGTGCTACCTCTTCGAGCAGGCAGGCCGCCAGATGGGTCTCAAGAATGCCGGACAGTGGTATGCCACCATGCCCGAAGACCAGCTGAGCGAACTGATGGATCGCGAGCCTGGGCTGCGCCGCGACTGGGACGAGCAGTATGGCGACCGCATGCAGAAGCTCGTCTTCATCGGTCAGAAGATGGATAAGCGCTCCATCATCGCCCGCCTCGACAAGTGCCTGGCTGACTAAGAGATAGCACCGACTGTCTCCGCCACAGCGCCAACGATCTCCGCCACAGCGCCAACCATCCCCGCCAAAGCGCAGGCTATCCTCGCAGTTGCACCGACAGTCCTCGCCATCCCCCCAATACACCGAGCCCCGCCCTACACCGTTCCCATGCCGGGAACAGATAGGGTGGGGCTCGCTGCGTCTATATCTGTCTACAGGGTGATGACCTCCACGTCAGCCGTGATGACCTTCACAATCGCCGAGATGACCTTCGCAATCGCCGAGATGACCTCCATCGGCTCGTATCATAAGGCACGAGCTCACGTGCCTTATGTTACGTGCCCTCGTACCTTATGTTACGCGGCTTCGTGACTTATGTTACGAGCCCGCCGCAGCCCCCTCTGTGTCGCTGCGGGTGCCCCCAGCTTGCGGTATGTCAATAATTGGCGCGACAATGCTATGAAACTTCGTGCGGGAAATGATGGATTGGCCGCCTTTTTGTAATTTTGCAGCCGCAAAGGATAACACCTATTTAATATATATCATGCCCAAGGAGAAAACGATAGCCCGGTGGTTGCCCCTGGTGGGGTTGACCTTCGCCGTCTTTGTGTTCAATACATCAGAGTTTATGCCCATAGGTCTGCTCAGCGACATTGCCGCCGACCTGCACATCAGCGAGGTGCGGGCAGGACTGCTGGTGTCGGTCTATGCGTGGGTGGTGGCGCTCATGTCGCTGCCCCTCATGGTGATGGTGTCTACGGTGGAGCTCAAGCGGCTGTTGCTCGCCATCATCGCCCTCTTTGTGGTGAGCCATGTGGCATCGGCGCTCGCCGAGGGCTATTACACGCTGATGCTCTCGCGCATTGGTGTGGCGTGTGCCCATTCGATCTTCTGGTCGATAGCCCCTCCGCTGGCTGTCCGCACGGTGCCCGACGGCCGAAGCGCACTGGGACTGAGCACGATGGCAACGGGTTCGTCGGTGGCTATGGTCGTAGGTCTGCCCATAGGCCGCGTGGTGGGACTGTACGTGGGCTGGCGCATGACGTTTCTGAGTATCGCCGTCATCTCGGCTCTGATATTCGTCTTCATCGCCGCCGTATTTCCCCGGTTGCAGAGCCGCGGCAAGTTCTCGTTTGCCAAGATTCCGGCGTTGCTCCACAACCGCGTGCTGCTGGGCCTCTTTGTGCTGGCACTGCTCTTTGCCACCACTCACTATACGGGCTACAGCTACATCGAGCCCTTCCTGGGTCAGGTGGCAGGCCTGTCGCCCGACGTGGTGACGATGGTGCTCATCGTCTTTGGCGCCTCGGGCATGCTGGGCAGCATCGCCTTCTCCAAGTATTATATGTCGGGCAGACGGAGGTTCATGGCTGTGGTCACGCTGGGCCCGGCGCTGTGTCTGCTGTTGATGCAGGCGGCTGTCATGGACATCATTGCCATCTTCGCCGTGTGCATCGTGTGGGGCGCCATGGCCACGGCGTTCAACATAGCCTGCCAGGACAACACCATCCGCTTTGCGCCCAAGGAGGCGACGTCGATTGCCATGTCTATCTTCTCGGGTATCTTCAATCTGGGCATCGGCTGTGGCGCCTATCTTGGTGGCGTGGTCGTAGACCATACCTCGCTCTGCGGCATAGGGTATGCCGGTGCGCTGATAGGACTCGTAGCCACGCTCTATCTGGTGCTGCGGTTCTTCCCGAATATGCGGCGCCGGGAGGCGGCACAGCAGTAACGGCGCTGCAGCGGGCAGGGTTGAGTCTGCAGATGGCTGGGTTGAGGCTGCAGAGCCTATATCCAATCTCCGAGGACAGCCCCGTCAGAGCCGAGAGGATGGCCAGGCGGGTAGAGTGAGTCGCTGCGGAATTATAATTCGTAAGCAAAATCATAGAAATGGTAATAAAACCATAGAAAAGTATTGATAAAAGTCACAAAAACGAAGAAAAATACGCAAATAACTTATATTTTTGATATTTGGTTGCAGATAATTGGCAAGGAGGGCTGTTGTAGCCGCATCTTTTTCTATATTTGTGACGAGAAATGTGGTTGGAGAATCTGTCTAAAGCAAAGTACGCTACGCCTTAGTAATTGCTGCGTTTGCGCAAGCGGATAAGAACACCGCAAATTGTTTTACTAATCAACAAAACAACGCTTATGAGAAAAAGCTACTTTATCACCGCTCTGGCGGTGTGCCTCGCCTTGGTAACGGCGCAGGCACAGGAGGCTGTTGTCAAACGCACCACAGCACGCAAGGCTGCCAAGATGGCGCCATCGGAGAGATTTGCCCGTGTGGCAAAGGCTCGGGGAGGCGAGGGGACGGTCGTGCAGAAGGCTGCGACCCTGCCGATTACGCCCGATTGGGAGTGCAAGTTTGACAAGGAGGCTGATTTCAGTCAGTTTACCGTCATTGACAGCAACAACGACCGTTTTCAGTCGAGTCATTTTGACTGGGGCGTGTGGAACTACCTCTTCAAGGCGGGCGACAGCCCTTATGGTCCTGACTACCCTGACCACTGTGCGGGCTACGGCTGTGACGAGGACCACGATGCCGACGACTGGCTCATCACCCCGGCGCTGGCGCTGAAGGCGGGCAATACCTATACGGTGAAGTACAAGGCGCGCGCCCACCGCTCGTCGATGCCTGAGCGCCTGGAGGTCAAATATGGTACCGACGCCACCGCTGCAGCCATGACCCAGACGCTGATGGCAAGAACAGACATCACCAATGCCGAGTATGTAGAGTACAGCCAGGAGCTCACCCCCGTGGCCGACGGCACCTATTATATAGGTTTCCACGCTGTGAGCGATGCCGACAACATGATACTCTATCTCGACGACATCTCGGTGAAGAAGTCGGCGGGTACTTTCAAAGGCTGGGAGTGCAACTTTGACAAGGAGGCAGATTTCAACCAGTTTACCGTCGTCGACAACAATGGCGACCGCGCACAGTCAAGTTATCTCGACTGGGGAGTGTGGAACTACCTATTCAAGAGTGGCGACAGTCCTTACGGACCCGATTTCCCTGACCACTGTGCGGGCTACGGTTGTGACGAAGACCACGATGCCGACGACTGGCTCATCACTCCCGTGCTCAAGTTGACCGGTGGCGATACGTATATAGTTAAATATAAGGTACGCGCGCATAAGTCATGGTTGGCAGAGCGCTTAGAGGTGAAATACGGCACCGCTACCACGGCTGCGGGCATGACCCAGACGCTGATGGCAAGGACCGATATCAGCAATACCGAATATCAGGAATACACGCAGACGCTGACCCCGGCTGCCGACGGCGACTACTATATCGGTTTCCATGCCGTGAGCGATGCCGACAACATGATACTCTACCTCGACGACATCTCGGTGAAGAAGCAGGGCGCGCTGCCTCCTGCCGCTGTGACCGAGGCGGTGCTCACTCCCGATGCTACGGGCGCAGTCAAGGCAACCCTGAGTTTCAAGGCTCCCGACAAAGCCACCGACGGCAGTGCGCTGACCAAGCTCAGCGGCGTGAAGGTGATGGAGGCCGACGCCGAACTGGCAGATATCACCAGTGTGCAGGTGGGCAAGACCGCTACCTACACCATCGAGAATGCGGGCACCAAGCCTGCCAACCACACCTATACGCTGATACCCTACAACGCCGACGGCAATGGCGAGAAGACTGTGGTGAGCGGCTGGATAGGTCTCGACGGCCCCACGGCTCCTGCCGGAGTTACCGCCGAACCGGTGGGCAAGAACCTCAAGGTGGCATGGGAAGCCTCCAAGGCTGAGCACGGCGGAGTGTTCTTCGCCGACAAGGTGAAATACAACCTCTATGAGATGAAGGATGCCGCCACGGTAAGTCGCATGGTAGCCACGACAACGGGTGCTACTGAGGTGCCTGTGGCTGTCGACGTCAACAGCGGCGACCAGCAGTTGCTGCAGCTCGCTGTGTCGGCAAGCAACGCCACCGGCGTGAGCGACTATAGCTTCGCGGCGCCTCTCGTGGTGGGCGCTCCCTACACGCTGCCCCTCAAGGAGACCTTTGCCAAGGCGGGCAATGCCTATGGCTTCTGGGCTGCCGAAGGAGAAGGCTGGGGATATCAGAACCAGTATGCCGGTGTGACTTACTCTACCGACGAAGACGCCAACGGTGACGGCGGATGTGCCGACATTATGACTTATTATGAGGATGTCATCGCTCTGGTATCAGGAAAGATAACTCTGGACACGGCAGAGAAACCGATGTTCATGTATAGTCAGAAGACCGACTCGAAGGAGGGTAGTGTGCGTCCGCTGGTCATCAAGGCCGACGGCACCAGAGAGTATCTCGCCACCGAGAGCCTTGACGGCTATGCCGATGCAGGCAAATGGGTGTCGCGCTCTTATGACCTGAGTGCCTACAAGGGTCAGAAGTGGATACGCGTGGGTGTGGCTTTCGACCAGTCGAAGCGCTGTTACAGGAAACAGCATCTGTATATCGACAACTTCGTGGTGGCCGACGAGACACCGACGAGCATCACCGTAAGCGTGTCGGCTCCTGCCAAGATGCGCAAGGGCAAAGCGGGCACGGTCAAGGTGGCTGTGACCAATTACGGCAACGCCATAGGAGTTTATACGCTGACTCTCACCGCGGGCGACACCGAGGTGAAGACCGTCGGGGGCGAGTCGCTGGCGCTGATGCAGACTGCCACGTATGACATCGCCTATACGCCGAGTGTGCTCGTCAAGGGCAACGCCGTCACGCTGACCGCTACGCTCAAGGCGGGCGAGGGCAAGGATGCCGTCACCGCAGATGGTAGCGTGGAACTGACGGCTGTCGATGCGCATCAGCCTGCTCCGACCGGGCTCAAGGCTCTGGTGGACGCACAGGGCAAGGTGTCGCTGTCGTGGACTGCCGTGGCTAAGGTAGACCGCATGACCGATGACTTTGAGGACTACAACTCATGGGGCGTAGACAACGCCGGCGACTGGAGTTTCCATGACGGCGACAAGGGAGTCACCTATGGTTACTTCGACGACCAAGGTCTTTACTATGACAATGAAAAGACGCCGTTTGCCTATATCGTATGGACGCCTGTCAACTATGGCGGCGAGGACATCACGGTGGCAAATCCCACGGCAAAGCCTTATAGCGGAAGCAACGCTATGGCCTCGGTGTACAGCTATAATCGCAAGGCGACGGGCGAGCTTACTCCGCTGGCAGCCGACAACTGGATGATTAGTCCGGAGCTCACGGGCAAGGCTCAGACCGTCATGTTCAGAGTCAACAACATCAGTGCCTCCAACCCGGAGACCTACCAGGTGCTCTATAGTACGACTACAGCGGCGCACGACCAGTTCCAGCTCGTGGCAGAGAAGACTGTAAGCAACAGCAAGTGGGACGAGGTGAGCTTCGAGCTGCCTGAGGGTGCGCGCTACTTCGCCATCCGTCACAATACCAAGCTCGAGGTGAGCCCATCGGGCATCGGCTATTCGTCGGCGCCTTACCTCTTCCTGGTCGACGATGCTACCTTCGCCTCCAAGGGCTGCACGTTTGTGGAGTATGTCATCTACCGCGACGGCAAGCCACTGGCTACGGCTGCCACCACGGCAAGTGAGGACCGTGAGGCTCAGTGCGATGGTGCCGACCATGTCTACCAGGTTACGGCACGTTATGGCGACGGTTCCGAGTCGGCTCCCGTTGAGGCTGTGGTCTCAATGCCTACCGGTATCGACATCATCGAAACCACGGTCGATGCACCCCAGGGCGTCTATACGCTCGACGGCGTCAAGCAAGATGCCAACGCCCGTCTCCAGCGTGGCGTCTACATCAAGAATGGTAAGAAAGTGGTAGTAAGATAAGCCGTCAGAAGGCTGTTCATCTCAAGCAACTCTGGACTGGAGGTCACCAAAGGTAAGGGAGTTGCGTCAACAAACCCAGAGTAGAGGCATGCAGCGCCTCTGTCCTGGGTTTGTCGTTAGGAGGAGAGTATGGGGAATGTCTTAGGGCAGGCGATGCGTTGCCCCAGTCAAGGTGCGTGCATGATGCGGTCGTAGTCGCGCTCGCCGCGGATGATGCGCTTGCGGCTGTTGTCGTAGTCGTTGTGCAGTATGTCGTATTGGGGATAGTACCAGGGGCTGTGTATGCCGGCGAGGTGTAGCAGTAGCTGCGCTATCGTGTCGGTCATTCCCCGTCTGTTGCGGCAGGAGCGTATCTGCTCCCACAACTGCTTGCGGCTGGAGCGATAGGACGGCGACGCCCAGATCCAGAAGGGGATGTCAAACTGCTGTCTGATGTCGTTGCGGTCCCATGTAAGGTTGCGCCCCCATTCTGTAGAGTTGTCGAAGATGCGCTCTCCGTGGTCGGCGACGAATATGGCGATGGCGTCTTCATCCTCGTAGAGCTTCAGGATGGAGTCGATGACCAGGTCGTTGTAGACGATGGCGTTGTCGTAGTGGGCAAGTATCTCGCGCTGTTGCTCCGTGAGGTCGGCACGGTCGTAGTCTTTGGCGTCGAAGATGCCGAAGTTGGCGGGATAACGCTTCTTGAAGTCGGCGTGAAGTCCTAAGAAGTGGAAGGTGTCCAGTGTGTAGGGATGTCTCGTCAGGCATCGCTTGTAGTCATCGGTCAGCGCCATGTCGTAGTCGTGGGTAGACTCGTTGCGCGTGTCAAACAGGCGTCGGCTGATGGGAGGATTGTTGAAGAAGGCGTCTTCGATGAAGTCGCTGAATCCGCTGCGCTTCACCATATACTGGTTGCTGAAGAACGAGGTGTGGTAGCCGGCCATCCTGAACAGCAGCGGGAAGGGTGGGGCTGATGCCCATGTCCCAGGTTGGCCTGCACATTGGGTGGACAGCATCTCTTTGAGCGACTCGCAGGTGGTATTCCAAGGGCTTGTCATGTCGCCAAACACGATGAGTTCGCCGGCGTTCATCCGTGCCGTCTGCCGGGGCGTGGTGGGCTTGTCGTAGCCGTAGAGTTGGCTGTGGTGGCGGTTGTAGCTTTCGCCGATAATCAGGATGATATGTGGGGAGAGGTGGGTGGCCGAGTCTATCCGCGCCTTGTTCAGACTCTCTTCAAAGAGTCTTATCTCGTCGCGCAGCCGGTGGGTCTCGCTGACGGCAAACGCCATGCGGTATATGGGCAGATAGTAATTGGTCTTCTGCCTGAAGTCTTTCCGCTGCTGCGTTTCCAGTTCGCTATACTGGCAGATGATGCGGCAATACATATACTCCTTGTTCTCCAGACTGGATATGAACCCGATGGCAAACATGACGATAATGGTTGTCTGTGCGGCGAAAATCATGTGTCGGTTGCGCCATATCCCTGTGCGCATGGCTTTGCCCATGATGGTCTGCTCTCGGACAAGCAGCGCCATGCCCGCCATCATCTGGATGATGACCAGCCCTAATGGCGACCACAGCATTGCCACGTCGAGATACGACGACAGCGCTTCGCCAGCCTCTCTGCTATTGCTTTGCAGTGCCAGCTGCAGCAGCATCGGGGTGATGGGCATGCCCAGTCTTACGTAGCACGCCATGTCTACAGCAGACAGCAGGTAGAAGAATGTGGCTGTGGCGAGGCGCAGGCAGTGTCTGTATCTTTCGGGCATCAGTCGCAGCAGGGCGCAGAAGAGGTAAAGGTCGGAAAACAGTTCGAAACTCATCCAGAAGCGGCTGCCGTTCCAGGGCTCGCAGACGATACCTGTCAGTCCCAGCAGGTACATCAGCAGAAAATAGAGCTGGTTGCCTCCGGTTAGCGGCTTGCTCAGGATATGGATGATGCGTGATAACATAAGAATCATAATACTTATGGCGGCAAAGGTAAAGATAATTCGCCATATAGACAATCATTTGCGATGGATATTTGACTTTTTCGGCCATCGGGACTCAATCGGATTTCAATTTATGTGGGTCTCGGCTTTGGGCAGATTGCTTCCGGGAGTGTTCGGGATATGGCAGGCAATGTCCAAGTGCGGGTAGGGGGCAAGATACCAAAAGAAATACTGGTACGAGTTGGAAAGAATTTACAAGACAACTTATTCCTGTTTGATGGCAGATTGGCGTTACTTCCCCAAGATGGTCATTTCTTTCGTTTCCAAGTTTGAATTGCTGGTAGCAGAACTTGCAATTACGGTTTCATGCTTCCAAATATCTAATGCGCGCCGCAAATTCCCCAAAAATACGCATCCTGCCAACATGTCAGCGAAAGACTCCAACGAAAAACGCCAACGAAAATTCCCACAAAGGTGGCCCCATTCCAACCTTATCCATGTGGAAGAAGCAGGAGGCATCTGGCAATCGGGCTGGAAATCGTCATGATGTGAAAGGAGTCTTCATGGGTATAATATATAATAATGTATATAGTCCCCAGGGCCATCATTTTGGTTGATATAAATCAATAGGTGAAAAATATTTTCAACTTTTTTGTTGAAATGTTTGGTTTGTGTTGAAAAAAGCTATACCTTTGCATCCGCTTTCGATC
>NZ_NPJM01000016.1:0-1516 GCF_002251455.1 Prevotella sp. P4-51
TGTACCTTCCTGAAAAAAGTTGAATGGATTTTACATTAACCCGACTATAAGTTGATTGTTTTTTTACTTAACCCTAGTCAAGGTTGAATTTATTCTCTTAACCCTATTGAAAGTTGAGTATTGTCTTTTGATACGGACTCAATCATTTCCAGTGTTTGTGCTGCAAAAGTAGTCGATCCTTCTGACACTTCCAAATTTTCAAGATATTTTTCTCTGTAGCTAGTCCATTTTTTCTGTATTTTGCCCTTGCATAAAGCAGCCTCATGTGGTGTCATATTATTAAGACTCATATGAGGACGCTCGTTGTTATAGAATTCGACGGCTTTATGCATTGCTTTTCTTACTTCGGCTATAGAATGGAATTTGATATCTCTGAACAGTTCATTTTTTAAAGTGTTGTTTATGCGCTCGGCGATTGCGTTGTCCTTAGGGTCACCACTTTCCGTCATGCTAATCTTGATTCCCGCATCAAGCAGCAGCGATGTGTACGCGGCACTGACATATTGCACACCTCTGTCTGAATGATGGATAAGGCCTGTCTTGTCTTCTTCTGCAAGTGTGTCAAATGCTTTTATAAGACATTCTACGCTACACCATGCTTCAAGGCTTTCACCCACATACCATGAAATTATTTCTTTGGTATATGCATCGGTTATGATTGAAACATAGCAGAATATGTATTCGTTGTCATTCAGCCATATTGGCACATAGGTTATGTCTGTTACCCAAACCTGGTTCTTGCGTGTGGGGATGATTTCCTTGACAAGGTTAGGATATGTGGGAAGACCGTGCGCAGAATCGGTTGTGCGTGGTTTCTTGCGTGGCATGCGTACCTGTAGGTTGTTGCGGGCTATGATGTCCATCATTTTGTCACGGCCTACCATGTGTGCGTAATGACTCCCAAAACGGCGGACATAAATCTCGTGCAGCTTCGCACCTCCTATACCCCTGTCGTAGGTGCGTATTTCTCGTACAAACTCCACGACCATCTCTTCTGTCAGGCGCTGTTTCGCCGATGTGTCCTTGTGCTGGTAATAAGCCTGCCAGCTCTTGCCAAACAGCCGACAGAGAAGGCCCATGGTCTGGCCTTTGACCTTCTCTGTGGCAAGCTCCTTTACTGTTTGGCACCAGATTTTTTTCTTATTGGAATGTTGAAGGTTTTCTCGGCGAGGTCTATCATCACGTCCTTGGCATGATTTGACCATTCTGCCATCTTCAATGCTTCCTGGAGCTCCGCGTTCTCGCGTCTGAGGCGTGCGAGTTCTTCTTCCGGAGTCTCCAATCGACTGGCGGTCTTTTGAGGCATAGGCTTGGGATTTAGATTTGAATACTCTTTTGCTCGGGAGCAGACACCTTTAGGCTTACCTACAGGCTGGCTTCCTTCTGCAAAGGTACTAATCCATCTCCAAATAGTCTCACGTCTGATGCCAAAAACTCTTGCTAATTCTGCCTTACTGACTCCATTTACCAGATGTGCGTGCAGTATCATACGTTTTTGGTCGTCTGATAGGCGCTT
>NZ_NPJM01000017.1:0-133982 GCF_002251455.1 Prevotella sp. P4-51
CCCCAAAAGCCCCTCCCCATGCCCTCCCTTGGGGAAGGCTGGGATGGGGCTTTGGATGGGGCTTTGGATGGGGCTTCTATGCCAATGCCTTGGTGTAGATGTCGTTGAGCACCAAACCACCGATGGTGAAGCCGAAGATGGCGGTGATGTGGACCATTGAGCCGTTGATTTGGGCCTTGCTGGCGTTCCAGTCGTGGTGGGCGAGCGTGGGGTCGCCGGGGGCGGGTTCTTGGGTGTCGGGCATGGTGCTGGCGGCGACCTGATGGGCGCCCCGATTGTCGAGCACCTGCTCGCCGTAGACGCACATGAACTTGCGGGCGGGGCGGCAGTGCATGTGCTTGAACTTCTTGCGGAGGGCGGCGCCGAGCGGACAGCCGCGCACCTTCCAGAACTCAGCCACGCGTATCTGAGTGGGGTCCATCTTGAGGGCTGCGCCCATGGACGAGAACAGGGTGGCACGGGTCTCGCAGGCGCGGAGCATGAGCAGCGCCTTGTCCTTGAGGCTGTCTATGGCGTCGATGATGTAGTCGTAGGTGTCGAGGGCGAAGTCGTCGGCGGTGTCTGCGGAATAAATCTTCTGCAGCGCCAGGATGTCGGCATCGGGACTGATTTCGAGCAGATGGCGGCGCAGCGCGTCGACCTTGACCTCGCCCACGGTGAGGGAGGTCGCCATGAGCTGGCGGTTGACATTGGAGGCGCAGATGCGGTCGGAGTCGACGATGGTGAGGTGGCGTATGCCCGAGCGTATGAGGCACTCGGCTACCCAGCTGCCCACGCCTCCGGCGCCGAAGATGATGACGCGGCGGCTGGCGATGGTCTGCATCACGTCGTCGCCCATGAGCAGTCGCGCACGGTCGAAGATAGGATTGTCTGTATACATGATGAATGGGTTGACAACGGTGGTGGGGCGGACGGCCTATCGTTCAGTCCGGGTGACCAGCCAGGCGCTGAGCAGCACGAGGATGAGCGCGACGGGCTTGTCCCATGTGAGGATGTCCTGGTGGATGAGTATGGCTACGACCGATGCCACGATGGGCTGGAGGTTGGTGTAGATGCTCACGCTGGTGGCTCGGATGTAGCGCATGGCGAAGGGTATGGCCACGTAGCCGGCTACGGTGGCGAAGACCACGATGAACGCCATCTCAGCCACACCGTCCCACTGCCAGGCGGCGGAGTAGAGCTTCTGGGTGTCGAGTTCGCCCCAGGCTATGGGCAGCACGGCTATCGACGAGGCAAGGAAAATCCACTTCATCTGGGTGACGGCAGAGTAGCGCGCGCTGACCTGACGGGTGATGAGCAGGTAGAAGGCCCAGGTAATCAGGCTGAGCATACCGAAGCTGATGCCCAGGAGATCGTGGCGTCCGGTGCCTCCGTGCCAGTGGGTGAAAATCATGAGCAGGGCGCCCGCGGTGGCGAGGATGACGGCGATGCTGCGGGTGAAATTGATGCGCTCGCCGATGAAGAGAGCCGCCATGAGCATGGTGGCTACGGGGGTGAGGCTGGCGATGATAGAGAAATAGACGGGCGAGGTGAAGACCAGTGCCCAGGCTGCCAGCGTCTGTGAAATGACAAATCCTAACAGTCCGCCACAGCAGATTACGACGAGGTCGCGGCGCTCGACATGCTCGGAGGGCAGGAAGAGCGAGATGAGCCAGAATATGGCGGCGGCGCCCACGCAGCGCGTAAGCATATAGACCATGGGAGAAACCCACTCCTTGAGCAACAGAGCGGTGACGGGTACGCCAAATCCGAAGATGATATTGGCGGTCATGACGGCCATGTGGCCTTGTAACTTCTTGCTTTTCATATCGCAAAGGTACTGCAATTAGCCAGCACTGCAAAACAAAAGGGTGTGAAAAATACTGGCGTTAGCATTTTTTGTCATCATCGGCTGCCGGACAGCAGCAAAAAGAAGAGGCCGTGCAGCCGGTGGCGATAGTGCCAGGGTGCATAGCCTCTCCTTGGAGCGGACTGGGGCAGAGGGTCAGCGACGGCGGAAGAGCTGTCCCATATTGATGCCGATGCCGATGGACGAGGTGTATGCCTTCTTGCCCGTAGTGGTCTGGAAGAGGGGGAGGAGTCCTACGCGTCCGGTGATGGCGAGGGGTCCGAAGCAGACGACTGTCTCGAGGTTGAGGCCGAAGGGCTTGAGTCTGACATTGCGCTCGATGGGGTCGCCCATGTCTGCCGGTGTGAAGCGGTACTTGCCTCGGGTGCGCATGTCGGCAGAGATGCCTATGGCAATCTGCGACGCCATGTTGTCCGGGGCTATCTGCCACGACAGCATGAGTGGTATGCGCACGCCGCCATAGGAGAGCCTGTTGGTGGAAGCCGCCGAGGCTGCGGGGGTGAAGCTGACGTGGCTGCCCTCGCCCTGGAGCAGCGCGCCGGGCTGGAAGTGCATCCATGTGTAGTAGGTCTGGGCGCCCATGGAGAAGCCCAGCTGGCCCCATCGGCCACGGTCGGTGAGCGGCGTGATGCCCTCGAAGATGGTGACGCCCACCTCGGAAGATCCGGAGCCACGGGTGTGGAGTCCGGATGAACTGTTGGCGTCGGAACCTATCTTGCTGTTGGTCGATGTGTAGGCATACCACACTGTGGGGAGTATGGGCGCCAGGGCGGCGGCCCTGGTATAGGTCGAGGGGAGGAAGGGCGAGGTGACATAGACACGCTCTACCTCCTGCTGGTTGGCGAAGACGGTCTCGCGGGTCTTCAGGAGCTGGTTGTCGGTGGAGTCGTAGACAGCCACGTGGGTCTCGCCCTTATGGGTGGTGACCACGATGCGCTGCTGGTTGACAATGATGGTGGTGTCTCTGCCGGTCTGGGCGGCTGCCATGAGCCATGCCAACGATGTGCATAGCAAAACGGATAATCTTTTCATATACCTTATTATATATAGTGGTTGTTTCAATGTTGTCGGTTATGGTAATAACGTATGAAAGTGGTGATTGTGACATGGGAAACGCAGATTTTTGGGCTGTTTATGGTTAAATATCATTAAAGGGTTATACAAAAGGTGCTTTTCTTGCGTCATATATGTAAGATTTAATAACTTTGTGGAATAATATCGTGATAATTAAGATGAACAGAAGTAAAACAACCGTGCTGACGCTCGCCCTTGGAGCCCTGTTGATGACAGGTTGTGTCAGCAAAAAGAATTTAGAGAGTTGTCAGGCAGAACTGAAGAACTGCCAGACAGAGAACAGAGAGTTGACCGGCAGCTACCAGAACACCAAGGAGCAGTTGGCCGTCGCCCAGGCTCGCGTGGCAAGTCTCAGCGACCAGCTGGCAGAGCAGCAGAAGGCCTACAAGGCCCTGCAACAGAGTCTGGACAAGAGTCTGGCCAATACCAGTGCCAACAGCGTGAACATCTCTAAGTTGGTGGACCAGATCAATGAGAGCAACCAGTATATCCGTCACCTGGTAGAGGTGAAGAGCAAGAGCGACTCGCTCAATATGGTGCTCACCAACAATCTGACCCGCTCGCTGAGCAAGGAAGAGCTCAAGGAGGTGGATGTGCAGGTGCTCAAGGGAGTGGTATATATCTCGCTCGCCGACAATATGCTCTACAAGAGCGGTTCGTATGAAATCAGCGAGCGCGCCGAGGAGACTCTGAGCAAGATAGCCAAAATCATCATGGACTACAAGGACTATGACGTGCTGATCGAGGGTAACACCGACAACGTGCCTGTGAACACCAAGGCTGCTTCGATGAAGAATATCCGCAACAACTGGGATCTCTCTGCCCTTCGCGCATCATCAGTGGTACAGTATCTGCAGAACAGATTTGGTGTGGCGCCCAAGCGTCTTACCGCCGGTGGTCGTGGAGAGTATACCCCCGTGGCCAGCAATGACACCGAGGGGGGCAAGCAGCGCAACCGCCGCACCCAGATTATCATCACTCCGAAGCTCGACCAGTTTATGGATCTCATCGACAAGGCGCCTGAGAGCGAGAAGTAAGTCGGGAGAACATAGAAACATACAGGAAACTCACCCTAACCATCCCTGCGCGGATAGGTTAGGGTGAGTTTTTTAGTGGATGTTATTTTTTTATACGTATAATCAAATTGGAAAATCCGTAGATTTACCATACCTTTGCACATGTATTCAAGAGGATACCCGCAGGACATGTTCCTGCCGACGGACGATGTAAAGACGAAAGAAAAGAAGAAAAGAGAATGACGGAAACTTTTATCAAAACAACTTAAATTAAACGTATTACTATGGGAAGAAAGTATTATCGTCGTCTGAATGACGACACTTGGTTTGAGTATGATATGTGGGAGAGCGGAATCGTAAATCCTGGCACGTACTATCCAATGCCTTTATGGTTGAAGATTTTCTTTTTTGTACCTCTGGGTGCTTGCGCAGCGGTCATCATATGGACTATCATAAAGGTGATGATTTACGGACCGTCTGTACCTTATTAATGGATAGGGTAAACCTAATCGGCTGCCTGTCTTACGGGGTAGGCAGCCATGGCCTTGTTGACCGCGACCTGCATAAGTATGAGCATGAAAAACACACAGCAACTCTATGTGATTACCTATGGGCAAAGGCTATAAGTAGCGCTTATAGACAGTTTGCCACAATTGAACTCTCTTTCTAATGTGATGGAAACACAAACGGTCAGGCATAAGAAGAGCCCATCAACGAGAGGTTGGTGGGCTCTCTGCTTGATGAAGATTGCGATGGGGTAAGGTGCTGTAAGGTTGGGGGTGGTTGGCCTGCGGGTGGATGTAATGAGAAGGTGGTGCCAAGCGGTGATATTTGCCTTTCCACTTCTCACGGTGTCGCGCTGGTGACCTTCGGCTCTTAGTGGCTGCTGATTGTGTGGGTTCAATCATGTGTTTTTCTACTTTGATTGCGCCTATGAGAGTGATGGAATTGATACAAAAAGCCGTGGCGGAGGATGGCGGCTTCGCCTTGGCGGTGATGTCGGTGCCGACTGTCGGAAAACGGGTTTTCCTGCGTGTCGACGCCACCATCCCCACCGTCATGCGCGGCATGACGCCATCCGCCGCGACGGTAAAAAAAGCGGCCTTTGGCCGTTCAAAAAGTCCGGCTTTCGCCGGTAGAAAAACAGCTGCGGATAGAAGCCCCTCCCCAAACCCTCCTCAAGGTGCGGGAGCTCATTCCTGCTGTGTTTGAGGTGGTTATTCATTCGTTTCTTCCCTGTAGCAACAGCCATTTCCACACAGGGAGTACCTCAATGGTGCCATATTGGTCCTCAATGCTGTCGGACTCGTCATTTGTCAATATCAATCGACGCTTGCAAGACAATGCGCCAGGGATCTTTTTCAAGGCATTGACCTCGCGCTCATAGGTAGAGGTAGACTGGGTGATACTATACGAAACCTGGATGGCAGTGGCATCTTCGGGGATGTAGAAGTCGACCTCCACCTTGTCATTATAGAAGAACACTCGCTCGTTGTCGGCATCATGTCCGTACTTATGGAAAAGCGCCAGGGCAACGATGTTTTCAAGCAGCATGGTCTCTCCATCGAGCAAAAAGAGGTCAAGCACTCCGTTGTCGATGAAGTAGTACTTGCAGGACGTTTCTTTTTCTGTGAATGGTGCAGAAACATTTCGTAGGCGCAACAAGAGCCATGCGGCCTCGCTGTATTCGATATACTTACTGACCGTAGGCATTGATATTCTTCCGCTTATGGTGGAAAGAACATTGGCCAGGCGATTGTATGACACGGGTTGGCCAACATTCTCAGCCAGTTTCTTGACCATGAGGCGCAAAAGGTTGGGGTTGGCTATCTTGTTACGGCTTGCAATATCACCGAGATATATTTTCTGGAACGTACTGCTAAGATAATTGCGTTTCACGGTAAGTCCGACAGATTCGGGAAGTCCTCCCCATAAGAGATATTCATTCCACGCCCGAAGTATCTTTGCCCGCGACTCTGTAGCCATTTGTGATATCTTATCGTAAGGGATATCCTGTATTTTCAGAAGCTCCTGAAAGCTGTATGGATATACTTCCGTTGCCAAGTATCGACCTCCCAAGGTGGTCATAACCTCTGAAGATAACATCTTGGCATTGCTGCCGGTCAGCCATACGGCATACTTTGCATCTGCCAAACGGCGGGCAAAC
Source organism: Prevotella sp. P4-51 (assembly GCF_002251455.1). Taxonomy (NCBI): domain Bacteria; kingdom Pseudomonadati; phylum Bacteroidota; class Bacteroidia; order Bacteroidales; family Prevotellaceae; genus Prevotella; species Prevotella sp. P4-51. The sequence goes on from NZ_NPJM01000017.1 coordinate 6,107, forward strand.
TTTTCCCAGCCTTCTATATTCTGGATTTCATCCAAGAAAAGCATTGGGCGTTGCCCATACATTTCCGCGTGTGCCTCCAATATCAGCTCGAAGTCGCTTCTATCGAACTGCGCAAGGCGGTCGTCTTCAAAGTTCAGGTAAAGCATTGTTGCCCAACTTTGTCCCGATGCCAGCGTCTGTTGCATCTTCTGGTACAGCATAAACGATTTTCCGGCACGGCGTACACCGACAAACACGCGACATGGGAAATCGTCGCCTGGCAATGTACGCGGAACTATCTTGTAGTTCTCAATGTCTTTTTGGTTGGATGCCAAAACCTGCTTAAGTATATCCTTATTTATCATAACGCCACTTTTTCAAATTGTCACTTTGAACTTTTGTGGCAAAGTTATAAATTATATTTTGAATTTTGCTCATTTCCTCCCGAAAAAGTGGAAGTTTGGGCTGATTATTGTACTCTTTGGCTGGCTCAGAGAGCCTCGCCAGCTGTTTTGGGCGTATTGTTGTGATACTGGGTGTAGCAGGCGGAAGGGTATGGGCCTTGGGCAATGAGGGGAAGATGTGCTTGGAGGGTGTGCTCTGGGCAGACACTAAGACGGAGTGGGCAAACAATGATTATCGGTCAAGCTGCGGGACATCAAGAAACGGTTGATGAGGCACTCGGCTTGACCGATACTCTATTGCAGGAAAACGCTGTATAGCGGCATGTTGGTGATATTCTCCTGCTGGCGGTAGGGCAGCATGGAATAGCGTATGGCAGATATTTCCCGATGCTCCATCAGGTAATTGTGCAGCGAGGTTGACTTGATGCTTGTGCCTCCCTTTACCTCTATGGGCAGCAGAGCGCCATCGCGCTGAACGAGAAAGTCCATCTCCATACGAGAGGTGTCAGAGCTGTAATAGTAGATGTGGCTGATGCCCAATGCGAGCAACTGCTGGAGAACATACTGTTCGGTGAAGGCGCCCTTGTATTCCGTAAACACGTTGTCGCCAAGCAGCACATCCTTTGCTGTGGTGTCTGCCATAGCCCCCATCAGTCCGCAATCGCAGAGAAATAGCTTGAAAGCCGACAGGTCTTCATAAAACTTCAGCGGCAGTTCGGGCTTTGTCACCCTGGTTGTCTTATATACCAAGCCGGCATCCATCAGCCATTGTATCGCCAGTTCAAATTCCTTAGCCCTGCCGCCCTTCTTTAACACACCATAGACAAACTTCTTGTTCTCTTTGGATAGCTGTCCCAGTATGGACTGCCATACCATGTCTATGCGAGGCACCTCCTGTGCCGGGGCGTGCTTGGAAAAATCGCTGGCATAATTGGATAGAATTTCGTTCTGAATAGTGCGCACCTGGTTTGGCAGCCTGTTGTCCACATACGTCTTTACGACCTCTGGCATTCCGCCAACATAATAGTATTGACGCAGATAGTCTTTCAGCTTCTCGTGGAGCGCGTTCATCACCCCATAGTCCTTGTTGTGCATCAGACAGAGCAGCTGGTCTTCTCCCATTGCCATGAGGAATTCCTCAAAGTCCATAGGAAACAGTCGCATCGACTGAACCTTGCCTACGGGAAAGGAGATGCCTGCATGCAGGGCTACGCCCAACAATGAGCCAGCCACCACGATATGATATTCGGGGGCATCTTCGCAGAAATACTTCAAAGCCTCCAGGGCCTGTGGAAATGCTTGCACCTCATCCAAGAATATAAGAGTCTTTCCAGGGATAATATCCACGCCGGTAAGCGCGCTTAATCCTCTTATGATACGCGCCGTGTCAAAGTCACCTGCATAGATGGCGTGCAGGCTCTCATTTCGGTCGCAACTGATGTAGGCCAGATTGTCGAACTCGTTCCTTCCGAATTCCTTCAGGATATAAGTCTTCCCACATTGTCTGACCCCATTTAGTATCAGGGGCTTGTGCTGCTCTCTGTTTTTCCAGTCTACAAGCTCTTTGTATATCTTCCTCTTCATCGCTTTACACTTTTCGACACATGAAATGGTCAGATGTTTACACTTTTCGACACATGTTTTGGGCGAAAACCAACACTTTCTGACACATAATGCCATCGCAAAGCTACACTTTTCGACACATACTGCCAAATAAATGATGAAAAACACGCTGGTAATTAAGATATTTTAAGTCAAGCAAGCCATTGTCAGCAGCAGATGGGTTGTCTTCTTGCTCATGGCCCCTGCCGATGGCCTCACAATAGCCATCCTCGGGTTTGCCCTTTCGGTTTGTCTCGTCGCTATATATATAATAAGGTATAGGATGGCGCCGCGAAGGTCACCGGCGCGGCGCTTTGCGGTGCGGGAAGGTAAGGTGTTGCGCGTAGCCGTAGGCGTAATGCTCAATCTGATAATATCCACCTATGCATTTCATTACATTGTCCTGCTGCGGGTAACGCCTACGGCTAATCGCAACTTCTACAGAGTTGCCAGGTTAGTGGGGGATGCTTACCCAGGGTAGCGTGCTTCGCCCGCAACCCTGGGCTGGGGAAACGCAACTCCTACAGAGTTGCTGCTGCTTATTGGAGGCCCCTCCCCATGCCCTCCCCAAGGGGCGGGAGCTCCTTCTTTCTGAGTTTAAGGAGGTTATGTGGTTCGCCTTCCAATTGGGGAAGGCTGGGGTGGGGCCTGCTGGTGGGATGGGGCTTCTCTTTGGCTTTCCCCCTATTGTTTATTGCGCCTGGGAGGGTGATGAAATAAACACAAAAAGCCGTGGTGGCGGATGGCGGCTTCGCCTTGGCGTGGATGGCGGTGCCGACTGTCGGAAAACGAGTTTTCCTGCGTGTCGTCTCCACCATCCCCACCGTCATGCACGGCATGACGCCATCCTCCGCGACGGTACAGGAAGCGGCCTTTGGCCGTTCAAAAAGTCCGGCTTTCGCCGGTGCAAAAACAACTGCTTATTGGAGCCCCCCTCCAAACCCTTCCCAATGGGCTGGGGCTTACTTTGGCAATTCTTATCGTGGTCGGTGAGGGTGGAAAACGGTGCTTCGGGATGGGGTAAAAATAAAAAAGGGACTCCGCTGAGTCCCAATCTTTGTTAACCTTAAATCTAATACCATGAAAAACACGATGCAAAGGTATAAGGTTTTTATCATATCTGCAAATAAATTACCTCTTTTTTTGCTAAAAACTATAATTATTGACTTAAATCAACACTACACCCTCCTGTTTCTTGCCATCCATGAGTATTTTGAGCGGTTTGTCAAATCTCACGTGCCTTACAAATTGAGTCTCTTCGACTGCGGGCATCGCATCGAGCACCTCCTTGCGATAGATACCGTTGTCGGTGTTGGTGTCGATGGTGAAGTAGCCCACGCCAAAGCTGGTGAGGTTCTGGAAGAAGTGTGTGCCCTGGCTGGGGTCCACCCGGTAGTTCTTGAGTTCGACCTCGACGATGACCTGAGCGGCGCTGATGTGAGGCCACTTGACCGGCACGCCCAGCCAAGGGTCGCTCGAGCCCCACCGTCCGGGCCCTATGAGCACGTATCCACGGCCTTCATCGAGGAAGCGGCGGTTGATGCGCTCTATCTCACAGGCTATGGCGGGGTTGTTGATGGCTGTAAACTGGTCGTCGGTCTTGACATAGACCACATCGGTCACCTCTTCGCTGGCGCCGTGGCCCAGCGAGTTGTGGGAGCGCAGCAGGCAGCGGTCGTCGCTGATGGCGCAGATGTCTTCGTCAAGCATCTGCTTGCTGTCTACGATGGGCCTTATCTGCAGGAGGAAGAAGCTGCCTGTGCGGTCGGCGTTGAGGTTGCAGGCAAACTCCACCTCTATGGGGCGTCTCATCTCTGCCGCTCCATAGCGCATGGTCATCTGCAGCAGTTGGGGCAGGGGGAACACATCTTGCTGCAGCACTCCGGCAAAGGAGATTATCTTGCGTCCGCCGTCGTAGAGTCCGTCGCGTATCACCTGGTCGTAAGGGTCGTAGGTCGACGCGATGAAGTTGAGTGCATGGTCGGCCTCGGCGTCCTTGACCCTGAGTTTGAGGATGTTGAACCCATCGTCGACCTTGAAGTCTTCGCCCACGTGTTGCATGTCGAGCGCATAGAACTGGGTTTGTGTCTCGCGCAGCGCAGTCTCCATCTCGCTCGTCTGCAATACCTGATGCGGATGATAGGGCGAAACGCGCAGCGTCTGTCCTCCATCTACGATATACTTGCCCAGACCCAGCGCGAGCGAGGCGATACCCTCGTCGGCCTGTTCGTCGCCGATGGGGTAGTAGTTGATAGACCGCAGCACACCCGAGAAGTTGGGGTAGAAGCGGTTGCCATACTGGTGGCCCACCACCTCCTGCAGTATCACCGCCATCTTCTCCTGGTCTATCACGTTGCTCGTGGCGGTCATGTATGCCTTGGAGTCGCGGTAGAATACCGAGGCATATACGCCCTTGATGGCACACGCCAGCATCTGCAGCATGGCATACTTGTCGGCGAGATAGGGTATCATGTAGGTCGAGTAGATGCCGGCGAAGGGCTGATAGTGTGCGTCTTCGAGCAGCGATGATGAGCGTATGGCTATAGGGCTCTGTATGGCTTCGAAGAAAGCATAGAAGTCGGCGATGAACTCATCGGGCAGCTGCGCCTGGAGGAAGTGCTGGAGTATCTCTTCGTCAGAGGCGTCGCTGAGGGCTATCTGGTAGAGGTTGTTCTGCTCCATAAACCGGTCGAAGACATCGGTGCAGAGCACCACGGTCTTGGGTATCTGCACGCTGACGCCGGCAAACTGGTTGAAGTCGGGGTGGCGCTTGATGATGTTGTCCAGAAAAGCCAGGCCACGGCCCTTGCCGCCGAGCGAGCCTTCGCCGATGCGTGCGAAGTGGCTGAAGCGGTCGAACTTCTTGCGGTCGAACACTGCCACCACGCCCTGGTTTTTCAGGTGTCGGTACTGGACGATGGCATCGTAGATAATCTGTCGGTGGGCATCGACATCCTGCAGCTTGTTCCATGTCACATCCTTGAGGAACGCCGACACGGGGAAGATGGCGCGCGCCGAGAGCCAGCGGCTCATGTGGTTGCGGCTGATGTGGTAGAGCATGGAGTCGTTGGGAATCTTGAAGATGTTGTCCTGAAGCTCCTTCAGACTGTGTATACGCAGTATCTCCTCGTGGCTGCGCGGGTCGCGGAAGACGAAATCGCCAAATCCCATGTGCTCTTCCATCAGCCGGCGCAGGTCGAGGCTCATCTTCTTGGAGTTCTTGTCGACAAATCTGAATCCCTCGGCTTCGGCCTTGGCGCGGTTGCTGCTCTCGGAGCTCTCCATGATGAGCGGCACATACTCGTTACGGCTGCGTATCTCGCGGAAGAGCTTGATGCCGGCTTCGGGGTCCTTCTCGCCGTGGATGGGGAAGCGGGCGTCGCTGATGACGCCCAACACATTGTCGCTATAGCGTTCGTACATGGCCATTGCCTCTTCATAGGTGCGCGCGAGCACCACCTTGGGTCGTCCGCGCATACGCATGGTGGCGGCATGGCGGTTGAGCGCCTCGGTCGAGAAGCGCTGGCTCTGCAGCAGTATATAATTATAAAGGTTGGGGAGTATCGAACTGTAGAACCTTATGCTGTCTTCGACCACCAGAATCATCTGCACACCCGCCTCGTGGATGTCGTGGTCCAGATTCATCTTGTCCTCTATCAGTTTGATGATCGAGAGTATGAGGTTGGTATTGCCCAGCCAGCAGAATACGTAGTCGAAGATAGACAGGTCTTCGTGCTGCATGCGCTTGGTGATGCCATGCGAGAACGGAGTGAGCACTATGCAGTGCATGTGGGGAAACTTGTGCTTGATGGCGCGGGCCACGGCGAAGGCGTCGTTGTCGGCGTTGCCGGGCATACATATCACCAGGTCTATGTTGGTGGTGTGCAGCATCTTCTCGGCCTCCTCGGTGGTGCTCACCTGAGTGAATGTAGGCGGATAGCGCAGTCCCAGCAGCATATATTCATTGTAGATTTTCTCCTCGATGCGTCCGTCGTCTTCGAGCATGAAGGCGTCGTAGGGGTTGGCGACGATGAGCACATTGTAGATGCGTCGCATCATCAGATTGACAAAGCTCACGTCTTTGAGATAGAACTTCTCCCATTGGGCAGGTATCTTCGATTCCATAATACACATATTTATATTATGCAAAGGTATATCAAAAAACTTTTTTAGTATGCTTTGCGTCAAGATAATTTTGCTTTTTGTGGCATTATTCATTCTTTTTGTTTTAATTTGCATCATGGCGGTCGTCGCGGTCTGCCGTCCCGCCGGCCTGGCATATGTCGAAAAGTAAGTGGGGAGAGTAAAATAAATGCGTTTTTTCTTGTTTGTTTGCTTCAAATACACTACTTTTGCCATAGTAATAAACAATCTGTAAATCTCAATTACTTAAAGAAATACCACTATGGAAGTACAGAAAATCATGCAAGACCTGGAGCGCAAGCATCCTGGTGAGTCAGAGTTCCTTCAGGCAGTGAGCGAAGTGTTGGAGTCTATTAAGGACGTCTACAACCAGCATCCTGAGTTTGAAAAGGCCAAAATCGTCGAGCGCATCGTAGAGCCCGAGCGTGTACACATGTTCCGTGTGCCATGGGTAGATGACAATGGCGAGGTGCATGTCAATATAGGTTATCGCGTACAGTTCAACGGCGCCATCGGCCCGTACAAGGGCGGTCTGCGATTCCATCCCTCTGTCAACCTTTCTATTATGAAGTTCCTGGGCTTCGAGCAGACATTCAAGAACGCGCTCACCACGCTGCCTATGGGTGGCGCCAAGGGTGGTTCAGACTTCTCTCCCCGCGGTCGCAGTGATGCCGAAATCATGCGTTTCTGCCAGGCGTTCATGGACGAGCTCTATCGCTATATCGGTCCTGATGAGGACGTTCCTGCAGGCGACATCGGCGTAGGCGGTCGTGAGATTGGCTATCTCTTTGGCCAGTACAAGAAGCTCACTCATCGCTACGAAGGTGTGCTTACCGGTAAAGGCATAGAGTGGGGCGGTTCTATCCTCCGTCCCGAGGCTACCGGTTTCGGCGCGCTCTATTTCGTCAACCACATGATGAAGGACAAGGGCCTTGATATCGCCGGCAAGACAGTGGCTATCTCTGGCTTCGGCAACGTGGCTTGGGGTGCAGCCAAGAAGGCTACCCAGCTTGGTGCCAAGGTGATTACCATCAGTGGACCTGACGGTTATATCCACGACCCAGAAGGCGTCAGCGGCGACAAGATAGAATATATGCTCGAGCTCCGCTCCAGCGGCAACGACATCTGCCAGCCCTATGCTGAGGTTTATCCCGAGGCTACATTCGTGGCAGGCAAGAAGCCATGGGAGGTAAAGGCCGACATCTATCTGACCTGTGCTACCCAGAACGAGCTCAATGGCGACGACGCCGACATGATTCTCGCCAACCACCCATTGTGTGTGGCTGAGGTGAGCAACATGGGTTGTACGGCTGAGGCTGTCGAGAAGTTTGTGGCTGCCAAGCAGCTCTTCGCTCCCGGCAAGGCTGTCAACGCTGGTGGCGTGGCAACATCGGGTCTGGAGATGACTCAGAACTCTATACGCCTGCACTGGAGCAAGGACGAGGTCGACGAGAAGCTCCACTACATCATGAGCTCCATCCACGACCAGTGTGCCAAGTATGGCACTGAGCCCGATGGCTACATCAACTATGTCAAGGGTGCCAATATCGCCGGCTTCATGAAGGTAGCCAAGGCTATGCTGGCCCAGGGCGTAGTGTAAGCGACAATGCACAGACCGCGGTTGTCGGCAACGAAGCCGGCAACACGCGGTTGCTACATAACTTATGAAACAAATACGAAGAGTAATTATTGCAATCTTATCACTCTTGAGCTTTACCCCTATGCTGGCACAGACGCAGAGGGGTAAGGCTACTTTTTATTCCAAACGCGCCACCGGCGCGCGTACCGCCAGCGGCGACAGACTGCATCACGACAGTCTCACCTGCGCCCATCGCACCTATCCCTTCGGCACCCTGCTCAAGGTAACCAATCTCTCTAACAACAAGTCGGTAGTGGTCAAGGTCACCGACCGTGGCCCCTTTGCCCGTGGGCGTATCATCGACCTGTCGTGGCGTGCTGCCAAGGAGCTCGACATCCTTGCCAAGGGCGTATGCACCGTGAGGGTGGAGCGTTACAACGGCAGCGAGATTCCCTATCGTCCTGCCGAGGGTATCAATATGCCAGAGATAGACTTCGAGATAACCGAGGCAGGTTACAGTTTTACCGGCGAGTGGGCCGAGCGTATGAAGCAGAGCGATATGCCCACAACGAAGACCAAGAGAAAACACACCGCCAAGCCCCACGCTACCAAGAAGCACGCTTCCCGCAAGTCGAACAACTCGCAGCAGAAAGACCGCAACGCCGAGGACAAGAAGGAAGAGGGCAACGCGTGGTCCAATATCTTCAAGACCATCAAGAAGAAGAGCGAAGAGATGTTCTGACCCGTTTCCACTGGTCAGAGTCGCCGCCGAGGCCATTGTTCAGGCTCCGGAGGTTGTGTCCGTCGTCCCAATGATAGCCCTCTTGCCCTTGATTTGCGACAAGAATACCGCGTTGTTGCCCATGATTTGCAACAAAAGTAAAGTCCTGTTGCCCCTGATTTGCGACAAAAATAGCAGTTTGTTGCCCATGATTTGTAACAAATTTGTCTGAAAGTTTCTGGAACTCAAGAAAATTCCATATCTTTGCACCAAGTCAAGATAATTCATTATGTTTGAACGGCAGATATTGGCTAAGCTGGAGCAATGGAAAACCTCAAGCCGGCGCAAGCCATTAATATTAAGAGGTGCAAGGCAAGTGGGCAAGACAACGGTTGTCAACCAATTTGGCAAGCAGTTTGACAACTATCTCTATTTCAACATGGAGATGGCCGAGAATGTCAGGATGTTTGAGATGGCAATTCCCCTTGACGATTTGGTCGACATGCTCTTTGCCAGTCAGGGCAAGGCACGAACCCCTGGCAATATCCTCATATTCATCGATGAAATCCAGAATTCGCCTAAGACCATCGGGCTGCTCAGATATTTCTACGAGCGGCGCCCCGACCTCCATGTCATAGCCGCTGGCAGTCTGCTCGAAAATCTCATTGATGTAAAGGTGAGTTTTCCGGTAGGGCGGGTGCAGTATCTTGCCTTGCGGCCCTGCTCGTTCTACGAGTTTCTGGGTGCAACGGGCAAGCACAATCTGCTGGCCTTATTGAGAGAAAAGCCAGAGATGACCGTGGCGTTTCATGAGCAGATGATGCATTGGTTCAACCTTTTCGCCATCGTTGGTGGAATGCCCGAGGCAGTGAAGCAATATGCCGAAACACGTGATATTGTTGCCCTTGAAGATGTCTATGAGACACTGGTGCAAGCCTACAAAGATGATGCAGAGAAATATGTGGCAGGTAACAAGCTGACAGACACCGTGAGGTTTATCCTCTCGTATGGTTGGGCGTCGGCCGGCGAGACCATTACGCTCGGCAACTTTGCCAACTCGGGGTATAAATCGCGTGAGGTGGGCGAAGCCTTTCGTCTCCTTGAGAAGGCCATGCTCCTTGAGTTGGTCTATCCGGTGTCTTCGACCCAGTTGCCTTTGGTTCCAGAGACGCGGAGGATGCCCAAACTGATATGGTTTGATACCGGGCTGGTCAATTATCAAGCCGGTATACGCCGTGAGATTATCGGTTCGACAGATATGGTAGACTCCTGGCGCGGACACATAGCCGAGCAGGTGACGGCGCAGGAACTGCTGTCGCTCGACGACCGTGTGGGGCAGCGCAGAGTCTTCTGGGCCAAGGCCAACAATGGTGCCGAGGTCGACTTTGTCATCAACCACGAGTCGCGGCTTTATCCCATAGAGGTCAAGAGCGGTTCTAACTCGCATCTGCGTTCGCTCCAGGTGTTTATGGACAGTTGCGACCACGATGTGGCTGTAAGGATATGGTCCAAACCTTATTCCGTAGACAGGGTCAATACGCCCAAAGGCAAGACGTTCAGACTCGTCAATCTGCCATTCTATCTCATCGGGCGTATCCATGACATCCTGGAAGAGGTGTCCAATCGCTGAAAAAACAGCATTACATTCAGCCTTTTTGTGTCGTGTGGTTACATCTTTTTTTGTAACTTTGCAACAGATTGGAACTGAACTTTATCGGTAGAAACATTAAGAAAACGACAATGAAGATATTTGGTATCGGAATGAACTACATCCAACACAATAAAGAGTTGGATGGTGCGTTATATAAGACAGAGGCCCCAGTGTTGTTCACCAAGGCCGACTCGTCGCTGCTCAAGTCGGGCAAACCCTTCTTCGTTCCCGACTTCATGGGACGCATAGACTACGAGGCCGAGTTGGTGATACGCATCTGCAGATTGGGCAAGAACATTCCCCAGCGTTTCGCCCATCGCTACTATGATGCCGTGACGGTGGGTATCGACTTCACCGCCCGCGACGTGCAGCAGCAGCTGCGCGAGAAGGGTCTGCCCTGGGACCTCAGCAAGAGCTTCGACGGTGCCGCAGCTATCGGCGAGTGGGTCGGCAAGGACAAGTTTCTCGATGTGCAGGCCCTGCGGTTCCACCTCGATATCAATGGACAGACCGTGCAGGAAGGCTGCACCGCCGACATGGTCTTCGGCATCGACGAGATAGTGGCCTACATCAGCCAGTATTTCACCCTGAAGACAGGCGACGTAATCTTCACCGGTACTCCTGCCGGCGTGGGTCCCGTGCATATCGATGACCATCTGGAAGGTTATGTCGAAGAGCGCAAGGTGCTCGAGTTTAACTGTAAGTGAGACGATATTGAAACATAAAACCATCAGCCATCTGAAATCAGTCAGATACATATTAATCATGATACTTCTTGCGTCGGCTATGACAATCCGGGCACAGAAGTTTTATAATTTGACCGCCCAGCAGGTCAAGATAGACAGCGTGGCCCCCACCTTTGCCTGCGCCATACCCCTCTCGGGCGATTATGCCGACAGCGTCTATACCGTCAGCATAGCCTATCCCGAATATATCGACATGACGGCTGCCGACGTAGCCCGCTACCGGCTTGCCACCCATGATGTCCAACCCGGCGCCAGCCCCCTTATCACCCAGCACATCGTCACCTCGCGCCGCCAGGCCAGCCTGGAGGTCGCTTTCTGCCCCGTGGTCTTCCGCGGAGGCCGTCACCAGCTGCTTGTCAGTTTCATGCTCGATGTGCAGTCGCGCCCCCTCAGTCGTGCCGCCCGTCGCCGCCAGCGTGCGGCAGTGGTCCCTGTGGGCGAGCGCTATGCCGCCAACTCCGTGCTGGCCCAAGGACGATGGGCGAAGATACGCGTGAGCGAGAGCGGAGTCTACCAGATTACCGAGTCGCTCATCCGCCGTGCCGGATTTACCGATCTTTCGCGTGTGCATGTCTATGGCATGGGCGGCGCCCTCATCGACGAGAAGCTGACGGGTGCCAGTCTGCAAGCCCATGATGATTTGCGCGAGGTGCCCATCTGCCAGGTCGGCGGCAAGCGCCTCTTCTACGCCCAAGGCCCCGTGAGCTGGAGCGCCAACGATGCCACTGTGCGCACCCGCAATCCCTATTCGCAGTATGGCTACTACTTCATCACCCAGACCGATGAGGCTGTGACGCCCATCGATTCCGCCCAGTTTGTAAGCAGCATCTATCCCTCGCCCCACGATTACCACTGGCTCCACGAGACCGACAACTACGCCTGGTATCATGGCGGCCGCAACCTCTATGAGAATACCCCCATCGCCTTCAACTCTTCCTACGCCTACAGTCTGCCTGCCTTCAGCGGTTCGCAGCAGACAGCCCGTATAACCGTAGCCGTGTCGGCTGGTGGGGAAAGCCGTGTGGATGTATTCCTGGCCGACTCGCTGCTGGGCACCATCAGCATCATGCCCCAGAGCTATGACAAGGGAGCGTCGGCGACAGCCACCTACCGCATAGGCCGTTATGCCTCCGACGCCAAACTCGTCATCAAGACCATCGGCAGTTCGACGGTGCGTCTCGACTATATCTCGATGGCTTTCGACTCACCGCGTCCGGCTCCCAGCCTGACGGGCAATATCCCCGTCCCCGATTACGTCTACAACATTACCAACCAGAACCACCATGCCGACGGTCCTGCCGACATGGTCATCATTATCCCCACCAGTCAGAAGCTGCTTGCCCAGGCCGAGCGCATCAAGCGCCTCCATGAGCAGCGCGACGGCATGCGCGTGACCATCGTTCCTGCCGACGAGCTCTTCAACGAGTTCTCCAGCGGAACGCCCGATGCCAGCGCCTACCGCCATTACCTCAAGATGCTCTACGACCGCGCCGAGACCGAAAGCGATATGCCGCGCTATCTGCTACTCTTCGGCGACGCCGTGTGGGACAACCGCATGCTCATCAGCGACACCCGCCGTCTCAGTGCCGACGACTATCTGCTGTGTTACGAGAGTGAGAACTCTTTCAGCGAGCTCTACTGCTACGTGAACGACGGTTTCTTCACGCTGATGGACGATGGCGAAGGCACCGATATCGCCCGCGACAAGGAGGATATTGCTGTGGGACGCATACCCGTGACCACAGCCGAGGCAGCCAAGGGCGTGGTAGACAAGATAGAGGCCTACATGACCAACGGCAATGCCGGCGCATGGCAGAACGTGCTCATGTTTATGGGAGACGACGGCAACCAGAATATCCACATGAAGGATGTCGACATGGCTGCCGAGCAGGTGGCTGCGCTCCATCCTGGCTATCATATCAAGAAGGTGATGTGGGACGCATACCAGCGCGAGTCGTCGGCCACCGGCCACGCCTATCCCGGTGCTTCGCAGGATGTGAAGCAGCAGATGGCTGCCGGTGCGCTCATCATGGACTACAGCGGCCACGGCCGCGCCGAGCAGTTGTCGCATGAGCGGGTGGTGACCATCAACGACTTTGAACAGGCGCGCAACGCCAATCTGCCCCTGTGGATTACGGCATCGTGCGACATCATGGCCTTCGACGGTGTCGAGCCCACGATAGGCGAGACCGCCGTATGCAATGCCAAGGGCGGAGCCGTAGCCTTCTGGGGTACCACGCGCACCGTGCAGACCCTCTACAACCGTCCGCTCAATATGGCTTACCTGCGCCACGTGCTCACCGTGACCGACGGACGCCCCACCACCCTCGGCGAGGCGCAGCGTCTGGCCAAGAACGAGATGGTGACCACCGGACAGGATGTCACCGTCAACAAGTTGCAGTTTACCCTCCTCGGCGACCCCGCCATGACGCTCAATCTGCCCACCATGACCGCTGTCATCGACAGCATCAACGGTGTATCCGTGACCGCCGACGCCCGTCTGCAGGTGGGTAAGGTGGCGCGCATATCCGGCCACATCGAGCAGGCACAAGACTTCGACGGAGTGGTGACAGCCACCGTGCGCGATGTGCGCGAACTGGTGACCTGCAAGCAGAACAATCAGGCTGAGGCCGAGGAAGCCTTCACCTATTATGACCGCAAACGCGTCATCTACCATGGTTCCGACAGCGTCAGGGCCGGTCGCTTTGCCCTCACCTTTGCCGTGCCCAAAGACATATCCTACTCCGACGGAACTGGGCTCATCAACCTCTACGCCGTAGACAATGCCCGCCAGCGCGAGGCCCACGGCGCCTTCGACCGCTTCACCGTAGCCGGAGGCGAGGTGACCACCGACTCCATAGGCCCATCCATCTACTGCTATCTCAACTCGCCCCAGTTTGTCAACGGAGGCAAGGTCAACACCACGCCCTACTTCGTGGCAGAGATCACTGATGAAGACGGCATCAACGCCACCGGCAGCGGCATCGGCCACGACCTGCAGCTCGTCATCGACGGCGACATGGCAAAGACCTACACCCTCAACGACAACTTCGCCTTCGACTTTGGTACCTATACCCGTGGCACCACCTATTATAATATACCCGAACTCACCGAGGGCAAGCACACCCTCGTCTTCCGGGCTTGGGATGTGCTCAACAATGCTTCTACCGCCCGTCTCGATTTCACCGTGGTGCGCGGACTCGAGCCCAATATCTTCAGCGTGGGTCTGAGCAAGAACCCTGCTACCACCTATACCACCTTTATCATCAACCACGACCGCACAGGCAGTCCCATGGACATCGACATCGAAGTCTTCGACATGAGTGGACGTCTCCTCTGGACCCACTCCGAGAACGGGGTGCCCGCCACGGGAGCCTATACCGTAGACTGGGACCTGACGCTCGACACCGGCGGACGCCTCCAGACGGGAGTCTATCTCTACCGCGTGCGTGCCGGCTCTGATGGCAGCAAGAAAACATCCAAAGCAAAGAAACTTATCGTCTTGGGCAATAATTAGGCGGTAGTCTCCGTTATCCTATAGCATAACAATAGTAGAAGTATAATGAACAAGCTCACATCTATCATTTTCGCCATACTCCTTGTCATGGTTGCTGCCACGGTGCAGGCCCAGGACAAGAAAGATATGTTCAATCCCGTCAACACTTCGGTGACCTCGCAGACGATAGCCCCCGACGCACGTGCAGCCGGAATGGGCGATGTGGGTGTGGCTACCGATGCCGATGTCAACTCCCAATACTGGAACCCCGCCAAGTACCCCTTTGCCATTTCGCGTGCCGGAGTGGCGCTCAACTATACCCCCTGGCTGCGACAGCTGGTCAACGATATGGATGTGGCCTATCTCGCCGGCTACTACCGCATAGGCGACTACAGTGCCGTGTCAGCCTCTATGCGCTACTTCTCCATGGGCGAGGTCTTCATGGACGGTCACACCGATGACAATGCCATGACCATCAACCCCTATGAGATGTCGCTCGATGTGGCCTATTCGCTCATGCTCAGCGAGACCTTCTCTATCGCCGCCGGCGTGAGATGGATTTACTCCGACCTTACCTTTGACTTCAATGAAGACACCCAGCCCGGTTCAGCCTTTGCCGCCGACATCGCCGCATACTACCAGAACTACATCAATCTGGGCCAGCGCGAGTGCCAGTTGGGCTTGGGACTGAATATCTCCAACATCGGTAGCAAAATCAATTTCGGTGGCGACAACCACAGCTTCTTCATCCCCACCAACCTGCGCCTCGGAGCCTCGCTCAAGGTGCCCATCGACGAGTACAATCGCATCACCTTCGCCGCCGATGCCAACAAGCTGCTCGTGCCTACCTACCCCAAGCAGCGGGAGGGCGAGGACGAAGAGCAGTACAAGCAGCGCATGGAGGACGAATACTGGAACGTGTCGTCCATCAGCGGTATCTTCAAGAGCTTCACCGATGCACCCAACGGATTTAAGGAAGAGTTGGAGGAAATCAACTGGAGCGTGGGCGCAGAGTACGAGTATAACGACAAGTTCTTCCTCCGTGCCGGTTATCACCACGAGAGCGAGAACAAGGGCAACCGCAAGTACTTCACCGTGGGCGCCGGCTTCCGCATGAAGGTCTTCTCGCTCGACGCCGGTTATGTCATCGCCACCGCCAAGACCAATCCGCTTGACCAGACGATGCGCTTCACCCTGAGTTTTGATATGGACGGCATCAAGGACATCTTCCGCCGTCGCTAATTCCACCTTATTATATATTATGACAAAGATTAGAGTAGGCATGGGCTTCGACGTCCACCGGCTGGTGCCCGACCGCGAACTGTGGCTCGGTGGTATCCGTATTCCCCACACCATGGGATTGCTGGGCCATAGCGATGCCGACGTGCTCATCCATGCCATCTGCGACGCCCTCTTAGGTGCAGCCAATATGCGCGATATCGGCTATCATTTCCCCGACACCTCGGCAGAGACACTCAACGTAGACAGCAAGATACTGCTTGCCAAGACCATCGACCTTATTGCCACCCGCGGCTACCGTGTGGGCAATGTCGACGCCACCGTCTGCGCCGAGCGGCCCAAAATCAATCCGCATGTGCCCGCGATGAAGGCATGTCTCGCCCATGTCATGGGCATCGACGAGGACGACGTCTCCATCAAGGCCACCACCACCGAGCGACTGGGCTTCACCGGCCGAGAAGAGGGCATCAGCGCCTACGCCGTGGTGCTCATCGAGAAGGCATAACCCGCTTTCTCCATCCATTTTACCATCCATAACCATCAAGAGGGATGCCTCCCGCGGCCCATCATGAAGCGTAGGCATCCCCATACTATTAACCACCATCAACGACATGATACACGACAGAAATTACCAAGAGATTATAGAGAATATTTGCCGCGAGATACAGCCTTATGCCCAACTGGGACGACAGGCCGATTACATCCCCGCGCTCGCCAGTGTAGACCCCGACAAGTTTGGCATCTATCTGAGCGTCCTCGGCGGCGACGATTGCATGTATGGCGACTACGACACCTGTTTTTCCATTCAGAGTATAGCCAAGGTTTTCTCGCTTGCTATAGCGCTGAGCCTTGAGGGAGAGAACCTGTGGATGCGTTTAGGAAAAGAGCCGTCGGGCACGCCTTTCAACTCATTGGTGCAGCTCGAGTACGAGCATGGCCGCCCACGCAATCCCTTTATCAATGCCGGCGCTCTGGTGGTGGCCGATGTGCTGCTGTCTCATCTCGACGATGCCCAGGAGTTCTTCATCCAGTTTGTGCGCCAGCTTAGTGGCAATGTCACGGTCGACTATTCGATGGAGGTAGCAGAGTCGGAGTACGAGACCGCCTATCTCAACGCTTCCATCGCCTATCTGCTCAAGCATTATGTCAACCTGCACAACCCCGTCGACGAGGTGCTGCGGTTCTATAGCATGATATGTTCTGTGGAGATGAACTGCCGCGACCTGGCTCGAGCCTTTGTCGCCTTTGCCAAGAGCGATGAGCCCTTCGACCACGCCGGCGTGAAGTTGAGTGCGTCGGGCGTGAAGCGCATCAACGCCATCATGCAGACCTGTGGCTTCTACGATGAGGCGGGCGAGTTTTCCTTCCTCGTGGGACTGCCTGGCAAGAGCGGTGTAGGTGGCGGCATCGTGGCAGTCTATCCCTCGCGCTATTCCATCGCCGTTTGGAGTCCGCGACTCAACAAGCACGGCAATTCCATCATGGGCATCAAGGCGCTCGAGCGGTTTACCACCGAGACCAGCGAGTCTATCTTCTGATAATATCCACTTACCCATTTCATTCCATTGTCCTGTTGCTTGGGTGGGCTCTATTGCACGTTTTTATCCACCATTTATTGCGTCTATAAGGGGATGACATAAACACAAAAAGCCGTGGCGGCGGCTGTCGGCTTCGCCTTGGTGTGGATGGTGCGCACCCCTGGCAACTCTGTAGGAGTTGCGATTTCATAGCCCAGGGTTGAGGTGCGCAGCGCCTCTACCCTGGGTACATATATAATAAGGTGTAGCAACGCTGTAAGTGTTGCGGTTAGCCGAAGGCGTTATACTCAATCTGATAATAACCACCTACCCATTCCTACCCTTTATCCTGCTGCAGGTAACGCCTACGGCTAATCGCAACTCTTACAGAGTAGCCAGATTAGTGGGGGCAGTTACCCAGGGTAGCGTGCTTCGCCCGCAACCCTGGGCTGGGGAATCGCAACTCCGTCAGAGGTGCTGCTGCTTGCTGAAGCCCCTCCCCGAGCCCTCCCTGGGGGCGGGAGCGCATTATTACTGAGTTTAAGGCGGTTTGAGTGACGCTACTTCTCCTTGGGGAAGGCTTGGGTGGGACATCTCTATCCCCTGACAACTCTGTGGGAGTTGCTGCTGCTTGTGGAGGGCCAATTGTGGGGGTTATCCATTAATAGATACTTCTATAATAGGTTGACATAAACACAAAAAGCCGTGGCGGTGACTGTCGGCTTCGCCTTAGTGTGGCTGGTGGTTCCGCCAGTCGGAAAATGAGTTTCCCTCCGTGTCGTCTCCGCCATCCCCACCGTCATGCATGGCATGACGCCATCCGTCGTGACGGTAAAAAAAGCGGCCTTTGGCCGTTCAAAAAGTCCTGCTTTCGCCGGTACAAAAAACAGCTGCTTATTGGACGCCTCTCTCCGGCTCTCCCTTGGGGACTTCTGTTTCCCTCTGTCCATGCGCATCGGCCGATGTGGATGTCGCTGTCGACCGATGTGGATGTCGCTGTCGACCGATGTGGATGTCGTTGTCGGCCGGCGGGCAGCGCTTTGGGGCATTACTGCGCTTCTCACTGACTGGACTACGGACATGATGCATGTCATGCTGTTCTCGGCGATTACGTGCAGCGCTGTGGGTGTCGCCGCGCGTTTGCAGACTGCCATTCCGACACTCGCAATCATTATTGCTGGCTCGTATCATTTGATACGTGGGCTCGTGCCTATTGTCACGTGAGCTCGTGCCTTATGATACGTGGGCTCGTTTCAAATGATACGAGGTGGCGATGTGGGTTCGGGCGGGCGTGGGTGTGATGGTGACGATGCGTGAATGTGGCTTGGGGGCGGCCGCAACAGCAAGGGCAGGGTGGCGAGGGGATAAAAAGAAATGTCCATCCAATCGGCTGTCGCTTCTCGGATGGACATTGTCTGTCAAACTGTTTCCTATAAAAGTATTATGTATATCTTAGCATCTGTCCTGGGCGCAGACGTGTGGTCTTGCGCAGATGATTGAGCTTGCAGAGCTTGTTGATGGTGGTGCCACGCTTGTTGGCGATTGACGAGAGGGTCTCTCCCTTTGCCACCTTGTGATACTGCTTCTCGCTGCGGGCTGCTGCGGGCTCTGGCTCTTCGTCGCTGCCAGTCACCTCGGCACGTGTATAAGTTTCCTTGTACTTTCCGCGCAGGCGTGTGGCCTCTTCGCCGTCAGTACGGTAGGTGTCGCGACGGAACATGTAGGTGTCGCAGGTGATATCCTGCTCTCTGAAGTTGAAGAAGATGGCGGGGTTGAGTGCAACGCCACACAGACGGGTCTCGAAGTGGAGATGCGAACCCGAGCTGCGGCCTGTGCTTCCTCCCAGACCTATCACCTCGCCAGCCTTTACCGTCTGGTTCTCGGTCACGAGCTGCTTTGAGAGGTGTCCATAGATAGTTTCCAGTCCGTTGGGGTGACGAATAACGATGTATTTGCCATATCCTGCGCGCTCATATTTGACGATGCGCACCTTGCCGGCGAATGCGGCGCGGATGGTGTCACCGATATACACCTTGATGTCCAGTCCCTTGTGCTGGCGGCCCCATCGGGGACCGAAGTTGGAGGTGATGATGCGGCTGGGGGTAGGCATGGCAAAGTGGCGGAGGTCTATACGGAACGAGTCGGGCAATTCGGTTGCCTTGTGGGCGTAAGTATTGTTCCACTCGTCATAGAGTTCTGCCGAGGGTGAAATCTCATTTTCTCTGTTGATAAGGCTCTGAAGCGCCAGAGTGTCTACGCGCTTCATGCGGCGGTCAATGGGAGCCTGGCGGGCAATAAGGTCTTGCGCCACAGCCGGTACGGCTGCAAGCACCATAAGTCCCATTACGATTGTTCTTAATATTTTCTCCACTATTAATACTTTTTTTTAGGTCAGGGCTGGCTAAAAAGGGGCGTGGTCGCCAGCAGGTAATATGTAGAAAACGCTCCGAAAAGATTGTTTTGCAATTCAGACTTTACAAAGTTAGTGAAAAAATATGGGAAAGTGGTGATGTTTAACAGAATTTATGCCATAATTAACACAAATACCGTAAAAATCGGCTTGAGGTATATCAATTTTGGACCCAAAAAGGACAAAACCGCGTCAACTGATAGCCGACCAGTTGACGTTGCTCTTCCGGAGTTCCTTGAGTCGGTCCCAGAGCATCTTGTACTCGTTGCTGCTGCACTCGGGGTCGCGGTCGATGATGGCCTGTGCCTGTTCGCGGGCGAGCTGCACAATCTGTCCGTCGCGGGCTATGTCGGCTATCTTCAGGTCGAAGGCTATGCCGCTCTGCTGGGTACCCTCGAGGTCGCCGGGGCCGCGCAGTTTGAGGTCGGCTTCGGCTATGCGGAACCCGTCGTTGGTCTCGCACATGATGTCGATGCGCTTGCGCGTCTCTTCGCTCAGTTTGAATGTGGTTACCAGTATGCAGTAGCTCTGTTCGGCGCCACGGCCCACGCGCCCGCGCAGCTGGTGGAGCTGCGAGAGTCCGAACCGCTGTGCGTCGAGGATGACCATTACCGACGCGTTGGGCACGTTGACGCCCACCTCTATCACCGTGGTAGCTACCAGTATCTGGGTTTCGCCGCTGGCAAAGCGCTGCATCTCGGCGTCCTTGTCCTTGGGCTTCATGCGTCCGTGTACCTTGCTCAGGCGGTATTGTGGGAATATCTCGCGCATGGCCTCAAATCCGTCTTCGAGGTTCTTGAGGTCGCTCTTCTCGCTCTCTTCGATGAGCGGATATACGATGTAGACCTGTCGGCCGCTGTCTATCTGCTGACGTATGCCCTGGTAGAGGCTTGTGGTCTGTGTATCATACTTGTGGAGGGTCTGGATAGGTTTGCGGCCGGGCGGAAGTTCGTCGATAACGCTCACGTCAAGGTCGCCGTAGAGGGTCATGGCGAGCGTGCGGGGTATGGGGGTGGCTGTCATCACCAGGATGTGGGGTGGCATCTCGCTCTTGGCCCAGAGTCGGGCGCGCTGTGCCACTCCGAAGCGGTGCTGCTCGTCGACCACAGCCAGTCCCAGACGGGCAAAGACCACCGCGTCTTCGATGACGGCGTGGGTTCCCACGAGTATGTCTATCTCGCCCTTGGACAGACGGTCGAGTATGTCGGCGCGTCGTCGTCCTTTGACCACTCCGGTGAGCAGTTCTACGTGTATATCCATATCTCCCAGCATCTGGCGGATGGTGGCCAGGTGCTGCTCTGCCAATATCTCTGTGGGCGCCATGATGCACGCCTGGTAGCCGTTGCCTATGGCTATGAGCATGGCCATGAGCGCTACCAGCGTCTTGCCCGAGCCCACGTCTCCCTGCAGCAGCCGGTTCATCTGCCGGCCACTCGCCATGTCGTCTCTTATCTCCCGCACCACGCGCTTCTGTGCATTGGTGAGGTCGAAAGGCAGGTGGTTGCGGTAGAAGTCGTTGAGCTGGGCGCCGGCGCGACTGAAGATGTAGCCGCGATACTTGCGGCGGTGGTCGCTGGCGTAGCGCAGTATGTTGAGCTGCACATAAAAGAGCTCTTCAAACTTGAGGCGGTAGCGGGCCTGCTGCATTTCGCGGGCGTTGTGCGGGTAATGGATTTGGCGTAGTGCTTCGAGGCGCGAGATGAGGTGCAGAGGCCCAGTGATGTAGGGCGGCAGCGTCTCGGGCAGCGTCTCGGGCAGTTTGGTCACCAACGTCTTGGTCATCTTCTCCATCGCCCTCGAGTTTATCCCCGCCTTCTTCATGCGCTCGGTGGTCATGTAGTAGGGCTGCATGCCCATGTCGGAGAGCTGCAGTTGGGAAGCGTCGTCGATATCGGGGTGGGCAAACTGGTAGCGACCACCATAGACGGTGGGACGGCCAAAGACTATCAGCTCTTTGCCAATGGGGTAGTTCTTGTAGATATATTGGGCACCCTGAAACCATACGAGGTCGACCACGCCATGACCATCGCTGAAGTGGCCCACGATGCGCTTCTTGCGGGCACCCATGGCATATTCGTCGTAGCCCAACATGCGTCCGCGGATTTGGACAAAGGGCATGTCGCCACTGATTTCGCTGATGCGATAGATGCGGCTGCGGTCTACATATTTATAAGGAAAGTGCTCAAGCAGGTCACGCCAGGTCTGGATGCCAAGCTCTTTGCTCAGAATCTCCTTCTTCTTGGGCCCAACGCCCGGAAGATACATCACGTCCTGGTCGAGAATGTTCAGCACAGCGTTTCGGCTATCTTCAAATCAAAGGGTGTGGTAATCTTGATGTTCTCGCGGTTGCCTTCGACCATCTCCACGCTGCAGCCCATGGCTTCGACCACCGAAGCGTCGTCGGTAAACTCTTCGCGGAAGGGCTGGGTGAAGGCGCGCTTGAGCAGCGCGATGTCAAAGACCTGTGGGGTCTGCACGATGCGGTAGTCTGTGCGCAGCACGTTGTGGGCGGTGGTGGCAGAGTCGATGTGGCGCAGCGTGTCGGTGACCGGCATCACGGGGATGGCGGCTCCGTGGGCGCGGGCGGCATCGTAGCAGCGGCTTATCACCTCGGCAGCCACAAAGGGGCGCACCCCGTCGTGTATGCCCACGGTTCCCGTGGCGTCGTCGGGGATGGCGGCGAGTCCGTTGCGCGACGAGGCAAAGCGCGTGTCGCCTCCGTCTACCACCGTGTGGGCGATATCGAATGCGTATTGGCTGCACAGGTCGTGCCAGTATTGCTGCTGGTGGTGTGGGAGTACGAGTATAATCTGCATCGAGGGATTGCACTCATGAAAACGGCTGATGGTGCGCATCAGTACGGGCATTCCCTTGACGGGCAGAAACTGCTTGGGCACGTCGCTGCCCATGCGCAGCCCCTTGCCTCCGGCTACGATGATGATATAGTCCATGGCTGTCGTTGTGGGTTAACCTTTGTACATCATCTGGGCCTTGAGTTCTGCCACAGCTTCGGGTGCGACAAACTTGCCGAGGATGGCGTAGCCGAAGTCCATCGACGCGCCGGGACCCTTGCCCGTGATGATGTTGCCGTCGATGGTCACCTGTTCCTGGGTGTAGGTGGCGCCGGTCATGCGCTTCTCGAATCCGGGGTAGCAGGTGGCTCGCTTGCCCTCAAGGATGCCTATCGAGCCCAGCACCAGCGGTGCGGCGCAGATGGCGGCGACTATGCGGCCCTGGTTGTACTGCTCGAGCAGTATCTCGCGCAGCATCCTGTGCTTGTTCAGATTGGTGGCTCCTGGCAGACCGCCTGGCAGCAGCATGGCGTCGACGTCGCTGAAGTCGGCGATGTCCTCTATCCTCAGATCGGTCATGAGCTTGATGCCGTGGGTGGTTTCCACCATCTGCTCGCCGGTAATGCTCACTGTTTTTACCTCCAGTCCGCCTCGGCGGAGTATGTCTACGGGTGCCAATGCCTCTATGTCTTCGAAGCCATTGGAAAGAAATTCATATACTTTTGCCATAATTTCAACGTGTTTTACAACAAAAAGTAGTATTTTTGTCGCATCATTCACGTGCAAATGTACTAAATGTTTGGCATTTGTGAGCAAGAATGAGGAACAAAGATTAAAAAAAGATAACATTTATGGCGGCAAACGTGTTGCGGTTCGCTCTCTTCGGCAAGGAGTTCCAGGCGGGTAAGACGGTATCTATCCACCGGCTCATAGACAGTCTCAAGGCTCGTGGAGCCGAAATCTACATCGAGCGCACCTTCTTCCGGTACATCACATCGGCCTTGGGCATGGAGGTCGAGGTAAGCGGCGTCTTCGACAACTACAACTTCGACGTAGACTTCGTCATCTCCATCGGCGGCGACGGCACCTTCCTACGCGCAGCCAGCATGGTGGGAAGCAAGGCGACGCCCATAATCGGTGTCAACACAGGCAGACTGGGATTTCTGGCCGACATCCATCCCGACGAGATAGACCACGCCATCGCCGAGATAGCAGACGGGCACTACGCTGTGGAGCCCCATGCCGTCATCATGGTCGAGGCCGACGGCGAGATAATCGAGGGCAGCCCCTTCGCCCTCAACGACATCGCCGTGCTCAAGCGCGACAATGCCGCGATGATTTCCGTGCGCACCTGCATCAACGGCGAGTATCTGGTGACCTACCAGGCCGACGGGCTCATCGTCTCTACACCCACCGGTTCTACCGCCTACGGTCTCTCCAACGGCGGCCCCATCATCGTGCCCGATGCCGACATCCTCTGCCTTACTCCCGTGGCGCCCCACAGCCTCAATGTCCGCCCCATCGTCATCAACGACGACAGCGAGATAACGCTCGAGGTGGAGAGCCGGTCTCACAACTTCCTCGTAGCCATCGACGGCCGCTCGGAGAAGTTGCTCGAGAGCACGCGCCTTACCATCCGCAAGGCCCCCTATACCATAAATATAGTGAAGCGCGACAGCCGCAGCTACTTCTCCACCCTCCGCGAGAAGATGATGTGGGGCGCCGACCACAGATAGACCCACAACCACACCGAGAGTCATGAAGATAAAGATAGCCCAATGGATAACGCCCGCCAACTCGGCCTACACCACGCGCGACATCATGCGCTGGCTGTGGAAGATATGGCGGGGCAACCGACTGCAGACCATACTCAACGCATCGATGGGCATGGCTACGGTGGTGGTGAGTCTGGCCCAGGTGTGGGCGGTGAAGCGCGCCATCGACGTGGCTTCGGGCAACATCGAGGGCTCCATCTACTGGGCGGTGGCACTCATGGGTGGGCTGGTGCTCATCGACTTTGCCATCAACATATCCTCGGTCTGGATACGCAACGTGCTGGGCGTGAAGGCGCAGAACCGCATGCAGCAGTACATGCTCGACCGTATACTCCGCTCCGAATGGAACGGGCGCGAACGGCGACACTCTGGCGATGTCATCAACCGCCTCGAGAGCGACGTCAGCAATGTCGTCACCTTCATTACCGAAACCTTGCCCAATACGCTCAGTGTGGTGCTTCTCTTCTTCGGTGCTTTTGCCTATCTCTTTACTCTCGACCGGCTGTTGGCGGTCATCACCGTCGCTCTGCTGCCCCTCTTTGTGGTGCTCAGCAAGGTCTATGTGCGCCGTATGCGTCACCTCACCCGTCAGGTGCGCAACTCCGACTCCCAGGTGCAAAGCGTGCTGCAGGAAACCATCCAGCATCGGGTGCTCATCAAGACTCTGGAGAGCGACGACGCCATGGTGGGTAAGCTCGAGAGTACCCAGAGCCAGCTGCGGCGCAACGTCATCCAGCGCACACGCTTCAGCCTGCTCTCCAACTTCATCCTCAACTTCGGGTTCTCCCTTACCTATCTCATAGCCTTCCTCTGGGCGGCAGTGCGCATGTCCATGCACACGCTGTCGTTTGGCGGCATGACAGCCTACCTGCAACTCGTCAACCGCATACAGAGTCCGGCGCGCAACCTGAGCCGCATCGTGCCCGCCTTTGTCAGTGTCTTCACCGCTGCCGAGCGACTCATGGAACTCGAAGAGCCTCCCCTCGAAGAGCAGGGCGACCCCATCGTGGTCGAAGCACCCTGTGGTGTGAAGCTCGACGATGTGGGCTATGGTTATAATGACGGCGACGGACGCGTGATAGACCACCTGTCGTTCGACTTCCGTCCCGGCACCTGCACCGCCATCCTTGGCGAGACGGGAGCCGGCAAGACCACCCTTATCCGCCTCATCCTCGCCCTGCTCCGTCCCCAGGAGGGAGAGATAAACCTCTACCACGCCGACGGAGACGGCCAGCAACTGTCGCCGCGTATGCGTTGCAACTTTGTCTACGTGCCCCAGGGCAATACCCTCATGAGCGGCACCATCCGCGACAATCTGCTCATGGGCAGCCCTAACGCCACCGACGACGAGATGTTTGATGCGCTCCACCAGGCATGTGCCGACTTCGTCAGCCAGTTGTCCGACGGTCTCGACACGCGTTGCTCCGAGTCGGGAGCCGGTCTGAGTGAGGGCCAGGCACAGCGTATTGCCATCGCCCGGGCCCTGCTGCGCAACCGCCCCGTGATGCTCTTCGACGAGGCTACCAGCGCCCTCGACATCGAGACCGAGCGCCGCCTGCTCGCCAATGTCCTGGGCAGCCGTCAGCACACCATCATCTTCATCACCCACCGTCCGGCGGTGGTGGAATACTGCGACGAGGTGCTGCGGCTCTAAGCAGCAGCGCCATCTGCAGTCTCCTGTCTCTGCAGAGACGACCTTAATGTTCTTATAGATTATGCGTATTTTCCACACCTTATTCTTGTTGTTTTCCATGGTATGCCTGTATGGGCAGACCTATCCCTCCGACTCGCTCCAGCGGCGTATGCTCGACGACGAGCGCCACTTCCTCAGCCGTATGCCTACCGACCTGCAGCACAGACAGATGCTGGCGGTGCGCGCGGCTATCTCTGGCGACTATGCAGCCTTGCAGCAAATCAGGCAGAGCCGCAACCAGCCGCCCCAGTTGCCCGATGGCGTCACTGCCACTAATCCCACCCCCGACATCTGCCTCTTCACGCCCTCCCGACCAGCCCTCCGCAAGCGTCCGCTGTTGCTCTATCTCCACGGAGGCGGCTGGTGCTTCGGCAGCATCAACAGTTGTGCGCGCTTCTGTGCCACTTTGGCGTTGGAGGCCGACTGCTGCGTGGCTGCCCTCGATTACCGCCTGTCGCCAGCCCATCCCTTTCCGGCTCCGCTCGACGACTGCCGCCGCGCCTTTGCCTATCTCCGCCAGCACGCCGATGCGTGGGGCTGCGACTCTACCCAGGTGGCGGTGGGAGGTGACAGCGCCGGAGGCAACCTTGCCCTCGCCACAGCCCTCTCGACCAAGGGTGTGAGCCGGGTTGTGCCCATCTATCCTGTCACCAGACTCTACACGCGTGTCACGCCATCGTGGACAGACTATGCCCAAAGCTATGGCGACGACGCCGAACTGCTTGAGGCTTTCTGCGAAGCCTACGCCCGTGGAGAGGAGCACAATCCGCTCGTCTCGGTCGAACTCGCCGACGACGACGCGCTACGCTTCCTGCCGCCCATGTGCCTCATCTCTGCGGGTCACGACATCCTCTTCGACCAGACCACCCAACTGGCGCAGCGGCTGCAGCGACTTGGCCACAGACTCACTTACCATGTCTTCCCCACAGCCACCCATCTCTTCATCACCGTGCCCGGCCAGCCCACCGCCTTTACCGAGGCTGTCAGCGTCGTTGCCCGCTTTCTCAATGTGCCTGCCGACGCGCTCGCCGAGGGTAGATAGCGCGCGGTGCCCATTATCCCCACTACGCAATCAGGCCTTGATGACCACAGCGAGTCATCAAGGCCTGATTGCGTGATGATGGTTGGATGCCCAACCTATGCTTCCCGATGTATGTAGGAGCCATTGGCCTGATGGGTGGCCAACACCAGCACCTCGGCTATCTGCACATGCTTCGGCGCCGATGCTGCATAGAATGCCACATCGGCTATGTCGTCGCCCGTAAGCGGCTTGACGCCTTTGTAGACATTGTCGGCACGCTCGTTGTTGCCATGGAAGCGCACGCGGCTGAAGTTTGTTTCCACCAGTCCGGGCTTAACGTTGGTCACGCGTACTTCCGTGTGGGCCACGTCGATACGCAGACCGTCGGTGAGGGCCTTCACGGCTGCTTTGGTGGCACAGTACACGTTGCCGCAGGCGTAAGCGGCGTCGCCCGCCACACTGCCTATGTTGATGACGTGGCCCCTGTTGCGCGCCACCATGCCCGGCACCACCAGTCGGGTCATCGTGAGCAGACCCTTGATGTTGGTGTCTATCATCGTGTTCCAGTCTGTCGGGTCGCCTTCATACTCCTTGTCCAGACCGAGTGCCAGCCCGGCGTTGTTGATGAGCACGTCTATCTCCTGCCATCCTTCGCCGAGCGACGCGATGGCCTTGGTGGTAGCCTCGGCGTCGCGCACGTCGAACGCCAGTGTCACCACCTCGGCGCCCATAGCCTCCAGCGTGGTCTTGATTTCCTCCAGCCTGTCGGCTCTGCGCCCTGTGATTATCAGATTGTATCCGCCTGCCGCAAACTTTCTGGCGCAGGCTTCTCCGATGCCACTTGTGGCACCGGTGATAAGAGCTGTCTTCTTCATTGTCATTGCCATTTGGGTTATGTTTTCCTCTGTGTCGCTATTGTTCCTCTGCCCGTTTGCCCGGCTCATAGTCTACGAAGTCGTAAGCCTGAGCGTGACGCTCGTCTTTGTCGTGGTGCTCGCGCCAGGTCTCGTGCCATCCGCTGTAGTCGGGGAAGAAGGCGTCGGCAGCCTCTGGCGTGTCGTCGACCTCGGTGAGGCAGAGCCGCTGAGCCCGGTCGAGCGCCTGGGCATAGATGCTGGCTCCACCTAGTATATATATATCCTCGTCGTCGCCACAGTGGGCGAGTGCCTCGTCTATCGAGGCATAGGTGTCGCAGCCCGCAAACTCGGTGGCGGTGCGGCTCAGCACGATGTTGCGGCGGTTGGGCAGCGCGCCCTTGGGCAGCGACTCAAAGGTGTGACGCCCCATGATGATGGTGTGCCCCGTGGTGAGCGCCTTAAACCGTTTCAGGTCGTTGGGCAGCCAGTATATGAGTTTGTTGTCGATGCCTATGGCGCGGTTGCGTGCCACGGCGGCTATGATGTTGATGCGCATGTTTTCAGCGAGTGGTTATACCGACACCTGCGCGGCTATGTGTGGCCACGGGTCATAGTCGGTGAGTTGGAAATCTTCGTATTTGAAGTCAAAGAGACTCTTCACGTCGGGGTTCAGGTTCATCTTGGGCAGCGGTCGCGGTGTGCGTGTGAGCTGCAGACGGGCTTGCTCTATGTGGTTCAGATAGAGATGCGTGTCGCCGGTGGTGTGGATGAAGTCGCCGGCACGCAGTCCGGTCACCTGCGCCATCATCTGGAGCAGCAGCGCATACGAGGCGATGTTGAACGGCACACCCAGGAAGGTGTCGGCAGAGCGCTGGTAGAGCTGCAGACTCAGTCGGTCGTCAGCCACATAGAACTGGAAGAGGCAGTGACAGGGTGGGAGCGCCATCTCGTCGACCTCGGCGGGGTTCCAGGCCGACACAATCATGCGGCGCGAGTCGGGGTGAGTCTTCAGCGTGTCTATCACCTGCTGTATCTGGTCTATGGTGCCGCCGTTGTAGTCGGGCCACGAGCGCCATTGGTGTCCGTACACGGGCCCTAACTCTCCGTCTTCGTCGGCCCATTCGTTCCAAATCCTTACACCATGTTCCTGGAGATAGCGCACGTTGGTGTCGCCGCGCAGGAACCACAGCAGCTCATAGATGATAGACTTGAGGTGCAGCTTCTTGGTGGTAAGAAGCGGGAAACCCTCTTCGAGATTGAACCGCATCTGATGGCCGAAGACACTCTTGGTGCCCGTACCTGTGCGGTCGGTCTTGGTGGCTCCTTCGGTAAGGATGCGGTCAAGCAGATTGAGATATTGTTTCATATATTGAGTATTGTCGGTATTTGTTCGGGCAGATGGGTGCTCTTGATACGCCATTCCGGGGGATAGAGGTTGTTGGCGCGGTTGCCCAGGTTCTTGGCAAATCCCAAGGGTATGCCGTGGTAGGTGATGAGCACGATGCCGCGCGGCGTGGCGGCGTCGAGCGTTATCGCTTCTTTGCGCAGATAGGCTATGGCTTGCCCGTATCCGACCTCTGCCTGTGCAAAGGCCGAGCGGTTGAGTGCGGTCGAGAGTGCCAGCGACTGGTGGGGCACCACGTCTTTGCCCTTGACGGTGCCCAAGGTGATGCCGGCGTGCAGCAGATGCAGCGACTTCTCAGCGGCGCGATACTGTGCGAGCCACCATGTGGGGATGGCGCTCAGCGTGTCGCCCCTCTCGCAGAGGGTGAAGTGGTCGCTGCCGTTTATCCACGCCCCCACGTCGGTGCGCGGTCGCGTCTTGGCGGGCTTGCCGCTGTCCTTGGCGCGACGCTCAGCCAGCACGGTGTCGTCGCTCTTGCGCAGCACAGCCATGCACAGCCCTTCGCTGCGCGAGCGGCCGGGGATGAAGCGATACAGACTGTCTTCGCCCTTGAGCGCACCGGTGATGTTCCATTCCTCGCTGATGTCGATGTCCAGCACATCGGCTCCCAGTCCGCGTATCCATGCGATGTTGTCCTCGTTTTCCTGTTCGTTGAACGTGCAGGTCGAGTAGACCAGTATACCGCCAGGCCGCAGACAGGGCCAGATGTCTTCGATGATTTCGCGTTGCAGCCGGTAGCAGTTTTCCACGTTCTGCCGACTCCATTCGGCTATGGCGCCGGCGTCCTTGCGGAACATGCCTTCGCCCGAGCAGGGTACGTCGGCGACAATCAGGTCGAAGAGCAGCCCCGCTTTGCGGAAGTCGCGCGGGTAGTTGTTGGTGACCATCACGTCGGGGTGTCCGTACTTCTGTATGTTTTCGCTCAGTATCTGGGCGCGTTGGCGTATGGGCTCGTTGCATATCAGCAGACTGCCCTGGGGCAGCACCCCGCGCGCCGTGGTCGACTTTCCGCCGGGCGCAGCACACAGGTCGAGCGCTGTCACTGGCCGGTCGATGACCCGCGACAGCACATGGTGCAGAAACATTGACGCCGCTTCCTGCACATAGTAACAACCGGCATGAAGCAGCGGGTCGAAGGTGAAATTGGGACGCGACTCGAGCCAGTAGGCACCGTCGCACCAGGGCACGGGCGTGACTTGGCCCACAGGGCGGCCATCGGTCTTGAAGGGGTTGAGGCGCAGGCTTACCGAGGGTTCATCGTTGAGCCCGCCAACGAGCGTTTCGTAAAGCGCATCGCCCATCAACAGCCGCGTGGAGTCCGCAAAATCTTTAGGTATATCTATCATCTTCACGCTATTAACTTTGCAAAAGTAGTTTTTTTTTAGTTATTTTGCAACTAATTGGCGTCTCAATGCGTCTAATGGATAGAAAAAAACAAAACGAAGAAGATATGAAACGATTTATTCTGACACTTACAGTCATGCTGGCTTGCATCGCCATGAGCGTCGATGCCGCCCCACACCACCGCAACCACCTCGACAACGCTGTGGTGGCCGATACTGCCCACACCGGCATCGAGGCCTACTCCGACACCGCCTCCTGGGATGCTGCCTCCGCTGCCGACTCCACCTACTACGCCTCCACGCCGTATATGGACGACGACCTGGACGATTTCGGCTCGTTTGTCGATTTCTGCAAGCCCCTCTTCGGCATGGGAGGCATTGCCATTGCCGTGATTGTATGCCTGTTAGTGCTACTCTTCCTGTTTGCGCCTCTTATAGCCGTCATCCTCATCGTCCGCCATCTCATCAAGCAGCGCAACGACCGCATAGCGCTTGCCGAGAAGGCACTGGAGCACGGCCAGCCCATACCCTCACAACTCTGCGAGCAGGCTCTCGATACCAACGAGGCCCTCTGGCGCAAGGGCATACGCAACGTGTCGATAGGCGTGGGCATGATAGTGATGTTCTACATCTGGAGTTCGAGCATGCTCATGGGCATCGGCGCCCTGGTGGCTTGCTATGGCGTGGGCCAGCTGGTCATCGTGCGCACCACGGGTGGCCGCCACACCGAAGCACCGCACGACGAGGAGAGCGACAACCAGTAACCACATTATTATATATAGATAGAGCGACGTGAGAAATCTCGAAGACATAGCATGGATTACCCAGGCGGCGATATTCCACAACCGGGCAGCCTTCGGGCGGCTGGTTGAGAAATACCAGGCCCAGGTGCGTCGCTTCTTCCTCAGCCAGACGCTGGGTGACACCCAGTTGAGCGACGACCTGGCCCAAGACACCTTCGTCAAAGCCTACCTCAACATCGCCCGCTTTCGTGGAGAGGCGTCGTTCAGCACGTGGCTGTTTCGCATAGCATACAATGTGTACTACGACCACGTGAAGACGCAGCACCCGACCGACTCTCTGGAAACGCCCGCGGTGATGGGGCGCAGTGGGAGAGACACCGACAGTGGACTGCAGATGGACTTGCGCCATGCGCTGGCGCTCCTTACCGACGCCGAGCGCACCTGCGTGGTGCTCCAGCTGATGGAGGGACAGAGCATAGACCACATCACCATGGTTACGGGTATGCGCGAGGGCACTGTCAAGTCGCATCTCTCGCGTGGAAAGAAGAAAATGGCCGATTATTTAAGACATAATGGATATGACAGACAATGATGACAGACTGATAGCACAGTTTATGACCGAGCACAAGCCCCAGGTGGCCGATATGGGTTTCACCCGTCGCGTGATGCGCCACTTGCCGCAGCACACCGACCGTCTTAACCGTTACTGGACGCTCTTCTGCTTCGTCATAGGGGCGCTGGCGGTGGCTATGATGGGGTCGCTGCCCCGACTGGGTTCGCTGCTCATGGGAGTCATGGGCGACTTGGTGGGCGTGGTGGCTGTCAACGACTGCGTGCGCCCCTCGACACTCCTTACGGTGGTCGTGGGGATAACCGCCATCAGCATCATTACCATCAGCCGCACTCCTGTGCATCATCGCCGATAGCCGTCCGCGGGCGGGGACTGTGGCTGCGCGCCGCGCCTGCATACTGCCGGGCATAGGGTTCGTTGTACATTCACCTGTGGATGTACAGCGAACCCTTTTTGGTACATCCGTGACGGTGGTCGTGGCTCACGTTGCTGCGCAGCGTGTGGATGCGGTGATGCTCATTGGCTTCATCCTTGTGCTTGCCATCATTGCCGGCTCGTAACGTAAGGCACGAGCCCACGTAGCTTATGTTACGAGCCCACGTTTCTTCCGTCACGAGCCCTCGTGCCTTCCGTTACGAGCCGATAGAGATGGTCAGCACGTTGGTAAAGGTGGTCTCGGCGCCGCCCAAGATATGCCCGGCGCCGCTCTTTGTACACTCTGTATCGTTATCGTTACTCACAGCATGGCTGCCCTTGGTGCCAGTTTTCCCCACGGTCTGCAGTGACAAAGCCCTGACTCTTGCGAGCCAGGGCTTTGTCGTCTGTGGGAAAAAGAGGTTATGCTATAGGGTGATGAGGCTATGCTGTGGAGTGATGAGGCTATGCGCCTGCTGTGTGGGCGCGGTGGTGTGGGGCTACTCGATGATGATGTTCAGCCCGTCGTCGCCCTCGTGCTTGTCGGTGGTGGCAGGCTTGGGTCTCTTCTTGAGTTTGCCGTGCTCGTCGAACAGTCCGTAGGTGGTACGCAGCACGATAAACTCGGTGCGGCGGTTCAGCTGGTTGGCTATCTCCTGCTTGTCCTTGTCCAGATGGCTGATAAACTCTTCGGTCAGCACGTCGCCCTCCTTGAGCCACGTGAGCCGCTCGGTGAGCTTGCGCCGTATGGTCTTGGGCTTCTCCTTGCCGTAGCCCACGGGCGTGAGCCGGTCGCGGGCTATGCCCTTGGCGGTGAGATAGTCGACCACAGCCTCGGCGCGGCGCTGCGAGAGCCGCTTGTTGTACTCGGCGCTGCCCTTGTAGTCGCAGTGGGCGCTCAGCTCGATGGTCACATTGCCGTTTTCGTTGAGCAGCGTCACCAGTTCGTCGAGCGCCTTGGTCGACTCGGGGCGCAGCGTGGCCTTGTCGAAGTCGTAGAAGATGTTGTCTATCAGCACCGGTGCGGTGATAGATACCAGCGGGAACTGCAGCACCGTCTCTTCCGACTCTTCGGTGGGCTGCACGGTGAGCTCTTCCTTATGGTTGAGGAAGCCCTTGCAGGTGGCGAGCATCACATAGCTCACTCCGGGCTTGACCACCTGGGTGAACGAGCCGTCGCTCTTGAGCGTCAGTCGGCGGTTGGTGCCGTCGTTGCCTACCATGTAGACCTCGGCCTGCGGCAGTTCGTATCCCTCGGCCTCGTAGACCCATCCCTTGACGGTGTTGACCACCTCGGGGTTCTCAAACGCGTATATATGGTCCCATCCGCGGCCGTCGCCACGGTTGGACGAGAAGTAACCCCGGTTGTGGGGTCCCTCAAAGGTCATGCCGAAGTCATCGCCGTGGGAGTTGAGCGGGTAGCCGGGGTGGTAGAGCTGGTAGCGGCCCTGCTTGTTGACCTTGGCGATGAAGATATCCAGTCCTCCCAGTCCGGAATGGCCGTTGCTCGAGAAGTAGAGGTCGCCGTTGGGGCGGAAGGTGGGAAACATCTCGTCGCCGGGGGTATTGATGGGCTCACCCAGGTTTTCCACGCCGCCCAGTCCGACCGATGTGATGCGCACGCGCCAGATGTCCATGCCTCCCTTGCCACCTGGCATGTCGGAGACGAAGTACAGCCACTCGCCGTCGGGCGATATGGCGGGGTGGGCATAGCTTGACAGCGTGTCGCGGGTGAGCTCCAGCTTGGTGGGCTTGCTCCATGCGGCGTCGCTGCGGTTGGAGGTGACTATCTCTGCATATCGGGGCGACGAGGGGTCGGTCACACACTGGGTGAGATACATCTCACGGCCGTCGGGGCTGATGCAGCATGCGCCCTCGTCGTAGGCGGTGTTGAGGCCGCCGCTCACGGGTTCGGGCTTGGACCACTTGCCCTTGTCGTCCTTGACCGAGACGAAGATGTCGGCATTCTTGGTGCCCGTGATGCCACTCAGCTCGTCGCCCTCGGCCTCGTTGCGCGTCGAGGAGAAGTAGAGGTGGTCCAGGGCGTCGCCTGCCAGCACCGGGCTGTAGTCGGCCCGTCGCGAGTTGAAGACATCCATCCTCTTGACCTTGTATCGCGAGCCCGCCTGCTTGATGGCGGGTGCGTTGAGCGCCGATGCCAGTCCACTCTTGGCCAGCTCGTTGTCGGGCATCGAGTCGAGCACTGTCCTGAACATGTCGGCAGCCTCCTTGTACGACGCACTCTTGAGCAGCTGTCGGCCATAAGCAAGACGGTCTTCGAGCCCAGCCTGTCCGTATCTGAGGGCATTGGCGTAGGCAGAGTTGGCTCGCTGCGACTGGTTGATGCGCTCATAGCAGCGCGCCATCTTGAGCGCCACCTTGCCGCGCTGCTCCCGCTCCTTGGGCGAGAGCTGTCGGTAAGCCTTGCGATACTGCACGGCGGCATCATAGTATTCGCCCAGTGCCTGGTGCTTGTCGCCTTTGCGCACGGCACGCTCGGCACCACAGCCGCTCAAGGAGAGCAGCGTAGCGACAAGGATGAGAGTATATAATAGGTGTTTCATCTTTGAGTCTTTTACAAAGATAACGCCGGAATTGGCGATTTATTGCCCCAGGGTCAGTCTATTCCTAACCAGTAGCGGCTCCAGGGCAGGCGACCGAGGCACCATACTGCGGCATAGGTGGTGGCGGTGGTGCTGAGGGCTATCATCGGCACCAGGGCAGCCACGGGCGCAGCGCCGTCGTAGAGGTCGTGGAAGGCGTTGAGTATCATGATGTGGGCCAGATACATGGCGTAGCTGCACGTAGATACCGAGATGACCAGCCGGCCTATGGTCGAGGTGGCGCTGAGGCGTACGCGGCTTAACGCGCCAAAGGTGCCGAGCGTCATCATCATCACGTTGACGGAGCAGAAGTCCCAGGGCACCTCAAGCTCTACGGCATCCTTGGCAAAGGAGTCGAAGTAGAGGAAGGCCTGGGCAGTAAACAGATAGCCCACCACCAGCAGTGCCATCGACACCGACAGTCGCGGACATCCGTAGCGTCGCAGATAGTGGCCCAGGACGAAGTAGCCGCCGAAGCCGGTGTAATAGTAGAACGCTGGGGTGACGTTCCACGACGCCTCGCCCCACAGCGCGATGCCTGCATGGTGCAGATAGGGCAGCAGGGTGGTAAGCATCCACAGTGCCAGATAGCCCTGGAGTTCGCGCTTGCCACACTGGCGCAGCCAGGGCGAAACGATGGGCGCCAGCAGATACACGCCGATGAGCATGTAGATATACCAGAGGTGGCCCACCTCGACTCCGTAGTTGAGCGGGATGCGGCACACACTGGCGATGCAGGTGGCGATGCCGTCGCCGCTACGCAGCATGAAGTAGACGGCATAGGCCACGCACCAGAACACCCACGGGAAGAGGATGCGGGTGAAGCGGTGGCGGAAGAAGGTGGTGGTAGAGGTGGAGACGGGCAGCAGCAGATAGCCCGAAATCATTACAAAAAGCGGTACACAGATGCGTGCCACGCTGTTTATCCATGTCAGCAGCGGGATGTTGGCATGGATGATGCTCAGGTTGTCTCCGATGTAGTAATACTCGCTGGCGTGCTGCCACAGCACCAGCACGATGGCGACCACTCTGATGAGGTCGAGCGCCACATTGCGCGTAGGTTTGCAGGTAGAGGTCATTATTGTGTCTTGTTGTCGTTGTTGAGAGGCTGTCTCCAGTCACATCCCTCGCGCCAGCGGCTGCAACCATAGGCGGTCTTGCCCTTGATGATGGTGCCCTGGCCGCACTTGGGGCAGGGGCGGCCCACCATGGGGTCGGCGGGCTGTGCGTCGGGTGCAGGTGCGACGGGCTTGGGGGTAGAGTCGGCGGCTTTGGGTTTGGCGTCGGCGGGCTTGGCTGCCGGCTTGCGGGGTGCGGCCTTGCGCTTGGCTGGCTTCTTCTTGAGGTCCTCGTCGGTGGTCACGGTGACACGCCGGTTGGAGTTGTCGCGCAACACATCGTTGACGATGTCGGTGATTTGCACCTTGAGTTCGTTGACAAACTGCGAGGCGTCGTACTTCTTGTGCTCTATGTCGCGCAGCTTCTTCTCCCAGATACCCGTGAGCTCGCAGCTGGTGAGCAGCCGCTCGTGTATCATGTCTATCAGCTGTATGCCGGTGGGCGTGGCTATGAGGTTCTTGCGCTCGCGGCGTATGTAGTGGCGCTTGAAGAGCGTCTCGATGATGCCGGCTCGCGACGACGGGCGTCCGATGCCGTTCTCCTTGAGCGCGGCGCGCAGTTCCTCGTTGTCCACAAACTTGCCTGCCGTCTCCATGGCTCTCAGGAGCGTGGCTTCGGTGTATGGCTTGGGTGGCGTGGTCTGCTTCTCGGTAAGAGTAGGCGTGTGGGGACCCTCTTCGCCCTTGACAAAGGCTTCGAGCGTGCGCTCTTCGTCGTCTTTCTCGGCCTCGTCGTCCTTATGGGTGTCTCGGGCATAGACCTGACGCCATCCGGGGTCAAGAATTTCCTTTCCCGACACCTTGAAGTCTATCTTGTCCACGGCTCCCGTCACCGTGGTGGTGGCAAAGGTGCAGTCGGGGTAGAAGGCGGCGATGAAGCGGCGCACGATGAGGTCGTAGACATTGTGCTCGAGGTCGGTGAGTCCTCTCGCCTCCTGTCCGGTGGGAATGATGGCGTGGTGGTCGGTCACCTTGGAGGTGTCGAAGATACGCTTGGGCTTGATGAGGGGCTTCCCGGCTATCGGTCGCATCAGTTCGTGATAGCTCTTGAGCCCGTTCATGATGCCTGGACACTTGGGATAGATGTCGTCGGAGAGGAATTGGGTGTCGACACGAGGGTAAGTAGTGAGCTTCTTCTCATAGAGAGACTGGATAATGTTAAGCGTCATCTCGGCAGAGTAACTGAACTTCTTGTTGCAGTCTACCTGGAGCGAGGTGAGGTCGTAGAGGTGGGGTGGGGCTTCGGTTCCCTTCTTCTTCTGCACGCCTGTCACTCTGAAGGGTTTGCCCTCGATGGTGGCAAAGGCCTGCTCGCCCTCTTCGCGGGAGGTGAACTTGCCCTGTGTCGCAGTAAACTGAGTGTTGCGATATATCGTCGCCAGTACCCAATATGGTTCGGGTTTGAACTGGTCTATCTCCTTCTGTCGGTTAACGATAAGTGCCAGCGTGGGAGTCTGCACTCGGCCGATGCTCAGCACCTGTCGGTTCTGTCCATACTTGAGCGTATAGAGTCGGGTGGCGTTCATACCCAGCAGCCAGTCGCCCACGGCTCGCGAGAGTCCGGCCAGGTAGAGCGAGTTGTAGTCTTCCTGCTCGCGCAACTTGGCAAAGCCTTCGCGTATGGCCTCGTCGGTCATCGACGATATCCACAGTCGCTTGACGGGGCAGGTGGCTTTGGCCATCTGCATCACCCACCGCTGTATGAGCTCACCCTCCTGTCCGGCGTCACCGCAGTTGACGATGCTGTCGGCCTGGGTCATGAGTTTCTGGATGACTGCAAACTGCTTTTTGATGCCCTGGTCGTCTATGAGCTTGATGCCGAATCGTGGCGGAATCATGGGTAGCGCGGCAAGGCTCCAGTGCTTCCAGTTCTCGGCGTAGTCGTTGGGCTCCTTGAGGCAGCACAGGTGGCCGAAGGTCCACGTCACCTGATACCCGTTGCCCTCCATGTATCCGTCGCGCGCCGAGGTGGCGCCGATGATGCGGGCAATGTCTTTGGCCACACTGGGTTTCTCTGCTATACAAACTATCATCTGTCTTGTCCTTAATCTTTGCTGTGGTTGCAAAGTTACTAATTAATGGCGAAACGGACAACTTACTGCCCTGTTCTCTTTCCTGTGCATCAACAATATATACAAAAAAGCTGGAGGTACTCTCCTGCTTGGTGAGAGTAATCTCCAGCTTTGCAGAGGCATCCTCCAGCGTCGGGGAGATGTCCTCTGTATGTGTAGAGGTGTGGGCGGTGGCGGCAGTGGCTCAGGCGCGTTTCCACTTGAGCCGCAGGCTGTTGAGCACCACGCTCACGCTGCTCATGGCCATCAGTGCGCTTGCCCACATGGGCGTAATCTGGAAGTCGGTGACGGCGTAGAGGACTCCAGCGGCAAGGGGGATGCAGACGAGATTGTAGATGAACGCCCAGAAGAGGTTCTGGCGAATCATGCCTACCGTCTGGCGCGACAGACTGAAGGCTTCGGCTATGCGGCGCAGGTCGTTGCCCATGAGGGTGACCTGTGCCACGTCCATCGCTACATCGGTGCCGCGGCCCATGGCTATGCCCACATCGGCGGCTGCCAATGCCTGACTGTCGTTGATGCCGTCGCCCACCATCGCCACATGCCTGCCCTCGGCCTGCAGACGGGCCACCATGTCCTGCTTGTCCTGTGGCATGACGCGGCTACGCCAATGGTCTATGCCAGCCTGCTTGGCCCAGTAGGCGACAGCCTCGTCGCGGTCGCCGCTCATCATGTAGATGTCTATACCCTGACTCTTGAGTTGCGCGATGGCCTCGCGGGCGTGGGGCTTCAGACTCTCGCGTCGGCTTACGTCGTCGCTGTCGGCGGCATCGGCTGCAGGGAGGGTGAGGGTGCCCGTCTTGTCGATGACGATGGCATCGATGTGGCGCATGGTCTCGAGCGCGGTGGCGTCCTTGATGAGTATGCCCATGCGCGCTGCACGCCCTATGCCCACCATGAGTGCAGTGGGGGTGGCGAGTCCCATGGCGCAGGGACAGGCGATGACCAGCACCGACACCGCCGACATGACGGCTCGGGGCAGCTGGCTCATGCCGCCGATGACGAGCCACGCCACGAGGGTGAGCACCGAGAGCACAAGCACCGTGGGCACAAAGACGGCGGCTATCCTGTCGACCACTCGCTGTACGGGAGCCTTGGAGCCCTGGGCCTGCTGCACCATGCGGATAATCTGTGCCAGCATGGTCTTGCTGCCCACCTCGCGGGCGGTAAACCGCAGGGCGCCGCTGACGACGATGGTACCAGCCAGCACGCGGTCGCCGGCATGCTTGGCTACAGCCTGGGGCTCACCGCTTATCATGCTCTCGTCTATCGTCGCTGTGGTGTCGCCCCAAGCGGTGACCACGCCGTCGACAGCCACTTTCTCTCCGGCTCTCACCTCGACGCAGTCGCCGGGTTGCACAGCAGCGAGAGGCATCTCGACGAGAGCGTCGCCGCTCACCACGCGTGCTGTCTTGGGAGCCAGGCCCATGAGCGAGCGTATGGCTGAAGCTGTGCTGTGCTTGGCGCGCTCCTCGAGCATGCGGCCCGTGAGCACGAAGGTGAGAATCATGACTGTGGCATCATAGTAGGTGTGCCACTCCATGCCCGAGGCAGTCCACACGTCGCCCCAGAAGGTGTTGAAGAAACTGAAGCCGAAGCTGATAATCGTGCTCATCGCCACGAGGGTGTCCATGTTGGCTGTGGCATGCAGCGTCTGTCGCCATGCCGAGTGATAGATGTCGCGTCCGCACCACACCATAGCCGCCAGAGCTATCAGCATGGATAGTTGGTTGGCTGCATCGGCGCTGCCCGTCTCTATCCACCCCATGCCTATGGCCATGCAGAGCAGCGAGAGCAGCCACGCCACCGCCACCTTGCGTCTCAGGCGCTGATACTGCCGTCGCTCGATGGCTTCTACGTTGCGGTCTTGCTCTATCACCAGGTCGTAGCCCGCCTGGGCCAACCGCTCCTTCATCGCCTGGGGCGAGGTGAGGTGCTCGTCGTAGGTCACCGTCACGGTGCGAGCGGCGAGATTGACGCTGGCTGTCGTCACGCCCTCCATGCGCGAGAGGGTGCGCTCTACGGTGCCGGCACATCCGGCACACATCATGCCGAGTACGGCTATCGTGCGTGTAGTCATATCCTTATACCTTATTATATATATGTTATTACCTTATTATATATATAGATCCGACGCCAAACACCATGAGGGTGGCAGCGACGACGATGTGTGCAAAGTTACACAACTCTGCGCAGAATGCAAACGGTTGGGACTGGAAATCAGAGGTCAGTGCCACACTTCGCGCCATGACTCCCTATGCCACAGGTGGTGTAGCCAGGCGTAGGGACGGCGTTGCTGCGGGTAGCGCGGGTTGTACTGGTTGGCGTAAGCCTCGCGCTCAAAGGCGAGGTTGGCATAGCTCTTGTAGCCGTCACGGCAATAGGCCAGACGGAGCAGCCACTCGACGGCATACCACAAGTAGAAAAAGATGTAGAGCATCTCGCGCTGCTGCAGGGTGTGTATATACTCGTGACGGGTACTGACACTATTCAGCGGACCTTTGGCGAAAACGACGCCAAAGAGGTTGATGGCATAGAAACTCTTACCTAAAGGCAGGTGGTTGACACAATATACTCTCATGACAATAACTTTAGCCTTGCGGCGCAATACACATTCATTGAATACACTGCTGCAAATGTATTACATTTTTGTGAAACCGCTCTATTTTTCCCCCTCTTTTTTTCTATCCATCATTACTTTTATCGTGTCGGGGAATGAGGTGGGCGTGGAGACCCTCATCGCTGTGACGGCGATGATGGCCGCCACGATGCGTGTAAGAGTGTTAAATTTATCGTTAAACGATAATAAAACTGGAGTTTTACTTGGTGGTTACAGAGATAATCTCTACCTTTGCCATATCGTTATTCGATAAATAATATACAATTAACAATAAGTTATTAATAATTATCAAGAAAACAGATGAAACGTAAGTTCAACTTCTATTGTATTCTGCTGTTGATAGCTGTGGCTTTCTCTCTCTTCACGGCTGCCCAGCACTTTGTCGAAGGCTTTAACAGCGGTTATGCCGACGC
Organism: Prevotella sp. P4-51; assembly: GCF_002251455.1. Taxonomy (NCBI): domain Bacteria; kingdom Pseudomonadati; phylum Bacteroidota; class Bacteroidia; order Bacteroidales; family Prevotellaceae; genus Prevotella; species Prevotella sp. P4-51. The sequence goes on from NZ_NPJM01000017.1 coordinate 47,034, forward strand.
CACCCTTGAGTTTCAGGACCGTGCCACGGGCAAGACCTGCAAACCCTACATTCTGGACTTGCGTTCGCACAACCCGGCACGCCGCGAACTGGCGATGACCAACACGATGACTGGCAATACCGACTCGCTGCGCGTGAGCAAGGTGACCGCTTGGGTGGTCGCCGAAGGCACGGGTAGCACGCCGGTGCTGGTCATCATAGGTAATATGCTGGTGCTGCTGGCGATGTCGGGTTGTTGTTTAGCTTTCTGGGTAGTCTTCATCCGGCTGGTGCTTGCCGTAAACCGAGGTGAAGACTTCGGCGAGTCTGCCACTCGTCGGCTGCGGCTGATGGGTTGGTACATCATAGCCATCTATCTGGGCGAATGGCTGTTGCTGGCCTTTGACACTACGCCCGCCGTGGCCTATGCCGGCTACGACGTGAGCCTCCACAGCGAGATAGACAGTATGCTGCTCGTCATAGGGTTGGGCTTGCTCATGGTGAGCCAGCTCTTTGCCGTGGGCCAGAAGATGAAAGAAGAAAACGACCTTACCATATAAACAGTACCAATCATGGCAATCATAGTAAATGTAGATGTGATGATGGCCCGGCGCAAGATGTCGTCGGGCGAGTTGGCCGAGCGGGTGGGTATCACTCCCGCCAACCTCTCGGTACTCAAGACGGGCAAGGCCAAAGCCATACGCTTCACCACCCTCGAAGCCATCTGTCAGGCTCTCGACTGCCAGCCCGGCGATATACTCGAATATCGTGCCGACGATGACGGTCAGCATGCCCCTTGAGGTCAAGTCAGGTGATGTATTCACCAGTTGATCGCCGGCAGTTGGCTCAAGGGCTTTTCTCACCACGCCGACCACCCCGTCAACCATCATTTCCGCCAACTGAGGAAGCGAAATCGCGCCAACTGAGGAAGTGAAAATGCGCCAACTGAGGAAATAAAAATGCGCCAACTGAGGAAATAACAGAAAAAAGATGTATATTTGCAGCTGTAAATCAAATCATTTGAAGATATGGAGTACAAACATAGAATCGCAGACCAAATGCTTGCCAAGAAGTTGGCAAGCAAAGGAGCCATATTGATAGAAGGTCCCAAGTGGTGCGGGAAGACCACCACCGCCGAACAGCAGGCAAACAGCATCTTGTATATGGATAATCCTACGTCGTTGGCAACCAATCTGGAGATGGCGGAGATTGACGCTTCCGTGTTGCTGGATGGCGATACTCCGAGACTGATTGACGAGTGGCAGTTGGCACCGAAGCTGTGGGATGCCATAAGGTTTGAGATTGACCATAGGCGCGAGGTAGGGCAATTTGTCTTGACAGGCTCTGCCGTTCCCGCGGAAGAAAAAGAGATACACCACTCTGGTACAGGACGGTTCAGCTGGTTGACCATGCGTCCAATGAGCCTCTATGAGTCAGGAGAGTCAAATGGCGGTGTTAGCTTGGCTCATCTGTTTGGAACTCCTGAAAAAATCGTCGCCGTAAACAAGCTGAAGATAGATGACATTGCCTTCTTGATTTGCCGCGGTGGCTGGCCCTTCGCATGCAATTTGCAAGGCGAGGCTGCCCTGGCGCAAGCGTTCGATTATGTGGACGCCATTATCAAAAAAGATATTTCCCGAGTGGATGGAGTTAACCGCAATAGTACGACAACGAGGCTGCTTTTGCGTTCATACGCCCGTAACCAAGGTTCGCAGGCAACCATCGGAACTATAGTGGCAGACATGATGACCAATGATGAAAATGAAATAAGCGTAAAGACGGCAGGCGGTTATTTGGAGGCATTGCGAAAGATATTTGTCATAGAGGACTCTGAGGCTTGGAACCCCAACCTCCGCTCAAAGACAGCCATCCGCACGGCCAACACCCGATACTTCATAGACCCTTCGATAGGCACCGCAGTATTGGGACTTGGTCCAAATGACCTTATTGGCGACCTCAACACTATGGGGCTCTTCTTTGAGACCCTGTGTATCCGTGACTTGCGGGTATTTGCAGATGCGCTGGATGGTGCGGTGTATCATTATCGAGACAAGAACGGGCTGGAATGTGATGCCGTGATACATCTCCGTAATGGAAAATACGGACTTGTTGAGGTTAAGCTGGGTGGTGACAGGCTCGTCAATGAAGGGGCAGCCAATCTGTTGACTCTTAAGGAAAAAATAAATACAGAAAAGATGAATGAGCCTTCCTTCATGATGGTGCTTACAGGTACTGGCGATTATGCCTATCGAAGAAAAGATGGCGTATTCGTAGTTCCCATTGGATGTCTGAAAGACTGAAGCAGACAAGAAAACAATCTCATAAAGGCCCACCTTGACGAGGATAGCCTCTACCATCATCGTGGCACTCAGGACGGAAACAATTAATCAACAAAATAACCCTACAAATGAAAATTAAAATGTTAATCGCGGCACTCGCCATCTCAGGCATGACCTCTGCCCAAACACTCAAAAGCGGCATTGACAAGGCCAACATGAACCTTGAAGTCAAGCCCGGTGAAGATTTCTACCAGTTTGCTGCCGGCGGCTGGCTCAAGAGCCATCCACTCGACGCCGTACACCCCATGAACGGTTCGTTTACCGATTTGGACGAGCAGAACAACGACCGCATACGCGACCTCGTGAAGGAGTATGCCGAGAAGCACATGCCCCAGGGCACAGTGGGCCAGAAAATTGGTTCGCTTTACCGTATGTATATGGACACGGTGGCTCGCAACCGTATGGGCTACGAGCCCATCAAGCCCGCCCTTGCCAAGGTGGCTGCCATCAAGAACCGCAAGCAGTGTGAGCGCGTGATGTACGAACTGGGTGCCAAGGGCTACGGCACCATGCTCTTCGGCTTCGGACTGGGCCAGGACGCCATCAACTCTGACCAGTACATCTTCGGTGCCAACCAGGGTGGCATCGGTCTTGACCCCGAATACTATACCCAGCCCAATGAGCAGCAGAAGGCAGTGGTGGCCGCCTACAAGAGTCTGATGAAAGACCTCTTCAAGATGGTGGGCAACAGCGAGGCCATGGCTGAGAAGAAGATGCAGGCAGCCTTCGCCATCGAAGACCAGATAGCCCGCCAGAGCTACGACCAGGTGAAGAGCCGCGACCCTCAGGCCAATATCCACAAGATGAGCTGGCAGGACCTGCTGCGCGACTATCCCGGCATCGACTGGAAGCAGCTCTGTCTGGCTTATGGCTATCCTTCCGACATTGACTCTGTCGATGTGGGTCAGCCCGAGCCCATCCACGAGGTAGAGAAGATACTCGCCACCGCCGACCTCTTCGCCCTCAAGGCCAGCTTGGAGGCCAGCGTCATCAGTTCGTCTGTGAGCCTGCTCTCCGACGACTTCGTCAACCGCCGTTTCGAATACACCAAGGCCGTCTATGGCGTCAAGGAGCAGCAGCCCCGCTGGAAGCGCGGACTGGGATTTGTCCAGGGACTCATGGGCGAGTCTATCGGCAAGCTCTATGTCGCCAAGTACTTCCCCGAGAGCAGCAAGCAGAGAGTGGTGGAGATGGTACACAACCTGCAGGACGCCTTCGCCCAGCGCATCGGCGAGAACACATGGATGACCGATGCCACCAAGGCTAAGGCCATAGAGAAGCTGCGCAGTATGCGTATCAATATAGGTTATCCCGATAAGTGGCAGAACATGGAAGAGTACGTGCAGATAGACGAAAGCAAGAGCCTGCGCGCCAACTACGACGAGATTATCCCCGCCCTGCGCCGCCGCAGTCTGGAGAAGAAGTGGCGCAAGCCTGTCGACAAGACTGTCTTCGCCTGCAATCCCCAGATGGTCAACGCCTTCTATGCCCCAACCTTCAACAGTATCAACTTCCCGGCAGCCATCCTCCAGGCTCCGTTCTTTGACGCCGAGGCCGACGACGCCGCCAACTATGGCGCCATCGGAGCCGTCATCGGCCACGAGATGAGCCACGGCTTCGACGACCAGGGCTGCCAGTTTGACAAGGACGGCAACCTGAACAACTGGTGGACCGACGAGGACAAGGCCAACTACAGCCAGCGCACCAAGGTGTTGGCCGGCTGGTTTAGCGCACAGGAGGTACAGCCCGGCCTGAAGGTCAATGGCGAGAAGACCCTTGGCGAGAATATCGGCGACAACGGCGGTATCAACGTGGCATTCCGTGCCCTGCAGAACGTGATGGCCAAGCAGCCTCTGCCCGAGAAGGACGGCTACAGCGCAGCCCAGCGCTTCTTCCTCTCCTATGCCCGCATCTGGGCCAGCAATGTGGCTCCGCAGTTTGTGGCTTACCTCGTCAACAGCGACGTACACTCGCCCAACCATCTGCGTGTCAATGCCGCTCTGCCCCATATCGACGCCTGGTATGAGGCTTGGAACATCCACCCCACCGACCGCCTCTATCTGGCTCCCGACAAGCGCGCCCATATCTGGTAATCACTCGGTGTGAACCGACCGCATAAGCATGGCTCCCGTCTGCCCCAAGAGAGGCAGCGGGAGCCTTTTGGGTAGCCACGGTGATGACGGCGCTGTCATCTACACCTTAATTATAATAATAGGGGAAACCCTATTGCGATTTAGGGGAAAAACCATGGCGGTGACGGTGGAATTGATTACTTTTGCAAGCATAACAGTAACTAAAACCAGTGAAGGGAATGAGGAAACAATACGCAGCAATAGCCGCTTCGACGCTCCTGATGATGAGCGGATGCGGCACCTACGCCGGACAGGGCGCCTATACAGGTGCCACCTTCGGCTCGATATTGGGTAGTGCTATCGGTGGCATCAGCGACGGACCGCGCGGTCACGACATGGGTACCATCGTGGGCATGGCGGGTGGCGCCGTGCTGGGTGGCATCATCGGCAACGCCGCCGACCAGCAGCGACAGCAGGGCTATGACAACGGCGGATATGCCAGCCGTCGCCAGCGTCAGCGCGACTATGGCGACGACATCTATACCAGCCGTCAGCGGCGCCAGCGTCCACGCGCCCAGCAACCCGTGACCACCCAGCAGAGCGAAGCCGGATATGGCAGCGGTTTCGACGAGAACAACGGCGGCGACGACCGCATCGAGTTCACCCCCGGCGATGGCGGTAACAGCGAGAAGGGCACTAAGCCCACGCAGGTGCTGCCCGGTTCGTCGAGCGTGGAGAATATCGCCGAGGGCATAACCTATACGCCGACGATAGAGATACGCAACGCCCGGTTTATAGACGCCAATGGCGACAACCGCATAAGCCGCAACGAGCTGTGCAAGGTGGTCTTTGAGGTCTACAACAACGGCCGTCAGACCATCTATGATGTACAGCCCATGGTGGTCGAAGCCACCGGCAACCGCCATATCTTCATCTCGCCCGGCGTGCATGTGGAGAAGATTGCCCCCGGATGCGGCATACGCTACACCGCACTGGTCAAGGCCGACAACCGCATCAAGGTCGGTAACGTGAAGTTGTGCATCTCGGTCATCGAGGGCAACAACCACAAGATATCCAAGGTCAACGAGTTTAATATCGCCACCTGCAAATAGACAGGAGGCCGAAATAACCACACGGCGTGCCCGGGACGTGAAGATAAAAAACGTTCCGGGCATGTTGTTTTTCGTCCCTTTCGTTTGGGGATTGATGATTAAAGCCTTAACTTTGCATAACAATCTAAATTAAAGACGTAATGAACAAGAAAATCATCACTTTGCTGATACTGGTGGGACTGTTTATGACAGCGCTCACCGCCAGCGCCCAGGTGGCCTTTGACTGGCCCTACAAGACAGTGGATGGCACTATTGTCACCCAGGTTCCCGAACGTCCTGCCGGCCAGCAGCCCGCACTGGGACTCACCGCACCCAAGCTCAAGGTGGTGCGCGTGGGATTTGTAGGACTGGGCATGCGCGGTCCCGACGCCGTGCGCCGCTTTACCCATATCAACGGCACCCAGGTGATGGCCCTCTGCGACCATGAGCGCGAGCGCGCCGACACCTGCAACACCATTCTGCGCGCCGCATCCATGCCCCCGGCAGATATATATTATGGTGAGGACGGATACAAGAAGTTGTGCGAGCGCAAGGACATCGACCTGGTGTATATCGCCACCGACTGGCTCCACCACTTTGTTGTGGCCAAGTATGCCATGGAGCATGGCAAGCACGTGGCCATCGAGGTGCCGTCGGCCATGAACCTGCGCGAGATATGGTCGCTCATCGACCTCAGCGAGAAGACCCGCCTGCACTGTATGATGCTTGAGAACTGCTGTTATGACTTTTTCGAGCTCAACAGCCTCAATATGGCGCAGCACGGAGTGTTCGGCGAGGTGCTCTATGTGCAGGGTGCCTATCGCCATGACCTCTCCCAGTTCTGGGATATGTACTGGAAGAAGGACGCCAATGACCGTCTGGGCTGGCGCTTGGACTTCAACCAGAAATTCCGGGGCGATGTATATGCCACCCACGGTCTGGGCCCCATCGCCCAGGTGCTGGATATACACCGCGGCGACCGCATGAAAACTCTCGTGGCTATGGATACCAAGTCGGTGAACGGTAAGGCGTGGGCAGAGAAGCTCTCGGGCAAGCCCTGCGAGAAGTTTGCCAACGGCGACCATACCACCACCCTCATCAGCACCGAGAACGGCAAGGTTATCGAGATACACCACAACACCATGACGCCCCAGCCCTACAACCGCATGTACCAGCTCACGGGTACCAAGGGCTTTGCCAACAAATATCCTACTGAGGGCTACGCGCTCTCGGGCGATGAGATGAAGAACAGTGGCGTGCGCCCGTCGGCCGACAATCTCTCGGGCCACTCCTATATGCCCGCCGCCGACCGCCGTGCGCTCACCAAGAAATATGAGAGCCCCATCGTGACCCGCTATCTGGCTCAGGCCAAGAAGGTAGGCGGCCACGGAGGTATGGACTACATCATGGACAGCCGTCTGGTCTACTGTCTGCAGCACGGGCTGCCTTTCGACATGGATGTCTATGACCTGGGCGAATGGTGCTGTCTGGCAGAGCTCGGTTCGCTGTCGATGGACAATGGCAACAAGCCGGTAGAGGTGCCCGACTTCACCCGCGGCCACTGGAACGATGTGAAAGGCTACCGCCACGCTTTTGCCACACCCGAAGAGGAGGCACAGGTAGATGCCGAGTCTGCCGCCTTCACCGAGAAACTCAAGGCCAAAGGCGCCAAGTATTGGCAAAAGCACAGCAAGTAGATAACCGGGCGCAAGCCCCACGACGATAGCCACCGCAGCCAGAGGCTCAGGTAGCATAGCATTATCCGCAATGCCCATAGACAGGCATTGCGGATATTTTATTAGGCCCAACCGCCCGCCTCCAATTCTCCCGAAACCTCTGCCGACCGCAAATAACCTGACTTCGCGACCTGATATGGCCAAATCGTGGCCCGCAAAGAATAAATACCGTCACGCAATGACTAAATCCAACCTCGCAATCAATATGGAGAGGGTCATGGCATGCACTATTTAGCCTCAGTGGCTGGATATATGGGCTGAGGCTATTGGTTTAATAGCTCTTTATCTGTCAGGAAATCCAATAAGCTAATGGTCAGAATACCAAATTCGTCTTCCTTACGATGGATGTCGTCACCAACAATGACTATTTTTCGAAAGTGGTCGTTGATTGACAGTAACGGACGGCTCTCTTGGGCCTCTTTCTCAGTCGTGGGCATGTGGTAAGCCGACTGGATATACACTCTATATGGAGGGCGGTTTACCACGAAGTCAACCTCCAGCATTCTTCTGACAAACTTTCCGTTCTCGTCCTTGCCCCCAAGTTCAACCAACCCAACATCCACATTATATCCACGACTGCGGAGCTCATTGTAGATAATGTTTTCCATAATGTGTGTTTCCTCTTGCTGACGATAGTCGAGAATAGCTGCGCGGATGCCAATATCGGCAAAGTAATACTTGGATTCGGTACCAATATACTTTCTGCCTTTCACGTCGTAGCGCAAGGCCTCCTCTATCAAGAATGAGTCTTCCAGATATTCAATATATAGCTTTATCGTATCTCGCTTTATGGACACGCCTTGTGCAGACTGAAATGTGTTGGCTATTCTCGTTGGATTGGTAGACGAACCTATTCCTGAAGCTAATACTCGCACAAGTTCTTTCATTCCTTCAGGGTTGCGCAAATGGTTGCGCTCTATCACATCACGGAGATAGGTAGTTTCATACAGATTATGCAAATAATCGGTTTTTTTCTCTTCTGTTTCCAGCAAAGCCACCTGCGGGAGTCCTCCAAAAGTATAGTAATCCAACCATGCCTTGCGTATGTCGCCGCCAATACCCTTGAAATACTCATCGAAGGTGAGAGGCCAGATGCGTATTTCGTCACCTCTGCCACGAAATTCCGTTACGATATCGCTCGACAGGAATCTGGAGTTTGACCCCGATACATACACATCCACATTCCTTATGTGGGTTAAACTAAGGATAACCTCTATGAAATCTTCCACCAGTTGTACCTCATCCAAAACAATATAAAAAGGATTGCCATCATCAACTACCTTGGAGTCTATATAGTCAAGTAGAGCATCAGGTTTTCTCAGTCGTCGGTTTCGGAAGTCATCAAGTTGTATCTCGATGATGTGGCTGCCAGTCACTCCATGTTTCAACAGCCAGTTGTGCCAGATATTGAACAGCAGAAAGGACTTTCCGCATCGTCTGACACCCGTAATAATTTTCACAAGTCCGTTTCCGCGTCCTGCGATAAGCTCATTCAAGTATTTCTTACGTTCGAATATCATATTAGGGTATATTTTTTGATACCAGTATCATATTTTACACCGCAAATATACTGCTTTTATATGAAAAGGATGCCTAAACGATGCGAAAAAACGTTCGGCAAGTGTTAGAAACAATTGTTGTTATACCAAAAGCGATGTTGTCGCCACTGTTTCTGATTAAAGAACATTCTATAGTCAATTTGGAAGCAACCAATAAGGTCATGGCATGCACAAACCAAGCCTCATGGAGCCCATGGATGGCCTCGAAATTGCAAAAACAGCCAAAATTGGTACAGAAAAACAATAAAAAGTTTGTTTACTGTACCAGTTTTGACTATCTTTGTGGCATGATTATGGACTTAGAGCATATTGGCAACATTCCAGTAAGCACCGCTACGGTGGCATCTCTATTCCCGGAAATGTCGGCAGGTAATCAAAAGGTGCTTCAACTTGAGACGGCAGGCAAGGTAATACGTCTTAAGAGAGGGCTATATGTGATAGCCCCCAAGGTATCGCGGGTGAGCCTGTCAACAGAGTTGATAGCCAATCATCTCTATGCCCCTTCGTATGTGTCCAGACAGACAGCCTTGCGCTATTACGGACTGATACCCGAGGCAGTCTATACCACCCAGTCGATGACGATAAAGCACTCCCGCCACTTTGATACCCCCGTGGGGCGCTTCGAGTATCAGATGATTTCGCGCGAGGCCTTCTCTGTAGGCGTGACAAGCATCAACCAGCATAGCTACTCGTTTCTGATGGCTACACCCGAAAAGGCGCTGTGCGATCTGATAGCCAATTCTCCTAATGTCAACCTCCGCTATCTGAAGGATGTTGAGGCTTATCTGGAAGGTGACATCCGCATGGACATAGATGACTTCCTGTGTATGGATGTAGGTATCTTTGAGCGGTATGCACAAGTCGGGAAAAAGGGAAAATCGATAGAAACTCTGATAAAATATATGAAGAAATGAGCACAAACGAAATATACAATCAGATGTTGTCGGTCTATGAACTTACGACCGAACAGCAGAGGCGCAATGCCATCTTCGAGGTCAATCAGCAGGTAATCCTTGCAGGGCTGTATAATGGGGGCTTCTTTGACGAGGCAGCCTTTTATGGCGGCACCTGTCTGCGTATCTTCCATGGTTTGCAGCGCTTCTCTGAAGATATGGACTTCTCGCTCGTCTCTCCCAATGACCACTTCGACTTTACCCGATACTTCCAGCCGATAGTCAATCAGTTTGCCCTCGTCGGTCGCGAGGTTGAGATCAAGAAGAAAGACAAGAAGAACTTTGGCAAAGTGGAGTCTGCCTTCTTGAAGGATAACACTGATGTCTATGATATCACCTTCCAGACGGAGAAAACGGTAAAGATAAAGATAGAAGTAGACACGCAACCACCATTGAAGTTTGATACCGAACAGAAACTGCTTCTCCAGCCACAGTCATTCATGACACGATGCTTCACTCTGCCAGACCTGTTTGCAGGCAAGATGCACGCATTGCTGTATCGGGCGTGGAAGAATAGGGTGAAAGGCCGTGACTGGTATGACTTCGAATGGTACGTTCGCCACAATATTCCTCTTGACTTTGCCCACCTACATGAATGGGCCTTACAGTTCAATCAGGAGGATATCACCAAGGAGTCGTTTCTGGACAAGCTGAGCGAGCGACTGGCATCGGCAGACATCAAGCAGGTCAAGGCAGACGTGCTGCCCTTTGTCCGCAATCCCAAGGAACTTGACATCTGGTCAAACGACTATTTCCTGCAACTGGCCAAGATGGTGAAATGGACCACTGAAGACTGACGCCACGGTCATGGCGATAGGGGCTGCCTCTGTAACGAGAGGTATGCCAAGGGCCAGGCTCGCCCCCCGAAATCGCAGCAATAACAATAAAGGCAAGCACCTCTGTCATGGGTGCTTGCCTTTATTGCTGCTGTGGTCTGGAGTCTATGGATGCTCAGCCAGGTGCCGTCGCTGCCGTCGGCGGGGTGATGGCGGGCGGGGCGAAGGTGTGGGGTAGCGGGGGTTATTTCTTGGTCTTCACGCTGCCGTTCTTTCCCAGCACGAGGGTGGTGGCTTTCAGACTGCGCTTGGTATGGTCGAAGATGGTGGACGGATTGATGCGCACGCCACGGTACTTGACCTCGAAGTGCAGGTGCTCGGTGGTGGCCCGCCCCGTGCGCCCCGTGAGTCCGATGACGTCTCCGGCCTTGACCTTGTCTCCTACCTTGACCAGGTTCTTGTACTGGTGGGAGTAGAGCGTCTCAAAACCGAAAGCGTGGCGGATGATGATGCAGTTGCCATAGCCCGAGAAGGGGGCGGAGCGGGTGACGACGCCGTCGAAAGCAGCCACGATGTTGTCTTTGGGCTTGGTCTTGAGGTCTACGCCACTGTGGCGCCGTCTGCCGCCATAGGGGCTGATGACCTTGGCACCCGGGAGCGGGTAGGCCCAGTGCTCCTCCTCTATCTGGGTAAGGTCGAGCTCGAAGCTGCTGCTGTTTTCAAACGGGTTGGTTTCCTCGTCGGGGTCGAGGGTCAGTCCGCGCTTCTCGTTGCTCTCTCCGTCGATGTGGGTTATACGGATATTGGCGCCGCGCTTCTCGAACGCCAGCACCTGACGGTAGAGTCGGTGGTTGCGGGCATTGACGATGGTGGCGGGGTTGACGCGTGAGCCGTTGACCATGATGAAGAAGCGGCAGAGACCCTGCTCGCCGTCGTTGCCGATGATGGCGATGGTCTGTCCGGCCTTTACCGTCTGTCCGCTCTGCACCAGGTTCTGCGCATTGTTCTCATAGACAGTTTCCAGACCATTGTCGTGGCGTATCACGATGACATTGCCGTGGCGGTCCATCTTTCGCGCGAGTCGTACGCAGCCGTCAAACATTGCCTTGACGGCATCGCCCTTCTTGGAGGTGATTTCCAGTCGGTCTTCCTTGTCAGAGAGCGTAGCCTTGCCCACGGGCAGCGGGAAGCTGTAGGCTCGGTCGCCCATGCTGGTGAAGTCGATGCTGAAGGCTTTGCTCTTGTCAAAGAGTCCAGGGGTGCTGATGCTTATCTGCTGGGTTTCGGCTGGGGTGAACTTGATGTTGGCTGGGGTGGATGCCGACAGCAATGTCGCCAGCAGGGCCCATGTCAGTGTATGCTTGATGTTCATATGTATAAAGGTAGACTTTTAGGAGTAAGGGTTAATGGTCGGGGTGTGGGATGTCATCGCATCAGGATACCGGTGTAGATGCGTCCGGAGTCGATGCCGAGACGGCGCGCCGAGAAGTAGTCGTCGGCATGGTCGAAGGTACAGATGCCGGCATGGTGGATATGCTCGGGCGCCACGCCGCAGCCGATGAGCTCCCGGATATTGATGCCGGGCAGGTCAAGGTGCCACTTGGTGTGCCACTCGGCGGTGTCGGTGAGGTCGAAGCCGGCCTGCAAGAACTGGTCGTAGACCTCCTGTCCCACTTCAAAGTTGGCAAGCGAGATGCCTGGTCCTACCACGGCGCGCAGCCTGTCGGGGGTGGTGCCGTAGTGGAGTTGCATGGCCATGACGGCACGCTGGCAGATGCGCTGCAGGGTGCCGCGCCATCCGGCATGGATGGCGGCGGTGGCGCGGGCCACGGGGTCGTAGAGCAATACAGGGATGCAGTCGGCGGTGGAGACTCCGATGCACACGCCGGTCATCGAGGTCGTCACCATGTCTACTCCGTCGAGTATCTTGTCGCGCACGACGTCGCTCATGTCGAGCAGTTCGGGCGCCACGGCGCGGTGCTCGATTCCGTGGACCTGGTGGGGGAGGACGATGTGGGAGGCGGGCAGTCCGAGCCTGTCGGCCAGCAGCTGGCGGTTGCGTGCCACGTGGTCGGCGCTGTCTCCGCAGTAGGGGTTGATATTGAACGAGGCGTAGTTGGCCTCACTCACGCCGCCATGTCGGGTGGTGGAGAAGGCTGTGACCCCTTCGCCGAGGTCATAGCAGAGCAGACGGGGTTCAGTCTTGCTGGTCATCATAGTCCTCCTCGTCGTATTCGAAATCTTCCAGGTCTTCGATATCTTCGATGTCGTCTTCATCGACAAACTCGATATCCTCGCCCTCGTCGTGGAGTTCTTCGGCAAAGCGGCTCATATCCTTGTCGCGGTGCACCAGCGTGTCTTCGGCTGTGATGTCTGCCAGCTTGTTGCTCTCGCTGTTGAGCTCACGCCACAGGATATCCTTGAGCTCGGGCAGTCCCTTGCCGGTGACGGCAGAGATGAACACCACGGGGAGGTCGTCGGGCAGAGTCTCGCGCAGCATGTCGATAAGCTCGTCGTCGAGCAGGTCGCACTTGGTGACCGCCAGCACGCGGTGCTTGTCGAGCATCTCGGGGTTGAACTGCTGCAGCTCCTTGAGCAGCACTTCATATTCGCGCTTGATATCGTCGGTGTCGCCGGGCACCATGAAGAGCAGCAGCGAGTTGCGCTCGATGTGGCGGAGGAAGCGCAGTCCCAATCCCTTGCCCTCGCTGGCTCCCTCGATGATGCCGGGGATGTCGGCCATGACAAACGATTGGTGGTCATGATAGTCTACGATGCCCAATGAGGGCTCGAGGGTGGTAAAGGGATAGTTGGCTATCTTGGGCCGTGCGCTCGAAAGCGACGAGAGCAGGGTGGACTTTCCGGCGTTGGGCAGACCTACCAGTCCGACGTCGGCAAGCAGCTTGAGCTCGAGGATGATGGTCATCTCCTCCATCGGTTCGCCCGGCTGTGCGTAGCGAGGAGCCTGGTTGGTGGCTGTGCGGAACTGGAAGTTGCCCAATCCGCCGCGTCCGCCCTTGAGCAGCAATACAGTCTGTCCGTCGTAGTTGACGTCGCACACGTATTTGCCCGTCTCGGCGTTGTAGACCACAGTGCCGCAGGGTACGTCGATATAGATGTCCTTACCATCGGTGCCGTGACACTTGTCGCGGCCACCATTGCCTCCATGTTCGGCAAATACGTGACGCTGGAACTTGAGGTGGAGCAGCGTCCAATAGTTGTGATTGCCACGGAGGTAGATGCTTCCTCCGCGTCCTCCATCGCCACCGTCAGGACCACCATTAGGGTTGTACTTCACGTGGCGCAGGTGCATACTGCCGCGTCCGCCCTTGCCCGAGCGACAACAGATTTTTACATAGTCAACGAAATTGGATTCTGCCATAATTATAATAGATGATAAGGAGTTGGTGAAAAGTGGAGTCTAATAAAACGAAAAAAGGTTGAAGCGCCGTGTCGTGCTTGTCGTAACTATCTGCATAGGTACGTCTGCCGGCACGCTGCTTCAGCCTTTTATGATATTACAAATTGTCGATGACGGCAGTGATGTCGCCAAAGATGCGGTCGAGCTCACCCAGACCGTTGATGTGATGGTGTATGCCTTCTTTGGCGTACCATTCAATGAGGGGAGATGTCTGGTTGTGATAAACGTTGAGGCGCTTCTTGATAGTCTCTTCGTTGTCATCGCTGCGTCCGCTCTGCTGTCCGCGGAGTATGAGACGCTTCATCAGCTCGTCTTCGGGAACGTCGAGCTCAATCATGGCAGCCACCTTGTGTCCGCGCTCAGCCAGCATCTTCTTGAGGGCTTCAGCCTGGGGGATGGTGCGGGGGAATCCGTCGAAGATGACTCCCTTGTGCTCTTTGCCGAAGCTGTCGTATACGCTGGCAAGGATGTCTATCATCAGCTCGTCGGGGATAAGCTGTCCCTGGTCGATATAACTCTTGGCGGTCTTGCCCAGCTCGGTTCCGTTCTTGATTTCATTGCGCAACACGTCGCCGGTAGAGATGTGCTCAAAACCGTACTGAGCAATCATCTTGTCGCTTTGGGTGCCTTTGCCCGAACCGGGGGCACCGAAAATAACTATATTCTTCATCCTTCTACTAATGTATAAATGTCTCTGAGGTTACGACCCTCCTGGTCGTAGTCAAGTCCATAGCCCACGATGAAATCGTTGGGGATTTCCATGGCTGCATACTCTATGTTGAGGGGTATCTTCAGTTTCTCGGGTTTGAGCAGCAGCGTACAGATGTGCAGCGAGTTGGGGTTGCGGGTGCCCAGGGTGTCGAGCATGCGCTCCATGGTCTTGCCAGTGTCTACGATGTCTTCGACGATGATGACGTCGCGTCCGGTTATGTCTTCGTTGAGTCCCATCACTTCGACCACCTTGCCTGTAGAGACGGTGCCTTCATACGATGCCAACTTGACAAACGATATCTCGCATGGGATAGTGATGTGGCGCATCAAGTCAGCGGCAAAGACAAACGAGCCGTTGAGCACGGCCAGGAGCAGGGGCTTCTTGCCCTCCATGTCATGGTTGATCCTGTCGGCGACGGCCTTGACGCGTTGCTGGATTTCGTCCTCGCTAATAAACGTTTTGAACCTTTTGTCCTTAATCTGTACGATACTCATGAGTATGAATTTAATAATTTCTCGGCAAAATTACAAAAAATATAGGAAAACAGCTACGATAGTTAGTCATTTTTTCGTATTTTTGCAAGGTATGAAAATATTTACGAGCAGACAGATAAAGGAGTGGGACAGATATACCATCGAACACGAGCCCGTGAAGAGCATCGACCTGATGGAACGCGCGGCGTCGGCAGTGGCCGATGAGATAGCCCGACGCTGGGTGCCCATGAGGGTAATCGTCTTTGCCGGACCTGGCAATAATGGCGGTGATGCCCTGGCTGTGGCGCGCTTGCTGGCCGAGCGCAGTTTTACCGTGACGGTCTATCTCTTCAACATCCACAACAACCTCTCGCCCGACTGTGCCGCCAACAAGAAACGGCTGGTCGAAAGCGTCAAGGTGGAAAATTTTGTCGAGGTCAAGGTAAACTTCGACCCGCCCGTGCTCGATGCCGATACGCTCGTTGTCGACGGACTCTTCGGGGCTGGGCTCGACAAGCCTCTCGCCGGAGGCTTCTCCTCGCTCGTCAAGTATATCAACCAGAGTGAAGCGCCCGTGGTGAGCATCGACCTGCCTTCGGGCCTGATGCCCGAAGACAATTCGAGCAATGTCAGAGCCAACATCGTGCGCGCCACCCTTACCCTCACTTTCCAGCAGCTCAAGCTCTCGATGCTCTTTGCCGAGAACCAGCCCTATCTGGGCGAGGTCAAGGTGCTCGACATCCGTCTCTCCAAGTCTTTTGCTGAGAGTAAGGACAGCCGCTTCTCGCTCGTCGAGGAGGGAGAGTTGCGCTCGTTTCTGCGCCGTCGTTGGCCCTTTGCCCACAAGGGAGAGATGGGCCATGCGCTGCTGATAGCCGGCAGCTACGGCATGTCGGGAGCGGCGATACTGTCAGCCCGAGCCTGTCTGCGCTCGGGAGTGGGCAAGCTGTCGGTGCATACGCCCAAGGCCAATTATACCGTCATGCAGATGGCGGTGCCCGAGGCGGTGCTGCAGATGGATGCCAGCGAACTCAGGTTTACCGAGGCGTTAGACACCATAGCCTATTCGGCCATGGGTGTAGGTCCCGGACTGGGTACCGACGAGACTACGGCCCTCTCGCTTATATCCCAGCTGCGCCGAGCCAACTGCCCGGTGGTTATCGACGCCGATGCCATCAACATACTGGCTGCCCATCGCGCCTGGTTGCAGCAGTTGCCCAAGGACTGCATCCTCACGCCCCATCCCAAGGAGATGGAGCGCCTGTTGGGGGCGGCGTCGCACGACAGCTGTGAACTGCTCAACCGCGCATCGGAAATGGCAGCGCGCCTCCAGGCATACATACTGCTCAAGGGACACTACACCGCCCTGTGCCTGCCCTCGGGACAAGTGATATTCAACACCACGGGCAACGCCGGAATGGCTACTGCCGGATGCGGCGACGTGCTCACGGGCGTCATCACTGGACTTCTGGCGCGGGGCTACCAGCATCAGCAGGCCTGCATGCTGGGTATGTATCTCCACGGACTTGCCGGAGACCTGGCAGTGCGCACCAAGGGAATGGAGAGCCTCGTGGCGAGCGACATCGTGGACTCCCTGCCCGCAGCGTTCCGCTACATCGAAGACTGATAACATCATAGACAATACAAAAGCAAATTATAACACACGCAATGAAAAAGTATATCCTTTCGGCGCTGATGCTGCTTGCCGGCATGGGCGTTTCCCTGGCCCAACAGACTGTGGCCGGAACCACTTACTTTCTGCCCAAGACGGCGCTGAGATTTGCCGTCAAGGTAGAGAAGACCACCTACACCCCCGGACAGTTTGCCATGTACGCCTTCCGCTACATGAAGAAGAAGGACGTGGCGCTCCATCCCGCCGAGACCTATAGGGTGGTAGACATCCGCATGAACACCATCGGTGTGCCCGATTCTACCAAGCAGTTTACCCTCAATCTGGATAAGAAACTCAGCATCAGCGAGGTAGACCGCGACGAGAGCGGACTGCTGCTCGCCATCAATGCCAAGGGACGCCAGGTGGCGCTGCCCGAGCGGTTTGTGCCTGCTCCCAAGCAGCCGCAGCCCAATCCCAACGACTATATGAACGAGGATATCCTCTCGGCTGGAAGCACCGCCAAGATGGCTGAGCTCACCGCCAAGGACATCTATGACATCCGTGAGAGCCGCAACCAGCTCGCACGCGGTCAGGCAGACTTTATGCCCAAAGACGGCACCCAGTTGCGCATCATGATGGAGAACCTCGATGCCCAGGAGCGCGCGCTGTTGCAGACCTTTGAGGGAACCATGGTGAGCGACACCGTCGAGACCATCATCACCTTTGTTCCCCAGCCCGACGAGGAGCGCAGCGTGCTCTTCCGCTTCTCCCAGCATCTGGGTATCACCGATGCCGACGACTTGGCGGGTACACCTTATTATATAATGGTGGCTCCAGAGGGCAATGTGCCCGAAGGCGGACCTGCCGAGAAGGAGTCCAAGGACAATTTCGGGCTCTGCGTCAACATCCCCGACAAAATCCAAGTCACGCTCACCCACGACAGCCGTATCGTGAAGACCTATGAGTGCTACGCCGGACAGTTTGGACGTACCGAGTATCTCAGCGCCGAGCTCTTCGGCAAGAAGAATACCAGCCACATCCTGCTCAATCCTATCAGCGGAAGCATCGAGAAGATAGAGAGCGAGACGCTGAAGTAGCCCCGCATCCCCCGCGGTCATCGGCTGATGGGCGGTCATAAAGTCCTCCGTCAGCCCCTTGCCAGCGGGCAAAATGAAGGCCATCGACACGCAATAAGAGATTTTTAATATATTAAAATCGGAAAATGCTATGCATATTTTGTAAAAAGTATGTAACTTTGCAGTCGTAATAGTGAAACAAAAAAGAAGCATTTATATGAAGTGTGTAACTATTTGGTTGAGAAAATGATGTAAAGATTTGAAATTCTGTAAACTTTTTAATCAGTCGGAGGACTGGAGGCGACGGGCAATGCCCACAGATGTTGTGATAACATTGCGTCGGGTGTTAAGGTGGTTACTTACAACCGCTCGTTGTTGATATTAAAAAGTCTTTTTCCTTAAACAAAACAAGTTTTTGTCCCGCCGAAGAGTATGATGTCGAGAGACATGGGCTTTCAGGCGTTTTTTTTATGCCCTTACGTGTAGCCTCCGCTGCGCCCTCGTGCCCTTTGCTCTCTTTCTTTTCCCTTGTCGTCGGGCGCCAAGCCAGATGGCAGGCTCTGGAAACTGCTCCCATTCTTTTTCCCGTTATCCATACAACATTTGCGAAGTTCGCGCGTTACCATTATAATAGAACTATACAACAAATACTGCTTATGGATTTTGATGAATATCAGCAGAAGGCACTCGACACCGCCATCTATCCCCATCCCATCGTCTACCCCACATTGGGATTGACCGGAGAAGCCGGCGAGGTGGCCGACAAGGTAAAGAAAGTGATACGCGACAATCAGGGAGAGTTCGGCGACGAGCGCCGCCTCGAGATAGCCAAAGAGATAGGCGACGTACTCTGGTATTGTGCCATGCTCGCCCACGACCTCGGCTATACCTTTGACCAGATAGCCCAAATCAATTGCGACAAGATAGCAGCCCGCAAAAATGCCGGAACGATACACGGTGAGGGCGATAACCGATAGGGTGGAGACAGGTATCTTCTCGGAATCATATACCACCCGCATCATTTCCGCTTTCACTATGCCGAAATGAATAGAGATGATGTCTGTTTGTAATTCCTTGTCCTGTTTCTCTAAATCATTCTTGTATTTCTCGGTTTCGATATGCTAATTATCTAAATCATAGTTTGCCACCATGTATAACATAAGTGCCACATGTAAGTAGCCCGTCCTCTTGAATATGCCTATAACGACAGGTATAAGACTGATGATGCAGCAGAAGTCTGTTGAAGTTGCGTGTCTTCTATCGTGTATGCCGGTTTGTGGCGAAAGTTCTGGAGGCTTTATGGAGTGTAGGATAATTGACCCATTCGACAATTTTCTTTCTGATAATGTAAATTTTCAACAGATTTACAAAGCGTTCTCACATACTTTGTGTATCTTTGCCATACATATATTATAAGGTATGCCAAAAGGACAGGTCATTAGATTGAAGATAGTTCTTGCCGAGAAGCAGAGATTCAATAAGTGGCTTGTCGAACAGTTGGGTAAGGACTTGGCAAGACATCCAAGCGGATGACAAATGCAAGTCTGCCATACCTTAAAAACCTTCTGCGCATTGCGAAAGCATTGAGTGTAGATGTGGCAAGATTGTTAAATACTGAAGTGGTCATCGATGATGGCGTATGAAGCCAATGTGCCAAGCCGATTTCTTGCAAGGGAAAGGCAGGGGACATGATTCGTAGTGGAAAAGGGCATGATATGCTGCCGTTGATAACTTCCGATAATATGCTATTATCAGAAAAAGAGGAGGAATAACCTATGACGCCAGAGAAAAAAGCGAGAATAAAGATAGACCGTTGGTTCACAGAAGCAGGTTGGCAGGTAGTCAACCGTGACGAGTTTGAACCTACGATGTCTGCTGTGGCTGTGCGTGAAGGATTGCTCGAAGGTAATCTCGAGGCCGACTATCTTATGTTTGTCAACGGCAAGGTTTGTGGTGTGCTGGAAGCCAAGCGTGAGGATGTCGATGTCGATTCGGATATAGTGAGCGACCAGGTGGCCACTTACGCCAAGAGTGTTCCTGGCTGCTACCAGACTTGGCAGAAACCTACGCCCCTTTTATTTAAGTCTAATGGTAAGGTTGTCTTATTCCAAGATTTTCGCAAGACAAACACGGAATGGGATACAATCAACCGTATCCATACGCCCAAAGAGGTCGTAAGTATGCTTGGCATCGACGACCCGTTTGCCGGCTTGCCTACGTTGAGCAAGAAGGGATTGCGTGACTGCCAGTATGAGGCTGTCACCGAGTTGGAAAAGAGTTTCCGTAGTGGGCAAAAGCGTGCCCTTATGGTGTTGGCAACTGGTGCGGGAAAGACTTATACGGCGTGCCTTGCAGCCTATCGCATGCTGACGTACACCCCGATGCGTCGAGTGCTATTCCTCGTCGACCGCAACAATCTCGGACGGCAGGCCGAGAATGAGTTTGGTACGTTCCGCCTTACAGGCAATGGTGAGGCGTTCAACAATATCTATGGAGTGGAGCGCTTGAAGTCGGCAAAAATACCATCCGACTGCAATGTGCTGATTTCAACCATTCAGCGTCTGTTCTCACTGCTGAAAGGTGAGGACATCGTGGACAATGACGAGGATGACAATGACGAGGCGACAGCCGAAGTGAGGCTCCCTGCCACTCCCAAGCTGCCCCATGATTTCTTCGACTTGATTATCATCGACGAGTGTCACCGCAGTATTTACGGCAACTGGCGCAAGGTGCTTGAATACTTTGACACCGCCCGACTGATAGGTCTTACCGCAACGCCTATTCCCGAAACTATGGCTTTCTTCAACAACAACCGCATCGTAAACTATACGCTTGAGAAGAGTATCGTGGATGGTGTGAATGTGGACAACCGCGTGTATCGCATCATGACAGAGGTGACGGAGAATGGCGGCGCAATCTTGAGGGGCGACCGAGTGCGTGTGGAGACTCGTTATACGGGCCAGACGGTGGAGATAAGTACGCGCGAGACTAAGAATTATTCCAAGGCAGAGCTAAACCGCTCTATAATCAATCCCTCTCAGATAAAACTCATTCTTACCACATATCGCGATGCCGTGTATACGGAAATGTTCAATGACCCACAGCGTGAGCCAAACTTTGCCTATCTTCCCAAGACGCTTATTTTTGCGCTCAACGAGATGCATGCCGCCAATATCGTGAACATAGCCAAAGAGGTATTTGGAGAGAAGTGTCCCGATGCCGATATGGATCGATATGTACAGAAGATTACCTATTCGTCGGGCGACAGCAATGAACTCATCCGCCAGTTCCGCAACGACCGCGACTTCCGTATCGCCGTCACTTGCACGCTGGTGGCTACGGGTACCGACGTGAAACCACTCGAAGTGGTGATGTTCATGCGTGACGTGGAGTCCGAACCGCTTTACATTCAGATGAAGGGACGCGGCGTGCGCACCATTGGTGACGAACAGCTTAGAGCAGTGACTCCCAATGCCTTCAGCAAGGATTACTTTTTCCTTGTCGATGCTGTGGGTGTCTCCGAGCACGCGAAGTCTGTTGCCAGACCAAGCGATAGTCCCGATATCGTCAGGTTGACACTGAAGCAATTGCTTGAGCGCATCGCTCATGGCAATCTGTCTGATGAGTATCTGAAACGTCTGGCTTCCACTTTGTCCCGATTGCACAATAAGTCCGACGACTCTCAGCGTGCAGAGTTCGAACGGTTGGCAAGCGACTCTATGAACGCTATTGCACAGCGTATATACGAGGCATTGGAGGGCGACACGCTGCCGCCTTACTATGATGTCAACGCCCCCAACAACGAGCGCAAAGGTCTTGTCGCACCTGTCGCCAATCATGCCGATGTGCGCCGATACATTCTTATTCTTGCGGCTGGCTTTGTCAATACGCTCATGCCTGGCGAAGATACGCTTATCTCTAAAGGCTTCTCATTGGAAGAAGCCGAAGAGACAACAGAGGCTTTTGAGCAGTACTGCAATGAACATGCAGACGAGATTGAGGCATTGCGCATCATCTATAACCAGAGTGGCGATCCTATCACTTATAGCATGATGAAAGACCTGGAGAACAAACTGAAGATGGAGAACTCTCGCTTCAGTACGAGGCAGTTGTGGAACTCTTACGCCATCGTTAGTCCTCATTGTGTGCGCCGTGCCACCAAGAAGGAAGAGAGCGAGGCAATTACCAACATCATACAGTTGGTGCGCTTTGCCTTCCACCAGATAGAACGGCTTGAAAGTGTCTGCACTACAGCCCGGCAGTATTTCAATCTTTGGTGCGGACAGTGGCACCGAGAGATAACGGATAGGCAGAAAGAACTGATGAGCCAGATTGTGGACTATGTGGCAAGCAATGGCGCTTGCACCATCGATGATATTCGCGACGACGACCGCACGCAGGCAGCACAGATGATAGCAGCGTTCGGTTCCAAGCAGAAAGCTGATGACGCTCTTCTCTCTTTGTTTAATTTTGTAGTTTTAGGTAAAACAGCATAACCATTTAAGTATGACAAACAATACATCTACCGAGCAGTCGCTCACCAAGAAAGTATGGACTCTTGCCACCACTCTTGCCGGAGTAGGAATTGGCTTTACTGACTATATCACCCAACTTACCTATCTGCTTTTCCTGAAGATGGATGCAGAGAATGTGGAAATGTTTGGTGAGAACTCGGCTATTCCTGACGGCTACCAGTGGCACGACCTTACCAGTCTGGATGGCCTGGACCTTATCTCGCAGTACGAGGAAACGTTGAAGATTCTTAGCGCCCAGGGTAATCTTATCGGTACCATCTACACCAAGGCGCAGAACAAGATAGACAAGCCCGTGTATCTGAAGAAAGTCATAACGATGATAGATGAGGAGCAATGGCTCGTTATGGATGGCGACGTGAAGGGTGCCATCTATGAGAGCATATTGGAGCGCAACGGCCAGGACAAGAAGAGCGGCGCTGGACAGTACTTCACGCCGCGTCCGCTCATCACGGCTATGGTCGACTGTGTCAATCCGCAGATTGGCGAGACCGTATGCGACCCTGCTTGTGGTACGGGTGGCTTCCTCCTTTCGGCCTACGATTATATGAAAAATCAATCGGCAAGCAAGGAGAAACGCGACTTCCTGCGTAACAAGGCTTTGCGTGGCATGGATATCACGCCTCTTGTGGTCACGCTCGCCTCTATGAACCTCTATCTGCATGGTGTGGGCACAGACCGTAGCCCCATCACTTGCGAGGACTCGTTGGAACGAGAGCCTAAGTCGTTGGTGGATGTGATTCTTGCCAATCCGCCTTTCGGTCAGCGTCCAGCAGGTTCGGTGGACTTGAACCGACAGGACTTCTATGTAGAGACCAAGAACAACCAGCTTAACTTCCTCCAGCACATGATGCTGATGCTGAAGAATGGTGGCCGTGCCGCAGTGGTGCTTCCCGACAATGTGCTCTTTGAGGGTGGCGCCGGCGAGACTATCCGCAAACGCCTTCTCTCTGACTTCAATCTCCATACCATTCTCCGTCTGCCTACGGGAATTTTCTATGCACAGGGAGTGAAGGCCAATGTGCTGTTCTTCACCAAGGGGCAGCCCACCAAGGATGTCTGGTTCTACGATTACCGTACGGATGTCAAGCATACCCTTGCCACCAACAAGTTGGAGCGTCGTCATCTCGACGACTTCGTGAAGTGCTACAATCCCGCTGACATCAACAATCGCACCGAGACTTACGATGCAGATAGTAATCCATCGGGCCGTTGGCGCAAATATAGCATTGACGAGATAGTAGCCCGTGACAAAACTTCACTCGATATCACCTGGATTAAGCAAGGTGGCGAGGAAGAGGAACGTACCTTGGAAGAGCTGATGACTACTATAAAGGAGCAGAGCCAGAGTATCAGCAAGGCGGTGAGTGAGTTAGAGAAGTTGTTGGGAGATATTGACGAGGATTGATAAAATGGCAAACAACATTATAGATAATAATATAAGTTCTTTGCAAGAAAAGCAGTTCGCAGAGGTTGTAGAATTAATTATACAGCATAAATGCCGTGCTTCTGTAGCCGTGAACAATGAAACATTATTCACGGCATGGTCTGTAGGTAAGTATGTGTCTGCTAAACTCAAAAACGAAGAATGGGGAAGTAAGGTCGTTTCTCAATTATCGGAATATATTCGTGCAAAACGTCCAGATGTAAAAGGCTTTAGTCGAAGCAGTATTTATAATATGGTGATGTTTTATGAAGAGTACTCCTCTGACGCATTTCAAAAAGTCATCGGCATGTATCTTTCTGCAAATTCATCATCAAACAATGATATTGGGTATCGTAATTATTCAAACTTGCAAGATTCCGAACGCAACAATCAAGCAACGGAAATTGTCCAGATGCCGTCTGGACAATTTCCTGATGTGTTGTGTTTGACGACTTTATCTAATCATTATGACATCTTGTGTCGATGTCGTAGCTCTGAGGAACGTTTATTCTATATACTTTATGCACATAAAGAAAATCTGAAGAACAAGGAGTTGCAACGTGCTATTTCTACGCAAACATATGAAACATTATTGCGAAGAAAAATTAATCTGTCGAAAGGATTGCTTGAAACATACCCAGACTCACCAATAATGTTCAAAGATACTTACTTTGTGGATTTCCTCAACTTGCCAAAGAAACATAATGAGTTGCACCTTAAGCATGGACTGATAGAACATATGAAGCAATTTATCCTTGAGCTGGGGAAGGACTTCATATTTATGGATCAAGAATATTGTTTGACTGTTGGTGCTTCTTCGTTCAAGGCTGACTTGCTGTTCTTCCATCGTGGACTACAAGCTCTCGTTGCTGTAGAATTAAAGAAAACGAAGTTCCATCCGCGCGACCTCGGTCAGTTGGAATTCTATCTTGAGGCTCTTGACCGTGATGTAAAGCGTTCAAACGAAAACCCTTCTATTGGTATCATTCTATGTCCCGATGCCGACAAGGTGGTTGTTGAGTATGCTATGAGTCGTAGCATGAGTCCAACAATGATAGCAGAGTATAAACGCATCTTGATACCACAGGAACAAATGCAACAGCAGTTAAGAGAGTTTTGCCAATTCTTTTTAACTGAAGATAGCCCGAAAAAGAAATAACAAATGAATACTAAAGCATTACGCCAAAAGATACTTGACCTTGCGATACATGGTAAACTTGTACCGCAAGACCCCAACGATGAGCCCGCATCAGTGCTCCTCGAGCGCATCCGTGCCGAGAAAGAACGCCTTGTCAAGGAAGGTAAAATCAAACGTCCTAAAAAGACGAAGGCTACTTCTGATAAGCCGCATTATGAGAACAAGTTGCCAAATGGATGGTGTCTTACAAACATAGGTGAACTTTTAATTAATCGTGATGGAGAGAGAAAACCAGTATCTTCCGCTATTCGTAATAAGCAGAAAAACAAAGTTTATAATTACTATGGTGCAGCTGGTATTATAGATAAGGTTGATGGTTATCTCTTTAATGAAAGATTGCTGCTTATCGGAGAGGATGGGGCGAATTTGTTGTCAAGAAGCAAAGATAATGCTTTTTTTGCTGACGGAAAATATTGGGTAAACAATCATGCACATGTATTGGATGCAATAGATAAGAATTTGCTTGATTTTGTAGCTATCGTTATTAATGCTATGAAATTGGATGACTATATTACAGGCTCTGCCCAACCTAAATTGTCCCAAGACAATCTGAATAAAATACCCATAGCGTTGCCTCCACTTTATGAGCAAATACGAATAGTTGCAAAACTTAAATACTGGTTTTCATTTGTAGATTGGATAGAGTATAATAAAGGCAACCTACAAGATACTATCAAACAAGTAAAATCTAAAGTTCTCGACCTCGCTATTCACGGTAAACTCGTACCCCAAGACCCTACGGACGAACCTGCCAGCGAACTGCTCAAGCGCATCAATCCTAAGGCTGAAATCACTTGTGATAACGGGCATTATCAGAAGTTGCCCGAAGGATGGGTGATTACGCCCATGCAAACACTATGTGCTTTGGTAGATGGAGAGAAGCAAAATGGCATAGAAAGAATAAATCTTGATGTGAAGTATCTGCGTGGAGAACGAGAAGCTAAAGTATTAACGTCAGGCAAATATACAGCTGCAAACACTTTACTGATTTTAGTGGATGGTGAAAACTCTGGAGAAGTTTTTCGTGCGCCAGTAGATGGCTATCAAGGTAGCACGTTCAAGCAACTTTCCATTCATGAAGAAATGTACACCGACTATGTTCTACAAGTAATAAACCTGCATCGAAAGACGCTAAGAGAGAATAAAGTCGGTTCAGCCATTCCGCACCTGAACAAGAAGTTATTCAAGGCTATCAATGTGCCTATACCTCCATACGAAGAACAAAAAAGGATTGTAAATGCCATAAACCAAACATTTACAATCCTCGATACAATAATGGAGAATCTATAGATTTTCAACGATACTATCCAGCTTTTCAAAAACTTGCTGTAAATACTGTACAATTCGATATTGTTCTGCGAGAGGAGGTAACCATAGAGTTATCTCCTCAAATTGTTTTCTTGTAATATGAATCATTCCAGAACCATGCGATTTTCGATAGAATTCAGTTATCATTGCATGGAAAGCATAGTACAGATATTTTTTATCCATAAAAGGATAAGGTACAACTTTAAATATATGCTGATTTAGCCAAGCATCCTCACCTTTCCAAATATATGTACCCAATGATGCTGCCCATGCAAACAGTAAATCACCTTTTTTAATTAAATATTTTTCTTCGTATTCATTTTTTGTGCGATTGTAATATGCATTTGGATCATTCAGATTCTGAATTCTAATAATAGGCAGACCTGTCTGTTCCCATTCTTCTGGTTTGAAAGCACGTCCATTGATATATTCGGCAACATCTCCGACTTTTAAAATAGCCCATCCTTCAGGCAACTTCTGATAATGCCCGTTATCACAAGTGATTTCTGCCTTGGGATTAATGCGCTTGAGCAGTTCACTTGCAGGCTCATCCGTTGGGTCTTGTGGTACGAGTTTGCCGTGAATGGCGAGGTCGAGAATTTTTGATTTTGCAAGTTTGATGTTATTGGCTAAATTGAATTTATCCTTTTCAATTAAATCAATTAAACCAAACCAACGCTTTATCTCTGCAACGATTCTTTCTTGTTCTGCGACTGAAGGAAGTGGAACTTCTAATTCAGTGAATATTGCTTTGTTAACACGTTGTTGACCAACTACTCCTTTAAAGTATTTTGTTCCTTGCGAAATATACCATGATGACTTAAACAAATATAAATAGAATGGAGCATAAACACCCAAACTTCTTAATATTACAAGTTCTGTTGTTCCTGTTCCAACCCCATTTGGAAGAGACTGCAATATACAAGATTTTAAATTTTCAAAGCATGGTGAGATTTTTGCGACACCAATATCTCCATCTTGAAAATGACAATATCCTTTTTTTACATCCCCCCAATTTCTAATTTCAAAAGAATGTTTACCAGAAAAGCCATCATCTACACATGCCATAGGTATAAAACCTATTTCAGTATTGTCATTTATTTCACTTTTGGGATTAAGCAGAAACAAATCGGACATTTGTGCCATAATCCAAGATCTTGGAATATTGAAAGGTTCATTCTCATAATGCGGCTTATCAGAAGTAATCGGACTATCGCTGCGGCGAAAGATGATGTTGGTTATCATCTGTATATAAACAAAAAAGAATAAATAGTAGTTTTCAGTTTCCTCTTTATTGTGTGACTCGCATGAGCATGTGTTCTTTTGTTTTACTTATGGTCCAACCATATGTGAAAGTTATTCATATTATGGCTTCGCAATTCTACTGCTTTTGTATTATGTAGTGTCCAGCCTTCTATTGGGTGTGAGAAGCAGCATCGTTATGTTTGACGGGAAACGAGGTGGTAGCTGGTGTAGACCCCAAAATTGTCCGCCCCGCCTCCGCATTTCATCATTGTCCTGAATTGTCCCCTGGTTTATCGGGTGAGCCGTGTCCTGTACAGATGTAGAGCGTACTTCTGAAAGCCCAAAGTGCATGATTAACAAAAAAAGAGGAGAACTTATCGTTCTCCTCTTCGTGACTCGCATGGGGCTCGAACCCATGACCCCAACATTAAAAGTGTTGTGCTCTACCAGCTGAGCTAGCGAGTCGCTCACAGCTATCATTTCTGAAAGCGAGTGCAAAGTTACTAATATTTATTTTACTGTGCAAATAATTTCCTTACTTTTTTACCCGTTTCGTATTGTGATGGGTAACAGGGAGTTTATGTCTATTCTTGTTCTGGTCATTTGGCTCGCTGTGGGTGGTGGCGGTGGTAGGGCGGTGGGCCTGACCGGAACTGCCGGTGTCGTGGCATCGCTGGAGGGTGTCATGGCGGTAATGGCGGGGAGCTTATTGCTGTTGAGGCTGTTGACTCTCAGCCTGGCTGGCGGGCTCACCAGCCTTCTCCTTGGTCACATAGCGTTGCCAGTAGGCGATGATGAGGGTGGTGAGGGGCAGGGCGATAATCAGTCCGATGAAGCCCAGCAGCGCACCCCATACCGACAGCGACAGCAGTAGTATGGCTGGGTTGAGGCCCATGGCCTTGCCCATAATCTTGGGCGTCACTATCATGTCGGTAATCAGCTGTACCACAGCAAAGAGCCCCACAGCCAGTCCGAAGATGAGCCAGAAGCTCTGTCCCGTGTCGGCAGCTTTGAGCATGGCAAGGAATGCGGTGGGGATGAGGGCGAAGGTGTGGAGATAGGGCACCAGGTCCATGATGCCGATGAGGATGCCCAAGCCTATAGCCATGGGGAAGTCCATGATAGAGAAGCCTATGCAGAACATCACGCCCATACACAGTGCCACGAGACCCTGCCCGCGGATATAGTTGTTGAGTTCGCGCTCCACGTCTTTGGCCAGCACGCTCCAGAAGGGGCGGTTCTTCTTCGGGAATATGCGTATCCAGTTGGTGGTGAGGTATTCGTAGTCGAGCAGGATGAAGAACATATAGAGCAGCGTAATCATCGAGGCGATGATGCTGATGATGACGTTGGCGGTCTGACCCACAAAACTGAACAGCTTGGGCATGGCGCTCTTGACGGCATTGTTGAAGTCGTCGCTGCGGAAGAAGCGCTCCACCTCGGTATGGTTTTCCTCGACCCATGACGAGATATATGCCGTGAGGTCATTGGTGTGGGTGGTCTGTCTCACCCAGCGGGCGAGGATGTCGCCGAGCTTCTGAAACTGCTCAATCATAGGCGGGATGATGAGGTAGACCACTCCGCCGATGACCGCCAGCACCATGACCATGGTGATGACGATGGCGAGCGCACGTACCCTTACGCCCATCTTGTGCTGCACAAACTTGACGATGGGGTAGAGCAGATAGGCGAAGAGCCATGCCACACAGAAGGGCAGCAGCACTCCGCTGAGATAGTTGACCAGACAGAACACACCCAGGGTGAGTGCCACCAGTCCGGCGCGGCGTATAAACAGGTCAAAGGTTATCTCCTTGCTCATATTCTTGTCATTCTTCTTGGTTGTTTTGTCCTTCCTCCTTGACGGCTTGCTGATAGCAGGTGCGGCAGAGAGGCTCGTACTCCTGGGCCTCACCCAGCATTACCCGGCGGTCGTTCTTGACCAGTCGGTGACTCACGTAGGCCAGCGCGCCACACTTCACACAGATGGCATGCACCTTGGTCACCTCGTCGGCCACGGCACACAGCGCAGGGATTGGGCCGAAGGGCACACCCTGGAAGTCCATGTCCAGTCCGGCGATGATGACGCGCACGCCGCGGTTGGCCAGCTGGTTGCACACGTCGACCAAGCTCTCGTCGAGGAATTGGGCCTCGTCGATGCCCACCACGTCGATGTCTGACGACAGCAGCAGTATCGATGCCGAGGCGTCGATGGGTGTGCTGGGGATGGCGTTATGGTCATGGCTTACCACGTCTTCGTCTGAGTAGCGGGTGTCTATCGCCGGCTTGAAGATTTCTACCTTCTGCTTGGCAAACTTCGCGCGCTTCATTCTCCTTATCAGTTCTTCGGTCTTACCCGAGAACATCGAACCGCAAATCACCTCGATTCTTCCGGGACGATGGGTTTCTCTGTATATATTCTCCATCATAATGCTACAAAATTACGAAGAGCTTTTTAGTGGAGCAAGAGAAACGCCGCTTTTTTGTCTCAATCACCACGTTTTAACGTTTTTTCCTTTTTCCTAATTATTTTTTTTGACCTAATGGTTATCGATACCGATATTTTTGTGTAAGTTTGCAACCATATATGGGTACATTATATATTATACCGACACCTGTGGGCAATATGGAGGATATGACGCTCCGCGCCATACGCATATTGAAAGAGGCCGATGTAGTGCTTGCCGAAGACACGCGCACATCGGGCAATCTGCTCCGCCACTTCGACATCAAGAATCATCTGCTGGCCCATCACAAGTTCAACGAGCACGGCACCACCGCCGGCATCGTCGAGCGGCTCAAGGCAGGTCAGACCGTGGCATTGGTGAGCGACGCCGGCACTCCCGGCATCAGCGACCCCGGATTCTATCTGGCGCGCGAGGCAGCCAACGCCGGTGTCGAGGTAGTGTGTCTGCCCGGCGCCACAGCCTGCATCCCCGCCATCGTGGCGTCAGGTCTGCCCTGCGACAGGTTCTGTTTCGAAGGTTTTCTGCCACAGAAGAAAGGACGGCAGACAATGCTCGAGTCGCTACGCGAAGAGACACGCACGATGATATTCTACGAGTCGCCCTACCGAGTGCTCAAGACGCTCCAGCAGTTTGCCGAAGTCTTCGGCGAAGACCGCCAGGTGAGCGTGGCGCGCGAGATATCCAAGCTCCACGAGCAGCACGTGCGCGGTACTCTGGCCGAGGCCATCGCCCATTTCACCGAGAATTCGCCACGAGGAGAGTTTGTTATAGTAGTGGCTGGTAATAATAAGAAATCTAAAAAGGAAAAACTATGAAGCAATTGAAGTTATTCGCATGCCTGGCACTCCTGTTGCTTGGCGCTTGTACGGGCAAGAAGTCATCGCCTGACCTGGCAAATATGGAACAAAACGACTCGCTGCAGCGCATCATCGCCCAGCGCGACAGTGAAATCAATGACATGATGAGCACGCTCAATGAAATCCAGGAAGGACTGAGCGCCATCAATCAGGCTGAAAACCGACTGAGCATAGCCCGCGAGGGCGAAGGCGCCAACAAGACGGCGCAGATTAAGGAGAACATCAAGTTTATTGCCAATACCATGGCCCGCAACCGTGAGCTCATGAAGCGTCTGCAGCAGCAGTTGCGCGAGAGCCGCTTCAACGGCGACGAGCTGCGCAAGACCATTAGCAACCTCACCCAGCAGCTCGACGACAAGGCGCAGGAGCTGCAGCGGCTCAAGGCCGAACTCGACGCCAAGGATATACACATCGCCGAACTCGACGAGAAGATAGACAACCTCAACGACAATGTCGAGAACCTGCAGACCGACGCCCAGCAGAAGGCCCAGACCATCAGCAACCAGGACAAGCAGCTCAACACCGCATGGTTTGTCTTCGGCACCAAGAAGGAACTCAAGGAACAGCATATCATGGAGAATGGTAAGGTGCTGCAGTCCAACTTCAACAAGAACTACTTTGCCAAGATTGACATCCGCATCGACAAGGAAATCAAATTCTACTCCAAGTCGGCACGCATCCTCACCATGCACCCCTCGGGCAGCTACACCCTCACCCCCGATGTCAACAAGCAGTATGTGCTGCGCATTACCAATCCACAACTCTTCTGGTCTACCAGCAAGTATCTGGTGGTGCTCGTCAAGTAACCCCATACACCCACACCAAGGCCCTCCCTCATCACGAGTGGAGGGCCTTTTTCGTCTATGATTATTTTCTGCAAGAATTATTGGAATCTTTGGAAATATCCGATTGTGCAGATAAAGCATGAGTATTTGCTGTCTAAAAGTATTGACTACATAAAACTACAAAACAATGATTGAAAAGATAATGGAACCCGCTGCCAAATGTGCAGAGGTGGTGTCTAAAGAATGTGTGAAAAAAGGTGCTGAAATTGCTGGCGTAATTGCTACTTGGGCAATGACTATGTTATTGTCAATATGGCTTACGTCAAGATATAAAGACAAAGTCCATAAAGAATTGTTAAACAAGCATGACGAAGAGACTGCCAATAGACTGACCGAACAATTCAACATAGAAGTAGAAAAGCTCAAAAAGGAAATAATGGAGTTGAAGAAGGAGCTAAACATAACAAAAGAAGAGGCGGAGTCTCGTTTCAGAGAAGGGGTTATTCGTATTTGCAAGAAATCTGGCATATCGCCTGACAGCGTCCTTAAATAAGGCTGCGCCTGCAACTGAAGGATATATTGCCCTCCGAGCCCATCGGGGGGCTTTTGGTATACTTTCCGCACGAGCATTGTCTGACGGGCAATATCTTTTTCCCCTTGAGGATGATAGGGAAAGGCTCTATAGTTGTGGTGTCATCCTCGGCAGAGCCTCTTTCCCGCGCCAATGCTGTCGGAGTTGCCATTGGTGGAGCGTCAGACATCACTGGCAACGCCGGGACCATCATTGTTGGTTCGTATCGGACGATACGCGCATCCGCATCGGACGGTACGTGCATCCGTATCGGACGGCACGTGCTTCCGTATCGGCCGATACGCGTCGGCAACAGTCATCTCCGCGCTGCTGAATGGCGTGAGCATGAGACTCTTTGGTGTCTCGTTGAGTGTGGGCGATATTGCGGTTCGCGTTGGCAGCGTTGTGGTTATCTACGCGTGTGGTTTCGCAAGGGGGCAACCCTGGTCAGAAATCTTCTGCAGGGCCTTTACTTGTTGGTCGTTCTTAGTAGGGTAGTGTCACGGATCGTTCATCTCGTCGTGCGCCTTCTCACACAGCTTTGCGAAAAGGAGGAACTGGTAGGCGTCGTCTCCCATATCCTTGAAGCAGGATGACTTGTGCGTTTTGAGTCCGTCAGCGGAGTAGATGTAGATATAGTCCTCTATCTCGCGGTCGGAAACGGTCGTACGGGTCTGCGTCCGCCACAGTCTGATGTTCTCCGTGCGAAAATACTCGTCGCTCACGGTGTTGCCGGCAGGGTTGAAGTAAATCCAGACGTCAAACTGGTAATCCTAAATGGTTTAGGCGGTTGATATAAGGTTGACAAGATGATGGATGGAGGCATTGCCTTTGTCTTGGATTAAATCTTTGAGGCAATATGTTTGTAAGATTTAGGGAGAGGGAGATGTGGTCTCCTTCTCCCGTTTTATATTCTCATCAAATTTCAATAGTTCCACAATCTGTGACACAAATCAAAATAGAATTGTCCAACAACTTGTTGGGAGAGTGTTTCGCCCCAATTTGGGCAAAGTCAACTGCGTTTAAGGTGTAGCCTATGGAAATGTATTTACGCCACAGTCTTTTCCGTTCCGGGCTGTTTCTTGTAGCCGTATTCTATGAGAAGTTCATCGGTGAGGTAGATGTCGCTCATGGCCTGCATATCGGCGATGCCCTCATCCATAAGGATAAAGGTATTTGAGTTGTAGAACTTGTCAAGAGCCTCGTCAAGGGAAATTCCAGCTTCCTTGGCGAATGCCTTGACGATGCGTCCATATTTCATCTGGAGGATAGTCTTGTTTGTTTCCATAACATTATAGTATTATAGATTTGACATAATGCAGGTTTCTGTCAAGAAGTTCTTGGCTCGTAATGCATATTTGGTTGTTCGGTTTCTTGTAAATCAGCATGTCAAGAGCCTGCTCTTTGGTATATATACCCTGCATGTACAGGTCAACGGTGTTGTAAACCTTATCGTCGGCTATACCACCTTCGATTATGTCATACAGTGTATGGCCTTGAAGCCTCCGGCATGCAACAATGTAATCAATCCAGTCGCCGTCATACTTTTCAAAGACATGGGATGTAAAGCCTTCCAGGTTCTCGTCAAAATGATAAATGTTGAGAACGGCAGAATTATAGAGTCTTATGAATCTCTCGGCGTATTTGTCAGCCTGAGACCGTAAGCGAGTAAGGTAAAAGCCTTTTCCGAAGTCAAGGCTCTCACGGGAGTGAAGGATGTCGGGCTTATCGACAACTACCCGGGAGGAATGGTACAACGTAATCATGCGACAACCCCTTTCTCCTTCATCACGGATATGAGATCGTCGGTGATATACTGCTTCGAGAACGTGTGGAGCACGTCATAACATGGGATTATGTAATTGCTGATAATCCCCGATTCGCTCATCTTGCGATAAACATCGCGTGCGCTCATCTTCATCCTCTCCGCTACGCTTGAGACGCAGAATATTACAAAGTCCAATGTTTCTGAATTCATATCCAGTCTTTTGTGCAAAAATAAGGATATTCGTTGGGATTAGCAAGGGAAATCCTGAAAATCTTATTAATTTCCATCGTTTTCCCACATAAAGCAAAAGGAGTTACGATAGTCTTCGTAACTCCTTTTGCAGTAGCGGGGGTGGGACCCGAACCCACGACCTCCGGATTATGAATCCGACGCTCTAACCAGCTGAGCTATCCCGCCATTTGTGCGATTGCGGGTGCAAAGGTAGTGAAAATTTTCGTGCTTGCAAAATTTTCGGACACTTTTTGTCTCTTTTCCTATGTTTTTTTTGTTGCGACGCCTTCCGGCGCCTCCTCGGATGGACGCAAAAGCGGCGGCGGCAGTAATAAAAAGTGAAAAAATAAGGAGAATATGAATAATTTATGCTAACTTTGCACTCAAAATTATGTACACGCGTATATAGTCACCACGTACATTATGCTGCGAATAAAGAAATTAGATATATTCATCCTCAGGCAATTCAGCCTGCTCTTCTGCGGTACGTTCTGCATCAGCCTCTTTGTTCTGATGATGCAGTTTCTGTGGAAGTTTGTAGACGAACTGATAGGCAAGGGTCTGACTCTCGACATTATGGGTCAGCTGTTCTGGTATATGGGCCTGATGTTCGTACCCCAGGCGCTTCCGCTGGCACTGTTGCTTTCTTCGCTTATCACTTTTGGCAACTTGGGCGAGAGCAGTGAGCTCACGGCCATCAAGGCTGCGGGAATCTCGCTGATGCAGACCTTCAGGTCGCTCATCGTCTTTGCAGTGGTCACCACCGGCGTGAGCTTCATATTCCAGAACCAAATAGGCCCTATAGCCAACCAGAAGATGGCCCAGCTGTTTATCTCGGTAAAGCAGAAGAGCCCTGAACTGGAGATACCCGAAGGCATCTTCTATAGCGGCATCCCCAACTGCAACCTCTATGTGCAGAAGAAGGACATGAAGACCGGTAAGCTCTATGGCATCATGATTTACCGCATGACGGCCAGCTATGAAGACCATGCCATCATCCTGGCCGACTCGGGTATGCTGCAGTCAACGGCAGAGAAGAAACACCTGCTGCTCACGCTATGGAGCGGTGAGTGGTTTGAGAATATGCAGACCCAGAGCTTCGGCGATGCCGCCTCGGTGCCTTACCGCCGCGAGACGTTTACCGCCAAGCGCATCGTGCTCGACTTTGACGGCGACTTCAGTCTGATGGATGCCTCCAGTCTGTCCAACAATGCCAAGGGCAAGAGTCTGGCCGAGCTTCAGCGCGGCAAGGACTCGCTCACGCTGCACTACGACAGTGTGGGCGCCGACTATATGGACTATGCCCGCATGACCTACTACCGCCAGGACAGCATCACACCCCACCAGCGGCTGGCTGTGGCAAAGATTATCAAGAGCCAGTCGGTGGACTTTGACTCCGTGTGTGCCAAACTCTCGCCCGACGCTCGCAAGAATATGGTGAACAGCGCTCTCTCTGATGTGCAGAGCGCCAAGGTGGACTTGGACTTCAAGAAACTGATAACCAATGACGGTGACCGACTGATACGCGAGCACAAGCTCGAGTCTATCAAGAAGTTTGCCCTCGCCCTGTCGTGTCTGATATTCTTCTTCATCGGTGCGCCGCTCGGCACCATCATCCGCAAGGGTGGTCTGGGTATCCCCATCATCGTGTCGGTGTTTGTGTATATCATCTACTACATCCTGGACAGCACGGGATATAAGATGGCACGTTCGGGAATATGGTCAATATGGTATGGCACGGCACTTGCGCCGGTGGTGCTCATCCCCACGGCGGCATTTGTCACCTACAAGGCTTCGCACGACTCGATGGTGTTCAACCTCGACCTGTGGCGCAGTCTGGCCATGCGCCTGCTGGGTCTGCGTCTGAAGCGCCATGTGCCCATGAAGGAGGTTGTCGTAGACGAGCCCGACTATCGCGGCGATGCCGAGAAACTGGCGCAGATAAGCCGGGAGATACTGGAATACTCGCGTCGTCACCGTCTGCGCTCGGCGCCCAACGTGATAAAGGTGTTCTTCAAATACTCGCCCGACCACGCCATAGAGAAAATCAATGCCCGTCTGGAAGAGGTAATCGAAGACCTGTCCAACACGCGCGATGTGGTAATCATCAACGAGATGAACTTCTATCCCTACATCGCCACCAAGGCCCATACGCGCCCCTTCGAGCGCCGATGGCTCAACATTCTGGCTGCGCTGTGTCTGCCCCTGGGCCTGTTTCTGTACATTCGCATGTGGCAGTTCCGCATCCGTCTGTTCAATGATCTGCGCGACATCCAGCAGGCCAATGCCAACATCATATCGAGAATAGAGAAGATAGTATAATATATATAATAAGGTGTAAGCACTCAGACAAGAACCAAGATTATGACTGATTTCAACATAGATAATATAGAGGCAGCCGTCAAGGACTTTGCCGAAGGTAAATTTGTGATTGTGGTCGACGATGAAGACCGCGAGAATGAAGGCGACCTGATTATCG
The DNA here is from genome assembly GCF_002251455.1 of Prevotella sp. P4-51. Lineage (NCBI taxonomy): Bacteria > Pseudomonadati > Bacteroidota > Bacteroidia > Bacteroidales > Prevotellaceae > Prevotella > Prevotella sp. P4-51. The sequence continues at coordinate 83,697 of NZ_NPJM01000017.1, forward strand.
CCGCCGAAAAGATAACACCCGAGAAGGTGAATTTCATGCTCAAGCATGCCCGCGGCGTGCTTTGTGCCCCCATCACCATCAGCCGTTGTGAAGAACTGGACCTGCCCCATCAGGTCTCTGACAATACCTCGATGCTTGGCACGCCGTTTACGGTAACGATAGACAAGCTGGAGGGCTGTAGCACAGGCGTGTCGGCACATGACCGAGCCGCCACCATACAGGCTCTGGCTGACCCCGCATCGACTCCGCAGACCTTTGGCCGTCCCGGCCATATCAATCCCCTCTACGCCCAGGACAACGGCGTGCTGCGCCGTAGTGGCCATACCGAAGCGGCCATCGATTTGTGCAAACTGGCAGGTCTCTATCCTGCCGGCGCACTCATGGAAATCATGAACGAAGACGGAACGATGGCTCGCATGCCCGAGTTGTGCAAGATGGCAGAAGAGTGGGGCATGCGCATCGTGTCTATCAAGGACCTTATCGCCTACAGACTCACCAAGGAGTCGATTATCGAGGTGGGCGACGAGGTGGAGATGCCTACCGAGTATGGCGACTTCAAACTCATCCCCTTCCGTCAGCAGAGTAACGGTCTGGAACACATGGCTCTCGTCAAGGGAGAGTGGCGTCCGGACGAGCCCATACTGGTGAGAGTGCACTCATCGTGCGCCACCGGCGACATCCTGGGCAGCAAGCGCTGCGACTGCGGCGAACAGCTGCACAAGGCCATGCAGATGATAGACCGTGAAGGTAAAGGCGTGCTCATCTACATGCAGCAGGAAGGTCGCGGTATCGGACTGATGAACAAGATAGCTGCCTACAAACTGCAGGAGGAGGGCTATGACACGGTGGATGCCAATGTGCATCTCGGCTTCAAGCCCGACGAGCGCGACTATGGTTGTGGCGCGCAGATGCTGCGTCATCTCAATGTCCACAAGATGCGTCTGCTCACCAACAATCCCGTGAAGCGTGTGGGTCTGGAGGCCTACGGACTCGAAATTGTGGAGAATGTGCCCATCGAGATTACCCCCAATATTTACAACGAGCGTTATCTCAAGACCAAGCGCGACCGCATGGGTCACACCCTGCATCTCAAATAATATAGGTTAAATCACCGTAGATGGGAGAGGGTAGGCCGCGGCCGGGTTGTTTGCAATAATATAGAACAGCCTATATAAGAACGTTAAAAAGTATATTATGATTAATTTGTCAGATTGTATCAATCGCCTGGCTCCATCGGCTACGCTGGCGATGTCGCAGAAAAGTAGCGAGATGAAGGCCCAAGGCATTGATGTCATCAATCTCAGTGTCGGAGAACCAGACTTTAACACTCCCGACCACATCAAGGAAGCTGCCAAGAAGGCTATCGATGACAACTATTCGCGCTATTCGCCTGTGGCGGGCTATGCCTCGCTCAGGGAAGCCATTGTGCGAAAGCTCAAGCGCGAGAACGGACTTGACTACACGCCTGCCCAGATATCGGTGTCAAACGGCGCCAAGCAGGGTGTGTGCAATACGGTCATGGCGCTCGTCAACAAGGGAGACGAGGTCATCATCCCGGCTCCCTACTGGGTAAGTTATCCGCAGATGGTCAAGATGGCCGACGGCGAACCGGTCATCGTGAACACTGGATTTGAACAGGACTTCAAAATGACTGCCCAGCAACTCGAGCAGGCCATCACTCCCAAGACCCGCCTGCTCATACTCTGCTCGCCAAGCAATCCTACAGGAAGCGTCTATTCGCGTGAAGAACTGCGGGAATTGGCAGAAGTGATACTGCGCCACGACGGCGTCTATGTTCTGGCTGATGAAATCTACGAGCATATCAACTATACCGGACATCATGAGAGCATTGCTCAGTTTGAAGGCATGCAGGAGCGGTGCATCATCGTCAACGGTGTGTCCAAAGCCTATGCCATGACCGGCTGGCGTATCGGTTACATCGCTGCCCCTGAATGGATCGTCAAGGGATGCAACAAGTTGCAGGGCCAATACACCAGCGGCCCATGTTCGGTAAGCCAGAAAGCGGCTGAAGCTGCCTATGATTCGCCTCAGAGTTGCGTGGAGGAAATGCGGAAGGCGTTTGAGCGTCGTCGCAACCTTATCGTCGACCTGGCCAAAGATATCCCCGGCCTCGAGGTCAACTGTCCACAAGGCGCTTTCTACCTCTTCCCCAAGTGCAGCAGCTTCTTCGGAAAGAGCGACGGCACGCGCGTCATCAACAGTTCTACCGACCTGGCCATGTATCTGCTCGAAGAAGCCCATGTAGCTACTGTCGGTGGCGATGCTTTCGGTGATTCCGATTGCTTCAGAATGAGTTACGCCACCAGCGATGAAAATATTCGCACGGCCATGGGACGCATTAAGGCTGCGCTTGGCAAACTCAAATGATATACGCCATCTAAAAAAGTCACAAATATCTTGTTAAAACTTCTTAATTAAGTGGCGGATATATATTAATTTGCTATCTTTGCTTGTCAAAAGATACAATCAGTTCAATTGTGCAAAACAAGGGAAAGAAAACAAGAAGAAATAGATTAACTTATAACATTTTATTAATAACCAAAAATTAATTGTAACATTATGGCAACTACAAAAAAAGCAGCCCCCAAGAAGGGCTTTCAGGGAGTTAGAGATGCAATTTGGATCATCGTTGTTTGCTTCGGTCTGGCCGTAGCTTTCTACGAGGGATTCCTCGGTAACGGAGCTAACTTCCACGGTGGAGACAACAGCGGTGAGCCCGCTAACCTGCTCGGTACAATCTACAAAGGTGGTATCGTAGTACCTGTAATCTTCACTCTGTTGTTCACCGTTATCGCACTCGGTGTTGAGCGTTTCTTCGCCCTCCGCTCTGCTTTCGGTAAGATGTCTCTCGCTAAGTTCACTGCTGAGGTTAAGGTAGCTATCAAGGCTGGCGATTTCGCTAAGGCTCACCAGCTCTGCGACAAGATGCAGGGTACTGTAGCTAACGTAGTTAACGCTTCTCTGAATACTTATGAGGAGATGGAGAAGACTACTGGCGTTAAGAAGAGCCAGAAGATCGCTAAGATTCAGCAGGCTCACGAGGAAGCAACTCAGCTTGAGATGCCTACTCTCCAGATGAACCTCCCCATCGTAGCAACTATCGTTACTCTCGGTACTCTTACCGCTCTGTTCGGTACCGTTGTTGGTATGATCCGTTCATTCGCCGCTCTGGCAGCAGGTGGTGGTGCTGACTCACAGGCACTTTCTACTGGTATTTCTGAGGCCTTGGTTAATACCGCATCTGGTATCTTGACATCTTGGTTCGCCGTTGTTATCTACAACTTCTTCACAAACAAGATCGATAAGCTGACTTACGCTCTTGATGAAGTTGGTTACACTATTGCTCAGACATACGAAGCCAACCACGGAGAAGAAGCTTAATTTTTGCTAACCCTTTAAAAATTTATCGCTATGGGTAAAGTAAAAATTGAGAAGAAAGATGTCTGGATCGACATGACTCCTATGTCCGATGTCATGGTGCTCCTGCTGACATTCTTCATGTTGACATCAACATTCGTGAAGAATGAACCAGTAAAGGTGAACACCCCTGGATCGGTTTCGGAGATCAAAGTGCCCGAGAAGGACGTGCTGACCATCAGTGTAGCCAAGGATGGCAAGGTATTCATGAGCATCGAAAATGCCAACGACCTCGTTAGTGTTGTTGATGCCATGACCAGCCGATTTGGTGTGACTTTGAATGGAGCACAGCGTGAAGCTCTCAAGAAGCATTCAATGCTTGGTGTGAGCGTAGAAAAATTGCCCGCATATCTGAGTCTTCCCGAAGACCAGATGACTGACGCCATACAGAAAGAAGGTATTCCTACCGACAGTATCGACAATGGCGATGGCAAGAAGGGTATGAGCGAGTTCCAGTTGTGGGTTGCTGAAGCTGTCTTAGTCAATGAGGATATGAAGATTGCCATCAAGGCAGACTCTGACACTCCTTACAAGACAGTGAAGACTGTAATGTCTGAGCTTCAGGATATGAACCAGAACCGCTATTATCTTATCACTTCTTTAAAGAAAGAGGAGGACTAAAGAATGGCAAAGCAGAAAGCAAGTAAACAAAAGAAAATGAATGTCCGCGTAGACTTTACGCCTATGGTGGATATGATGATGCTTCTTATCACGTTCTTTATGCTCTGTACGTCTTTGGCCAAACCTCAGACTATGGAATTGAGTATGCCAAGTAATGACAAGAACACGAAAGATGAAGACAAGTCTGTGACCAAGGCTTCTTACACCATTACAATATATGTAGGTGCCGATGACCAGATTTACTACATCGCAGGTTTGCCCAAATACGATGACCCTACCTGCCTGAAGAAGACAACTTGGGGTAAGGACGGTATTCGTAAGGTGCTCATTACCCACGTTACTGAAGATGGCACTCAGCCTGTACAGCAAGTGATGTTGGCCAAGGCTAAACTTGATGAAAAGAAGCTCAACGAGCCCAACTTCCCCGACACGCTCTACAACAGCGAGCTGTCTAAGATTAAGGCCGGTGACCTCGGTAATGGCCAGAAGATTTCGACCATGACCATCATCATCAAGGCTACTGACAAGGCCAGCTACAAGAACTTGATAGATGCTCTCGATGAAATGCAGTTGTGCAGCATCGGTAAGTATGTGATTGATAAAGTTAACCCAGACGACCAAAAGCTGCTTGATAAGGCAGGCGTTAAGTAGTCGTTATTGTTGAATTATTAAAATTAAGAAGACTATGTCAAAAATTGATTTGATTTCTTCAGACTGGGTTGATTTGGTATTTGAAGGGCGCAATAAGGCCTACGGTGCCTATAGACTCCGTAAGAGCACTACCAAGCGTAACATCCTCGCTATGGTTGCAGTTGTAATACTGTTGATTGTTGCCTTTATCATTCTCACAGTCAAGAATTTTGTAGACGAGCAGCGTGCCAAGGTCGCAATGACCCAGGTGGCTGAGCTTACTAACTATGACCAGCCCAAGAAGAAGGCTGAGGTTAAGCAGAAGAAAGTCGAGGTTGAACCCGAGCGTGTTGTAGAGCGCGTAAAGAGCTCTATCAAGTTTACCGCTCCTGTCATCAAGAAGGATGAAGAGGTGAAGCCCGATGAAGAGCTTAAGACTCAGGACGAATTGATGAGTACCAAGACCGCCATCGGTACCTTTGATGTAAAGGGTAACGATGATGCCAATGGTGAGATTCTCAAGGCCAAGGAAGTTATTGCCGAGCCCGAGCCACCTAAGCATGAGGAGGAAAACAAGGTATTCGATATCGTAGAGCAGCAGCCTTTGTTCCCCGGTGGTCCTGCGGCGCTTATGAAGTATCTCTCTGAGAATACTAAGTATCCCGTTGTAGCCCAGGAGAATGGTGTTCAGGGCCGTGTAACTGTACAGTTCGTGGTTGAGAAGGATGGTTCTATCTCAGACGTACACGTTTTGAGAGGTGTAGACCCATCACTCGACAAGGAAGCCGTACGCGTGGTTAAGTCAATGCCACGTTGGACTCCTGGTAAGCAGAATGGTATTACCGTTCGTGTGAACTACCGCGTTCCTGTATTGTTCAGATTGCAATAGTAAACGTTTGAATAATGAAGAAGACCGTATTCTACAGTATTGTAGGATTAACACTTTTCGCCTGCTTTTGTCTTTCTTGCTCCGGTAAGAAAAACAAAAGCGGACGAACAGATACATATTCGTCAGGGGTGGCCAGTTTCGCCTCTGACGAAAGTTTTAGCCCCATTATTGATGAGGAAGTTGAGCTCTTCCAATTCACTTACCCCCAGGCTACGCTCAAGCCTATCTACACCAACGAGTCAGACGCTATCACGATGTTGCTGCAAGGAAAGATTTGTCTTGCCGTGACAGCCCGCGATTATAGGGATATGGAGCGTCAGAGCTTGCGTGACAAGAGTTTCAATCCCCGTGCCATACCTATCGCTTACGATGGCTTGGCGCTTATTGTCAACAAGGCCAACAATGACACCTGTATATCTGTCAAGGATTTTGCTGCCATCATGTCGGGTAAGATTACCCAGTGGAAGCAACTCAATCCCAAGTCAGACAAAGGCGAGGTGCTCATAGTCTTTGACAATAAGAAATCCAGTACCGTCCACTTTGTGGAAGACAGTATCCTTGGCGGCAAGCCCATTACCAACCCCAATATGGCAGCCACCAACAACACCGCCGACGTCATCAAGTATGTTGAAGAGAATGTCAATGCCATTGGCATTATCGGCAGCAACTGGCTCAATGACAAGCGCGACACCACCAACCTCACATTCAAGAAGAATATCCGTACGATGTCGGTTTCCCGGCTTGACAAGGCTACGCCCGAGAACAGCTGGAAGCCCTATCAATACTATATTTATAATGGCAACTATCCCCTTTCGCGCACCATCTATGCGCTTCTCAACGACCCGTTGCGCGGTCTGCCGTGGGGCTTTGCCAACTTCATGCACTCCCCCAAGGGTCAGCTCATCATTTTCAAGTCCGGCCTGCTCCCTGTTCAGGGTAATATTACCATTCGTGATGTTAATATAACCAAATAGCCGTAACATTGAGAATTGGTAAAACGTCCTATAATTAAGTAACCCTAAAACTTAGAATTATGAAGTCGATTAAATATTTCTTTATCGGAGCTCTGCTGATGGGTTTCAGCGCTCCCGCAATGTCACAGGATATGAAGAGTGACATCGAGAACATTAGTAAACTGGTTAAGGAAAACAAGTCCAATCCTGCTGCTATCAAGGATGAGATTAAGGCTTTCCGCAAGAACTACAAGAAGAACGCTGAGGCACTGACAGCCCTCGGCCGCGCTTATCTTGATGTCAAGGATACCGCCAATGCCGTGGCTTTGGCCGAGAATGCCTTGAAGGTCAACAGCAAGTATGGTCCTGGCTACGTGCTCATGGGCGATATCGAAGTTGCCAAGGACAATGGTGGTAGCGCATCCGCTTGGTTTGAGCAGGCCACTATGATGGACCCCCAGAACATTGAGGGCTACCGTCGTTATGCCCAGGTCAACAGCAAGGCCAACCCCACTATGGCTGTGATGAAACTCGAGGAACTCCGCAAGGTTCGCCCCGACTATCCCGTTGACATCATCTCTGCCGAGATTTTCGACAAGGCTGGTCGCCTCGAGAAAGCTGTCGAGTATTATGACAAGGTTGACCGCAGCCAGATGGAAGACTATCAGCTGGCAGCCTATGCCACCGACTGCTTCCTGCTTGGCAAGTACGAGAAGAGTCTTGAGATAGCCCAGATGGGTGCTGGCAAATTCCCTTCCAATTCTGCCCTCAACCGTCTGTGCATGTTCAACAACACCGAGTTGAAGAAATTCCCCGAGGCAGTGGCTGCCGGCAAGGCCCTCTTCGCTTGCGAGGGTGCCAAGATTTCTGGCAACGACCACCTCTATTACGCTTCTGCGCTTAAGGGCAACAACGAGTTTGACAGCGCTATCGAGCAGTACATCAAGGCTGCCGAGGTGGCTCCCGAGGACAAGGACCTGCAGATTTCTGTTTACAGAGACCTCGCCGAGGTTTATGGCCAGAAGGGCGACATCGACAAGGCTGTTGAAAACTTCAACAAGTACATTGAAATCTCTCCCAAGCGCACCGCTTCTATGTATGGTCAGCTCGCTGCTCTCTACAAGAACCAGGCTGCCAAGGTAGAGGGAGCCGAAATGGAGAAGTATCTGCTCGAGGCCGACAAGGTATATGCTACCATTGCCGAGCAGTTCCCCACCTTTGCTGACTACGCTACTCTCCAGCGTGCCCACATCGGCTTCCAGCTCGACCCCGAGACCAAGACCGGTGCTGCCAAGCCCCACTACGAGAAGCTCGTAGAGATTATCAAGGGTCACGAGACCATGGATGACCACGACAAGGCCAACCTCCTCGAGGCTTACAGATACCTTGGCTACTATTACACTCTCGCCAAAGAGAACGACAAGGCAGCCGAATACTGGCACAAGGTGCTCGAGCTCGACCCGGAGAACGCTGCCGCCAAGGCCGCTCTCGGTATCAAGGAGTAAGACAACCATTCAACCATAATAGCAGAGCGGGAATAAGTTCACACTATTCCCGCTCTCTTTTTTACCCGTTTCCTTATCCCCTTTATCCCATTCCTATCCCCAATGAGTGCAGAAGAACAGCAGAAGAAAGACCTCTTCTATATGTCAAAGGCCCTCGAGCAGGCCCGCATAGCCCTCGATGCCGACGAGATACCCATCGGAGCCGTCATCGTGTGTGGCGACCGCATCATCGCCCGCGCCTCCAACCTCACCGAAGCCCTCAACGATGTCACCGCCCATGCTGAGATGCAGGCCATCACCTCTGCCGCCAACCTTCTCGGTGGAAAATATCTCAAGGGCTGCACCCTCTATGTCACCGTCGAACCTTGCGTGATGTGCGCTGGAGCCCTCGGCTGGTCCCAGATAGACCGAGTCGTCTATGGCGCCCCCGATGCCAAGCGCGGCTATGCCCTCTATGCTCCCCATGCCTTCCATCCCAAGACCCGCGTCACCGCCGGAGTGATGGAAGACGAGTGTCGGCAGCTGATGCAAGATTTCTTTAAGGCCAAGCGTTGACCGGCACCCGCTTCGTTACAGTTGCACGGGCTGACGCCACTATTTATTTGGCTTCCTATGAGACGTTACCTCTTTCTTGTCATCCTCGCCCTGTGCTGCGCAGCGTGCACCGGGCGCCGGTCGGCCTCCGAGCCAGCGCTCCCTGCCGACAAAAAGCCCTTTACCATCTACCTGCAGCCCTATGAAGATTTTCCTCAACGCGAGGCAGAGGCGCTGCGAGCCTCCATCACCCAGGCACTTGGCAGAGTCTATCGCGGCGACTGGTCGCATGTCGAGGTGCTGCCCAGCCGCCCCCAGCCGCCCCACGCCTATTACAAGCCACGCCAGCGCTATCTCGCCAGTGCCTTGCTTTGCGACCTCACCGTTGCCGGTCCCGACGCTTTTGTTATAGGACTCACCCACAAAGACATCTCCTTCAACATCCACAACACCAAGAACTACGGCATTATGGGCCTTACCACCCGTGGCCACTTCAAGACCATCGTGTCAGACTATCGTGCCAAGGGCGACAACTTCCTTGCCGTCATAGTCCACGAGTTTGGCCATGGCTACTACAAAGCCCCACACTGCATCGCCCCCACTTGCATCATGTGCGATTACCAGGCGCATAAAGGCAAGCCCTTCGTCTATGGCCTGTGCCCCGCCCATCAGTACATGCATTAACCCCCTCACCATTATCCATTCCCCCCTTCTGCCCCTGGCGGTCGCTGCAGAAAGGGAGATTGCGTTTCCCCTCTCCGCCATTGCTTTTGTCCCCCTGCAGCAGCCCGTCGTCGACTCGTAACGGAAGGAACGAGCCCTCGTACCTATTGCCACGTGCTTCCGTATCGTATGTCACGAGCCCACGTGTCAATTGATACGAGCTGCCAACGTGCATCTCGGCGGCGACAGACGGCGTCTGCGTGGGATAAGGTCCAATGAAATTACTCATGGTCCAATGTTATGGAGTTTCATCTATATGTAGAAAACTACTTTAACCTCCTTTCTTATTTACAACTGAAATCAATATTAGGACAGGCTCTTGTCATAAATATCCAAAAAACCAGCTCAAAAATCTGGAATTATGCTTTTAATACTGTATCTTTGTAGATGATTTAATGATGGTGAATTATGAACTTTGCAGAATTAAGGTCAGCGATAAAGAACAGTATTGACCTGGACTTTCAGGTAGCCAGCAGTCGACTCCAGACCACAATATTCGGTCTTGACAGGGCCGACATATTGCCGCTTGTAGTAGAAATCGGCATCATACCAGAGGATATAAAGCACGACTCAACAGAGGAGTAGTTATATACCAAAGTGTCTGACATCCTTTTGGCCAAGTCGCTCAGTGAGATGAATCTCGAGGTCGCTGTATTGACGCAACGGAGTGACAGTGCTGATATTATAGCGCAAAGTCGTTATCATGGCTATAGCCTGGTTGGTGATGCTAAAACCTTCAGGCTCAGCAGGACCGCCAAAAATGCCAAGGACTTCAAGGTAGTTTCTATGGCTCAGTGGAAGGGTGATTGCGATTACTCTGTTTTGGTTTGCCCTTACTACCAATATCCCAAAAGCGTAAGTACGATTTATAAGGAAGCTCTCGACCACAATGTCTCTTTGTTCAGCTGGGAATACCTTTATATGTTGCTAAAGGAGGGTGTAACAGAAAGCCCTTCCTGCAATCTTAGAGAATTGTTCAACCAAAGTGCGATAATAGCCAATGCGACAACAGTGGTCAATGCCAAAGCCAACTTCTTGCAGCAGCAGAACGTGAATATCGCCGATATTATCAATATGCCGCAAAGTAGGTTTGACGATTATCTTAAGGAAATCGTCAAGATACTCGTAGAACGCGGCAATGCCGAAATTGGTTATTACGAGAGTGAGCAGCAACGCGTAAAGCAGTTGAGTAGAGAGGATGCTATCAACGAGCTCCTTAAATGCCTGAAACTGGATAACAAAATCTCAACGATTAAGCAATTTATTGAGCAAATACAAAAATGATAACGGACTATATTGATAAGATAATCAATGGTAATTGCGTGGAAGTGATGAAGCAGTTACCTGACAACTCCATTGATTTGGTCGTAACTTCACCTCCATACGACAATCTGAGAACATATAAAGGCTATACCTTCCCTTTCGAGGATATCGTTGCCCAATTGTATAGGATTATCAAGGAAGGCGGTGTGGTTGTCTGGGTCGTTTCCGACGCTACTGTCAATGGTAGCGAGACCTGTACCAGTTTCAGACAGGCACTAACCTTCGTTGCAAAAGGTTTCAAGTTGCACGATACGATGATATTCCAGAAAACCAATCCCGTACCCCAAATATACAGGAAGAGATATACCAACGTGTTTGAGTATATGTTTGTTTTCTCAAAAGGCAATGTGGCTACCCACAATCCTATTAAGGTCCCCTGCCTCCATGCGGGATTAGAGCTAAAGGGCACAACCTATAAAAACTATTCCAAGGGTGAACAAAGTCGAACTAAATTGGCCAATCCTGTAAAGGCCGAAAAACTTAAGGGTAATATCTGGGAATATGTTGTTGGTAAAAAGGCTGTAGACCAAGAGGCCAAGAAGCACCCGGCTCCCTTCCCTTATGACCTCGCTTTAGACCATATAAGAAGTTGGTCTAATGAGGGTGATGTCGTTCTTGACCCTATGTGTGGTAGTGGTACAACCTGTGTGGCTGCCAAAGACTCTGGTAGGAAATACATAGGTATCGATATCTGTAAAGAGTACTGCCAGTTGGCTGAGAGCAGAATTAAGATGCACTCCAATACAGAGCCGTCACTATTTGTCAACATGGGTGGTTTCGCCGTTTGTCATAAGTGCTAATGGCATTGGGGGTAGTATTTGCAGACAGCTACATACAGCCAGCGGTCATATCTTTATTCTCCTTGTCGCCACCTCCGCCTCCGCCATCATCTACATAACGCCAAACGAGCACGGCCTTTTGGGTCGTGCTCGTTTGGCTTATTGGTGGGGCGGTATGTGGGCTGCTGTCGGCTTGTCTTTGGCGGTGTGGCTATTGGGCCTTGTCGTCGTCTTCGTCCACATAGTCTACATATTCGCCTTCGTCGCTGCCGAATATCTTCTGGTTTGACTGCTCCGGTGTGCGCTGGTCTATCACGCCGTCGCCTCTGCCGTTGTCGGTCTTGCGGTTGGTGCGCTGGGCGTTGCCGCCACGTAGCTGGTCTATGGCGCTTCTTACGCGTACCCACAGACCTACGCCCATCACGATGATGGCTATGATGCCTACGATGAAGATGAAGGCTATGAGCTTGAAGAGTATCATTGCTGCTTGAGTTTGTCAGTGAAATTCTTGAACACCGAGACCAGTATGTACCACACGATGATGAGCGATATGCCAGCTACTCCACACACGAGCAGGATGGGGATGCAACAGAGGATGAAGATGTACTTCAACTGGTTTTCGGCCCATCCCCAGTGCTTGAACTTGAGTGCAAACATGGGTATCTCGGCTATGAGCAGATAGCAGCTCAGCAGTATCAGCACCAGCAGTAGGGGGAGTGCCCAGGGCGAGCTCTCCAGCTGGTCGCGCCATCCGAGGATGAACGAGCCCCAGAAGAGGGCGTTGGCGGGGGTGGGCAGTCCGATGAAGCCCATGGACTGGCGCTCGTCGAGATTGAACTTGGCCAGTCGCAGTGCTGAGAAGGCTGCCATGACAAAGGCTGCGAAGGGGATGTAATCGCTCACGGGCATGAGGAAGGCGGGGTAGTGTACCATGGTGAGCTCGAAGCCCACGATGGCTGCGGGTGCCAGTCCGAAGGTGATGTCGTCGGCCAGCGAGTCGAGCTCCTTGCCTATGGGTGATGACACGTGGAGCAGTCGGGCGCTCATGCCGTCGAAGAAGTCGAAGGCTGCGCCTATGACAATCCATAGGAGTGCGATGTCTACATTGCCTGTGAAGGCATGGAATGTAGCAATACATCCTGCAATGAGATTGCAGGATGTCAGTGTGTTGGGGATAATTTTCTTGATGGTCTGTAACATGGTTGTATCAGTCCTTTAGTTTGGCTATCACTGTCTGGTCGCCCGTGGTGGTCTGGCCCATCTTGACACACACCTCGGTGCCTATGGGCAGATATACGTCTACGCGCGAACCGAACTTGATGAATCCCAGATGTTCGTCGATGAAACATTCCTCTCCGGGCTTGGCGTAGGTCACGATGCGGCGTGCCACGGCGCCGGCTATCTGTCGGCAGAGGATGTCGGTACCCTCGGGCGTGGTAATCATGATGTCGGCGTGCTCGTTCTCCTCGCTTGCCTTGGGCAGCCATGCCTTGTGGAAGTTGCCGTTGCGGTGGTTTACAAACTTCACCTTGCCGTCTACGGGGAACCAGTTGGCATGCACGTTGAAGAGGCTCATGAAGATTGACACCATGAGGCGGCGCTCATGGAAGTACTCGTTCTCCTCTACCTCTTCGATTACTACTATCTTGCCGTCGGCGGGCGCTACGACCAGCCGCTCGGTGTCCTCGCTGCCGAAGTAGCGTATAGGACATCTGAAGAAGTTGAGGATGATGGCATATATGGAGCCGAAAATGACAAGGAACGACCAGAAGGGAATCTTGGTCTCAAACGTACGGTGCAATATCAGCGCGACGGCGGCAATGAAAATGAAACCATAGATGATGGTGTCTGTGCCCTCGCGGTGGATACGTATCTTTTTTAGTTTTTTAATTCTATTGCCCATAAGGTTACTCTATATTCTATGCAAAGATACATTAATTAATGTGATGTCGCAAATATTGGCCGCGTTTTTTTTGTGGATGTCGGCAAATGTATGTAACTTTGAAACCCCAAACACAATTTTCGCCACCATTATGGAAGATTTTATACACCTGCACGTACACACCCACTACTCTATACTCGACGGTCAGTCCAAGATACCCCACCTGGTCGACAAGGCCATTGCCGACGGCATGCGCGGTATGGCGGTCACCGACCACGGCGTGATGTATGGCATCAAGGAACTGGCCGACTACTGCGCCGGTGTCAACAAGAAGCGCAAGGAGGAGGGGCTCGAGCCTTTCAAGCCCATCCTGGGTTGTGAGATGTATGTGGCGCGCCGCCGCAAGGAAGACAAGGTCAAGGAGATGGGCGACAACAGCGGTTACCACCTCATCGTGCTGGCCAAGAACTATAATGGTTACAAGAATCTCATCAAGCTCGTCTCCAATGCGTGGACAGATGGCTACTACTATCGTCCGCGTACCGACCGCGCCGACCTCGAGCGCTACCACGAAGACCTCATCGTCTGCTCGGCATGTATCGCCGGCGAGGTACCCTCCAAGATTCTGCATGGCGACATCGAGGGAGCCCGCGAGGCGTGTGAGTGGTATCATCGCGTGTTTGGCGACGACTATTACCTCGAGCTCCAGCGCCACGAGGTGACCGACCCCACCATCCTGGCCAACCGCGAAGCCTTCCCCCTGCAGCAGAAGGCCAACAAGGTGCTCATCGAGATGGCCCGTGAGTATGGCATCAAGCTCGTCTGCACCAACGACTGCCACTTTGAGGACAAGGAGACCGCCGAAGCCCACGACCATCTGCTCTGTATCTCTACGGGCAAGGACCTGGACGACCCCAACCGCATGCGCTACTCCAAGCAGGAGTGGTTTAAGACCCGCCAGGAGATGAACGACATCTTCAGCGATGTGCCCGAGGCGCTTGCCAACACCACCGAGATACTCGACAAGGTCGAGATATACAGCATCGACCACGGCCCCATCATGCCCTTCTTCCCCATCCCCGAAGACTTTGGTACCGAGGAAGAGTGGCGCCGCCGCTTCACCGAGGAGCAGCTCTTCCACGAGTTTACCTCCGACGAGAACGGTGAAAACCCGCTGCCTCCCGACGAGGCCCAGAAGGTGATAGACCGCCTGGGCGGCTACGACAAGATATACCGCATCAAGTTTGAGGCCGACTATCTGGCCCACCTCGCCTACGAGGGTGCCAAGGAGCTCTACGGCGACCCGCTGCCCGACAATGTGAAGGAGCATATCAACTTCGAGCTCCATGTCATGAAGACCATGGGTTTCCCCGGTTACTTCCTTATCGTGTCAGACTTCATCAATGCCGCCCGTCGCGACCTCGGCGTGTGGGTAGGTCCGGGCCGTGGCTCGGCTGCGGGTTCGGTTGTGGCCTACTGTCTGGGCATTACGCGCATAGACCCGCTCAAGTACGACCTGCTGTTCGAGCGTTTCCTCAACCCCGACCGTGTGAACCTCCCCGATATCGATACCGACTTCGACGACGACGGCCGAGGCAAGGTGCTGCGCTGGGTGATGGACAAGTACGGTCATGAGAACTGTGCCCACATCATTACCTATCAGGCCATGGCCACCAAGAACTCCATCAAGGATGTGGCGCGCGTGGAGCGTCTGCCCCTCGACAAGGCCAACGCCCTCTGCAAGGCCATACCCGACCGTCTGCCCGACGGCATGAAGATGAACCTCACCAATGCCATCAAGGCCACGCCCGAACTGCGTGATGCCGAGGCGTCGTCCAATCCCCAGGAGCGCAATACCATCAAGTATGCCAAGATGCTCGAGGGCACCGTGCGCGGTGTGGGTCTCCATGCCTGCGGCTTCATTATCTGCCGCGACCCCATCAGCAACTGGGTACCCGTGTCTACTGCCGACGACCCCGACTTCCCTGAGTTCAAGACGGCTGTCACCCAGTACGACGGCCACGTCATCGAGTCTACCGGCCTTATCAAGATGGACTTCCTGGGACTGAAGACTCTCTCCGAGTTGAAAGAGGCGGTAAAGAACGTGAAGCTGACCAAGGGCATCGATGTCGACATCGACACCATACCCATCGACGACGAGCTCACCTACAAGCTCTACCAGGAGGGCCGCACCATCGGTACCTTCCAGTTTGAGTCGCCCGGCATGCAGAAGTATCTGCGTGAGCTCCATCCCACCGTGTTCGAAGACCTCATCGCCATGAACGCCCTCTATCGTCCGGGCCCTATGGACTACATTCCCGACTTCATCAAGCGCAAGCACGACCCCTCGCTGGTGACCTACGACATACCCTGCATGGAGAAATATCTCAAGGACACCTATGGCATCACCGTCTATCAGGAGCAGGTGATGCTCCTGTCGCGCCAGCTGGCCAGCTTCACCCGAGGCGAGAGCGACGCCCTGCGTAAGGCTATGGGTAAGAAGAAGAAAGCCATCGTAGACGCCATGAAACCCAAGTTTATCAAGCAGGGACAGGCCAACGGCCACGACCCCCAGGTGCTCGAGAAAATCTGGGGCGACTGGGAGAAGTTTGCCTCCTATGCCTTCAACAAGTCTCATGCCACCTGCTACTCCTGGGTGGCCTACCAGACCGCCTATATGAAGGCTCACTATCCGGCCGAGTTTATGGCTGCCATCATGACCCGCCGCAAGAGCGACATCAAGGAGATTACCAAGCTCATGGACGAATGTCGCACCTACGGCGTGCCCACCCTGGGCCCCGATGTCAATGAGAGTTACGAGAACTTCGGTGTAAACCACCATGGCGAGATACGCTTCGGACTGGCTGCCATCAAGGGTATGGGCGAGGCTGCCGCCACCGCCATCATCAACGAGCGCGAGGTCAACGGCCCCTTTGCCGATATCTATGACTTTGCCGAGCGCGTGGACTTCCGCAATGTCAACCGCAAAGCCTTTGAAAGCCTTGCCTACAGCGGAGGCTTCGACAGCTTCGGGCTCTATCGTGAGCAGTATTTTGCACCTTGTGGCAAGGAGGGCTCGTTCCTCGATGCCATCGTGCGTTATGGACAGCGCTTCCAGGCGTCCAAGGCCGAGGCTGCCACTTCGCTCTTCGGCGCCGACGATGTAGAGATAGCCCATCCACAACCATCCAAGCCAGAGCAGTGGAACACACTCGAACGACTCAACAAGGAGCGCGAACTGGTGGGCATCTATCTCTCAGCCCATCCGCTCGACGACTACGAGGTGGCGCTCAAGCACCTCTGCAATACCCAGTGTATCGACATCCGCGGTCGCGACACCGATATGGAGCCGCTGAGCAAACTGCAGGAGATAACCTTCGGCGGAATCATCACCGAGTCGACCGAGCGCTTCTCCAACTACAGTGGCAAGCCCTTCGGTATCATCCAGATAGAAGATTACAGCGGCACTGGCGAGTTGAGTATCTTTGATGCCGAATGGCCCAAGTGGAACGGCATGCTCAAGAAGGAATATCTCGTGCGCATCACCGCCAAGTGCGTGGAGCGCTACCGTGGTTCGGGCAAGTTCCAGCTCAATATCGTCAACGTAGAGTTCCTCGTCGATGTCAAGAACCGCGGCATCACCAGCATGACGATAGGCATAGACTGCGACAAGTTTGACGAGCAGCTTGAAGACAACCTCGCCACCAAGCTCAACGACAACCTCGGCCAGACCCCCCTGCTCATACGCTTCTACAACTGTATGGACCAGAGGGGCGAGATAGTGATGCGCTCGGCCAAGAGCGTCAATGTGACCAGGAAACTGCTCGACTTCCTCGACGAATATCACTTCAGCTATCAGTTCAATACCTGACGACTCCCTCCGCTGCGTAGCGGCGGTTGCAGATACGAGAAATGGTTCGACAGCAGCTCAATGCAAGCTCTGTCGAACCATTTCTCGTATCTGTAGTAAGGGTGTTATCAGTTGTGAACCAGTGTGCCTATCTCTTCGCCGTCCATCACGCGCTTGAGGTTGCCCACCACATCCATGTTGAATACATAGATAGGCAGATTGTTCTCCTTGCACATCGTGGTGGCGGTGAGGTCCATCACGCGCAGGTTGCGGGTATAAATCTCGTCGAAGGTGATGTCGTGAAACTTGGTGGCTGTGGGGTCCTTCTCGGGGTCGGCGGTGTAGATGCCGTCTACGCGGGTGCCCTTGAGCATCACATCGGCCTCAATCTCTATGCCTCGCAGCGACGAGCCGGTGTCGGTGGTGAAGTAGGGGCTGCCCGTGCCGCCCGAGAAGATGCACACGCGGCCGTCTTCCATAGCCTCGATGGCCTTCCACTTGCTGTAGAACTCGCCGATGGGCTCCATGCGTATGGCGGTGAGCACCTTGGTCTTTACGCCCTCGGCCTCGAGAGCCGAACTCAGCGCCAGCGAGTTGATTACCGTGGCACACATGCCCATCTGGTCGCCCTTGACGCGGTCGAAGCCCTTCTGGCTGCCGCTCAGTCCGCGGAAGATGTTGCCGCCGCCGATGACAATGCCTATCTGCACACCCATCTCGTGTATCTCCTTGATTTGGCGGGCATAGTCACCCAGTCGCTCAGGGTCGATACCATAATTCTGATTGCCCATCAAGCTCTCGCCCGAGAGCTTGAGGAGGATTCTCTTAAATCTTGCCATAGTCTTATTTGTATTTTCAGATGATAAATTCCACTTCCTTGAACGCATAGCTGCGCTGTCGGCCCTCGCTGTCGCGCAGACTGAGCCTGCCGTCGTAGGCCACGCCCACCAGCTCGGCGTCAAATTCGCCGTCTTTGTCGCGATAGCGGTAGAAACCCTTGCGGCGGTAGAGCGCCTCGTGATACTCGCGGCTTATGCCGGCATAGTCGCCCTCCAGCACCCGTCGGTAGTAGTCGTCGAAGGCTTGGAGGATGCGCTCGAGCAGATGGTCTATGCTCTCGTCGCTGCCCGTGATCTGGCTGAGCGACACGGGGTTTGGTGCGTCGCTGGTGAAGCGCCGCTGGTTTACGTTGATGCCTGTGCCCAGTATCATGCGCTTCAGTCGGCCGCCGCTTACTGCCGTCTCGATGAGCGTTCCGCTGAGTTTGCGGTCGCGGTGGTAGATGTCGTTGGGCCACTTCAGCTCCATGCCGTCGGCATAGGCATCGAGCGCCCGCTTCAGGGCCAGCGCTTCGGCCATAGCCAGCACAAACTGGTGGTCTATTGCCACCTCCACGGGACGTATCTGTATCGAGAAGAGCAGGTTCTGTCCCTCAGCGTCCTCCCATCGGTTGCCTCCCTGTCCGCGTCCGGCGGTCTGGTGGCGTGCTGTGACCACCACCACATCCTCATCGCCCCGATAGGCGTGCAGATAGGTATTGGTCGAATCGACGGTGTCCAGTCTTATCACTCTCATATCACTCATCTACTCAGCAGCAATGGGTTGAAGGCATCCTCGGTGTGTATCACGTCGCAGTGGCGTGAGTCCATGCCCACCACGGTGATGATGTCAAACCTCACATCGGCGTCAATGCCCATCTGCTTGACATAGGCGTTGGCGGCAATGGCGAGATTGCGCATCTTGGTCTCGTCGACGGCCAGGATAGGGTCTATCGTCAAGCCCTCCGAGCGCGTCTTCACCTCGACGATGACCAGCAGGTCCTGCGTCTCGGTAATGGCCACGATGTCCAAATCGCGCTTGCCCAGTCGCCAGTCGCGGTCCTTGATGATATATCCATGGTTCTCCAGGTAGCATGCCGCCACCTCTTCTCCCCATTTGCCTAAGTCGTTGTGTTCTGCCATAACTGTCTGCAAATGTAACACTTTCCCGCCACTCAGCCAACTAAAGGCAAGAGAAATAGGCTGCGCCCCACCAATATTGCCGCCACCGCCGCTCCTGGTTTCCATCTCCGCCGCTTAAGGTGCAGCGGAGTTTCAATGACAGTGTAATGGCTAAATTCGAGTAGGGTGGTTATGCAAACTTCTCCTGGAAATGCGCTATATTCAGCTAAATGTGTGTTTTTTTGATAGATTTAGCTGAATATACGCCATGTTTTAGTATTTTTGCAACTGAAACATTGATACTTGAATATGTTTCCTGATACGAAAAGAAATATACTATAAGAGTTCATATCTCTCTACATGTTAAATTATTAATTGCTGATAACTATGAGACTGAAGCCAAAACTCCTCAATGCAATAATATTAGGATTGACAATGTTCCTTTCAATGCAAACAGCTTTTGCTGCTTGCAAACAGTCATTTGCCGCTCAACAAAAGAAGGTAGCGACTATTAGCAAAAAGAGAGTTGTCAAGAGCAAGAAGAGAACCTATCGCAAGGCTTCGGCGCGTAAATATTCGCATAGGGAACTGAACGCCATTATGCGGATACTTGAGCGGAAGTTCCTGTCGGAAGACAAGACCCCGGCCTTGCGAAATGTTGTTGGATTTGGAATGGGATCCAACTCCATTGATGTTGCGCTCCGTTGGAACACGAAGGAGAAGCAGCAGGAATTTCGTAGGCAGATTTACAACTCGCCCGCCATCAGGTTTGAGGGCAAGTTGGACCCTATCATCGACAACAGGGAAGGCGTGAGCACCTACCAAGGCATCTTCCTCAAGGCGGAGAAGCCTTCCTATCCATTGGGCACCACGGAGATCAGATTCACGATTACCAACCATAGTGGCGAAGAATTTGTGTATGGCGATGCCTATAGCATCACGGCCCAAGGAGCGGATGGCAATTGGATTGTTGTGCCCACCGATTGCTCGTTCACGGCCATCGGTCATGTTTTAAGCGATGGTCAAAGCGGCACCATCACGGCCCATCTTTTTCCCGATATTCTTCCAAACAATCCTGGCGTCTATCGCTTCTTCTATGAAGAAAACATAGATGGCAATAAGGTGCTGCTTATGGCAACCTTTGAGTTGAAGTAAATAAAAAAGAATTGTTGCTTATGAAAATACTCTTCAGTTTATTGGCATTACCTGTTGGCGGAATTAATTTAGTGCATACTTAATTCTGCCAATTGGCTTGTTGTTAATGAAGTTTACGTATTGCAGAATGGTAAGTGCACTAATTTTGCCAATGATTCTGGCAAACAAACCATTCGTTATTTTCGCGTAGTTCCTGATGACCAGTAACTGGTCTGTAAGTTGTGAGAATATTGTCTCAATCCTCTTTCTTGCCTTTGCAAACGGAATGAATGTCGGTTTCCAATCCTTTTGGTTGAGCCGATACGGACACTCCAGTCTTATGTGTGCGGTTTCAAACAAGTCAAGCTGTACGTCAGCTCCAATATACCCTTTGTCACCATAGATGCTACAGTCGTGATAAGTATGTTTTACATCCTTCATATAATGGAGGTCAGCCACACTTGCCTTTGACAGATCATAGGAATGGATAACTCCACTTAACCCACAGAGAGCGTGTAACTTATAACCAAAATAATACGTGTTCTGCAAAGCACAGAAGCCGAAGTCGGGAGCTTGCGAGAAATTGCCGGCACGCCCCATCTTGCAACGTTTTCCTCTTGCAACCCTACAAACCTCTATCGGCTTGGAGTCAACAAAGAATTGTTCCTCTCCGCCATCCATTTCCATGACAATCCTCTTGCGCAGTTCCTCACACAGGCCTGACGTTTTCTTCCTGCGGTCATTGAACTGTCTCCTTGATATGAGATTGGGAATACTGTCCTTGTGTTCTTGCAATTTATAGTCTAACAACCACTTCTCGCTATCAATGCTCTCGGTCTCTGCCGTCAGGGATAGCGCCACCACTTCCAAATCTGAAAACTTGGGAACAGGACTACGACGTGGAACATTACCAGATTCATTGACGAGATTTTCAGAGAATTGTTTGCATATCTCAAGTATTTTGACGAATTTTGTATAAAGGTTGTACATACGATGATTTGAACTTAATGTTTTGATCACCACTAAGTTACTAAGAATCAGCGACATGTACAACTTTTTACTCATATTTGTCAACTTAAATTAATTCCGCCAACGGGTTATCTGTAGAATTAAAAGACTTGATTGTTGACAAAACTATAGAAGAAAATGTTGAATGATGTTTTAAGGTAAAGTAGAAATAATAAGCCCTTATGGAAAACGTATTTAGAGATTATGGTAGATTTGAAAACGAATCCAACAATCAAATCATCTGTTTTAATGTAACACGCACCTATTTATTGTGTAAAAGACCCAGTTTGTATGAATGTGTAAGAAAGTATTGGAGATTGAATGGGGAACGAGCTAAAAAGGCAGAATACGTTTTTGCCATTTGTTCTGGTTACATCGTAGGGGTGTTTAAGCCAACCCATTGGTTCCTTACGGATTCAAATGAATATGTAGGTCGATGGGAATTTGAAGGTGTAGAGATTTCGGACTCTCCGTATTTACATATGGATATTTCTCAACTTGTAGGAAAAAGACAAAATCCAGTATCATACATTAATATGTAATCATCATGAGAAAAGAACAATTACTTAACATATACGAAGATAATGGGTTATATGGAGCAAAAGACCAAAATGGACAGATTGTTATTACCGCACAATATACGGAAATGTATCAATTTAGTTGTGGACTTTCATTGGTTAGAAATAGTCAATATCAGTATGCTTACATTGACTACGATAATAATATTGTTATTCCATTTGGTGTATATTCTTGGTGCGAACCTAGGTTTGTTTGTGGCTATGCCAGAGTGTTAAAAGATAAATGGGGTATCATAAATACAAGAGGAGATTTAATTATCCCATTAAAATACGATAACATATGGGCATTAAACGAAGAATACTTATGTTCCATAAAAGCATATGATGGTACACAAGAAACAAGTATCAACCTGTTAAAGTTAACATCAAACAACATGCTATTAGACGGACTTACCTATATAGCAACATATTCAGTAAACGATTTTAAAGAGCTGTCTAATTGCAGTCATGTATACATTAAAAAAGATATAGAAACCAACCAATTATTTTTCACTTATGGAACAAATATTGGTGCTGTAGCTATAAATTCTATTCCAAAAGAACCAATGTTTTCAATTGTCAGCAATAGCAACGGAAAGATATTTGTTTTACTCACAGAAAAATGCGATGTAGGAAAGACCTCATTTCCACCTTCATCTATAGAAATAAATGATGACAGTAACAAAAAAGGAAAGAAACTGGCTTCAAATTATCATAAAACTTCATTTTGGGATTATGAAAACGAGAAAATGAATGATTACGATAATTGGAGTGACCCTTTTGGTGACGAAAGAGCGTTTTATGACGGTTGGTCTAGAGAGGACGTAGAATCAGGTTTGGCTGATGCCTATGAATAAATAAAAAGAATACATTAGTGTCCGTTAAGACTGAAGGTCTTATTTGTTCAGATGGGACTACATAAAAGGAACCGACTGATTTTAGGCTAAAGCCCAAGGTCAGTCGGATTGTCATTTTCCACAACTCTGTGCAATCATCATTCCTATACCTCCAGCAACCACAAAGATACCAATCGTGAAGAAGAACCAGAAGAACCACTGGGCATAGTAACCAAGGTAACAACCATCATATTCCTTGTAGCGTTCACAGTCTTTTTCCCGTTCATCAGCAAACATGGAATTGACCTCACGAATATGCATCTGCATCTGTGCGGTCATCCTTTGGCGTTCTTTGGCAAACAGTTCTTGAATCTTCTGCCAGTCAGCATCATTGATATTTACAGACACCTTTAATTTCGTGGGAGCATTCTCCAAAACCTTATCTATATGCTGATTGATGGCATGCAATGTGTCAATATACCACAAGAGCATTGAGTGTTGCTGTAGTGTGAAGCAAATAGGGGGACAAGATAATCGTTAAATCTTCAAAGGTGATAATAATATGGAAGTAACGGCAATTTGCAGATTTTAGTATTTGAGGTAAAACGCCTAAATGTGCAAGATGAAAAAATCAGCCTTTTTACCTATGTAAAGGTAATATGAATTAGGATGAAAGGAACGGAAAAGTGCCATCGGCGAGGTGTTTCAGGGAGAAAAGGGGGAGCTCAATAACCATGGAACGGACTTGACAAACAAAATATCAGATAAATGTAGAGATGGAAAAATCGTGCCTAACATGGTTACAGCTTATTGAGTTTACTCATGCTGTGGGCCTTTATTTTGTGTGCCAGGCTTATGAGGCTCTAAAAAGGATTTCATTCTCGTAAAACTTAAAAATATGATTAATAATAATGGTATCATGATTCTCGCGAAAGAAGAAATTTTGCAGTTTATGTAATAATTTTTAATTGAAAAAGAAAGATATATGAATAAATCTGCTCATTTTACGATAAAGGTTTATATCTTTGTGTCAGAATTAAGGCAAATAATAGTTATGGCAAATCTGAATAGGCTTAAAGCTATTTTGGCATAATAACAGAAGACGGGT
This sequence comes from Prevotella sp. P4-51, assembly GCF_002251455.1. Classification (NCBI taxonomy): domain Bacteria; kingdom Pseudomonadati; phylum Bacteroidota; class Bacteroidia; order Bacteroidales; family Prevotellaceae; genus Prevotella; species Prevotella sp. P4-51. The sequence goes on from NZ_NPJM01000017.1 coordinate 107,407, forward strand.
TCGGCTTGAGTGGAGAACTTGGTGGATTAACTAATAATGTTGGTAAATGGTGCGGCAATATAGCCCATCATGATTTTGTAAACTCTCATCAAGAGTGCAAACACCCTTCATGTTGCTGTTGAAGATTTATTAGTGGTTAACGATTCTTAAAAGTATGACAGATAAAGTACGTGCAGAACGTAATAGAACTCTTACGGTTTCGGAAAGCGAAGTTCCAGCATTGGAGAAATATATTTTGACTGCGGATGATTTGGTAAAATCATTTGCAGATAATACTATTGTCAATGCTGACTTGTTTGATTGTTTGGATATTATTCCCAATAATTATTTTAACTTGATTATTGTAGATCCACCATATAATCTTGATAAGGATTTTCATGGGAAAAAGTTTTCAAGTATGAAGACAGAAGCATACGAAAACTATCTAAGAAGTTGGTTTTATAAGGTTTGTGATAAACTTGCACCCAATGGGACACTATATATGTGTGGTGATTGGAAATGTTCATCTTCTATGCAAAGAGTTATAGAAGAAAGGCTCACTGTTCTCAATAGAATTACTTGGCAAAGAGAGAAAGGAAGGGGGGGGCAAAAACAAATTGGAAAAATGCAATGGAGGATATATGGTTTGCTGTAAAGAATCCTAAAGATTATTATTTTGATGTTGAGTCTGTTAAGATGAAGCGTAAAGTAATTGCGCCTTACAAAGTTGATGGCAAACCTAAAGATTGGGAAGAAACTGACTCTGGTAATTTTCGTATTACATATCCTTCAAATTTCTGGGATGATATAAGTATTCCATTTTGGTCTATGCCTGAAAATACGGATCATCCCACTCAGAAGCCAGAGAAATTGTATGCAAAATTAGTACTTGCTTCGACAAAGCCTGGTGATAAGATATTTGATCCTTTCTTAGGTAGTGGTACTGCTGCTGTGGTGGCTCGTAAACTTAATAGAAACTATTTTGGTGTTGAAATAAATCGAGAATATTGTCTTTGGTCGGTTAAAAGACTTATGAAAACTTTAGGTGACAAATCTATTCAGGGTTATTTTGATAGCGTGTTCTGGGAAAGAAATTCTCTCGGTGACCAAAAAGCCAATAAATCAACAAAAATCAACCAAAAAGAAGAACCTCAACTATCATAGTACTAAAAATTATGAATAAAAACGTTCATGATTTTGTTGAACTCATTGAAAGAAACAAGGGTGTCAACACAAAAGAGGAAATGATTAGCATCGTTACCCAAACCATTGCCATGGTAAGAGATGGTAGAGCTGTGTTTCATACCAATTTCTTTGCTGTCGTTTTTTGTTATAGCAAGAACAGTTCATTTAGTAATGTGGTATAGTCTTTATCAAAACTTGAGAAGTATGACCATATACCATGTTTTGTGGTTTTGGTAAGGAAGAATTTGGATAATGTCATCTATATGATAAACACCACACTTCTGGATAAAATCAGTCATAGTTCACAGGAACTTAGAGTTGATAATATAAGAGGTAGCTTTCTTGGTAGCAATATTCGTAAAGAATTGCCGGAAATCGGAAAGGTAAATGCTCCAAAAGATTTTGATGAACTATTTGCTTATCACGAAGGATTCACCTGGCAAGAGAATATTGAACGACTTGTGGAAAGAACGAATAATATAAAGCCCAATATTGGCAGAGCGGAATTAAGTGAGGCTGAAATTAAGAATGTGTTAAATTCTCCAAAGAGGGCAATAAAGTTTATTCAATCCCATGATTACGGTATACTCTTGAAAGATTTAAGAACTCGTTGTGAAGAAGTGAAAGATGCAATACTTGTGGCATCTCATATACCAAATGTGAATATAAGAGGAAGACTTATTGAAGTTTTGATCACTTCTGATGAGGAAGAACGTAACAAATTGTTGCGGAATATCGAAGAAATAGAACATTTTCTCCCTACTTATGACACAAAGAATGACTTAGGTGACTATGTTAGGAACTTTTCTGATTCAGACTCATATACAGATATCAAGACAAAAGTCCTTTATCTTGATTTTAATCCTAAAGCCTATAATATTGACAAGTTCTTGAAGTGCATGGGTAATGAGAAGTCCGTATTTATGTTTTTCTTTGTAGGTATTGATGAAACAGGAATAGTTAATACTGTTTTGGCATCTGTATTGCATGACAAACTCCAAAACACGACTCTCCTTCAACATCATTGGGCTGGAAGAGGAACCAGAGGAACGGCACAATTTAATGGTAAAACCATAAATGAGTTGCTATATGATGGGCAATTTGAGAATAACATTAACGATAACGACTCTAAGAGTTTTCTTCAAAAGCTCCTTAATCGCTAAAATAATGCGGTCCTTCAAACTTATAATAGCACAATTACTCAAGCCCGAAGTCCTCCAAAATATGGGACTTCGGGCTTGAGTTTTCAAATAGTGAGGCTCCTCTCTAATCAGACAGACTTTGGATCCGGGTGGCATAGCCTCCTGAACCATTTTTGCCCAGTCTTTTTCTGGTCCATCAAGTTTAGCGGACAGCAATAATAAAAAAACAAAGATACAGCCATTGCTGGCTGTATCTTTATGGTTCTCAGGGGGATGTCGTTATGCTTTACTTGAACAGCTGGGGGATGAACAGGAGCGAGTACTGGCGCCAGTTGCACCAGAGGTGGCCGCGCGGACTCTCGTGGAATGTGTACTTCAGTCCGTCTTTGTCCATGCGCTCCATGAGCCGCTTGTTCGCTGGCAACAGCCAGTCTTCGCTGCCGCATGCAATCCAGTAGAGTTTGGGGTTGCCTTGTGCCAGCTTGGTGAGCTTGGTATCGAGGTTGGCATAGGCTGGAACCTCCTCCATATTAAGATGGGAGAAGTCGACGCCGGCGGAGTAGAGGCCGATGTAATTGAACATGTCGGGATAGTTGGCTGTAATCATAAGTGTGTGCATACCACCCATTGACAGTCCGGCAATGGCGCGATGTGCCTTGTCGGGGATGGTGTTGAATGTGGCATCTACATAGTTTACGATTTCAGGGAACGCCAGTTCGAAGAGTCCGTCCTTGTAGTGTGGCAAGAGGTGGGTCGATACGGGTCTGAACGCGAGATTCTCTGCCGTCTCGCCGGCAGCGGCCTGCTTGCCGAAGTTGCCGTTGGGCATGACGACAATCATAGGCACACACTTACCTTCGGCAATGAGGTTGTCCATGATGCGCGCCATGTGGCCCAAGTCGAGCCATGCTGTCTCGTCGCCACCACTGCCATGGAGAAGATAGAATACAGGATATTTCTTGTCGGTCTTGCCATATCCGGCAGGCAGATACACATTCATACGGCGGTCGGCGTTGGCCGTGTTGGAGTGATACCATACCGTGCGCACCTGACCATGGTCCACATCCTTTACCAGATATTCGTCGGCAGCGCCGCCACCCACATAGAAGATGCTGAATATGTTGCCCACATCGCGGCGCGTAAACGGATTTACAGGGTCGATGCCCAACACTCCGTCGATGTCAAAGCGATAGGTGAACATTTCGGATGCGAGCTGCGGAGTGGTATACTCCCATACTCCATCCTTGCCTTTCTTCATTGTAGCCTGGCCGTTGTTCTGCTCCCAGTCAGCCAATATCTTCACACTCTTGGCCTTGGGCGCTTTCACGCGGAAGGTTACGGTGTGGTCGTCGTTTACCTGTGGCGAAACGATGTCGCCCTCACGATACGAGATGTTCTGCTGTGCGCTCATGCCCATTGCTACGAGCATGGCTGCCATTGCTACGATAGTCTTCTTCATAGATTCTATTTTTAGTTGTTGATTTCTAATAGTATCTACAAAAGTAATAATAATTTGTCATAACCGGACCCATCTTCCGTAGCTTTTTTCATTTATGTTATTCGGTTTCGACTCCGACTCTTTTCTTGTCGGTCAATGTAGAAACCTCAACGTGTCTTCGTTCAGGCTGCTTTAGAAGAGAAATGTCGTAAAGCGTTTGGTGTTTGCTTCTTTCTGCTTCAATTCTTCTTCCATTCTCCGTGTCGCCATCTTGAAAAAGAAACGAATGAGATGTTCATCGGTCGCTTCTGTACGAATCATGCGGAGCGCAGCAATGTATTCCTTGCGATTTTCTGACGGGATGATAAGGAGGGGATGCCCCATGCGTAACAGTATGTAGTTGCTGACCAGACGCCCGGTTCTTCCATTGCCATCGCGGAACGGATGGAGATATTCGTAGAAACCATGGAAACGGGCAGCAAGTATCATGGGGTGTACATTAGCGGCGACGATGGCTTCCTCTGTCGATTCCAATAGCTTTGGCACTCTTGCGATGAGTTCTTTATGGTTGCCGAAGACCGTGTCGCCAGCCGTCATATCCGTAGTGGTGTATTCTCCCGCGACGGCTTCGGGAGCGTGATAAGAAAGCGTGTGACGGGTAACTCGCTTGTTGATTTCCTTGAGCAGTTCTTCGTCGATAGGATGCTGCGTATTTTGCATCATATACTCGAATGCCTCGAAGTGGTCAAGCATTTCGAATGCCTCGAAAAGCGTCTTTCCCGCAGGAATCATTCCCAATCCTTTCTCCTTCAGCTCTCGGGTGTCATCTACGGAGAAAGAGTTGCCTTCAATGGCGCACGAATGAGTGGAAAAGAGCACCTCGTTATATTTGATGTACTCTTCTCTATTCATTTGATTGATAATCGAGGTCTGGTATTGCTGCCTTGCCGCCTCGTATTCTTTTATTTCTGTGTCTAACGCCATTATTGCTTTCTTGTTGTTCTCTGCGGTGATTGGGGGAGGCCTGCAGACACAGGCTTAGTTATTTATCATGGCAAAGATACTGTAAAAAAACTAAGCGTCAAACTTTTCTGACGGAAATCGTTCCTTTTTGTTAGGCAATGATGCCACCCAACACCTGAAACGCCACAGAGAAGCATGCTTTCTTATGTATTGCGCTCGGTTTGCGTTACTTTACGGCATAACCGTGAAGATAGGCTGCATCTCGGCAATAAAAATAAATATGATTTATTTTGTATTGCGCTCGGTTTGCGTTACTTTGCGGCATAACCGTGAAGATAGGCTGCACCTCGGCAATAAAAATAAATATGATTTATTTTGTATTGCGCTCGGTTTGCACTATCTTTGCAGAAGAATTTATAATAATCAAGATGGAAGTAACAATCACTAACGAGAATTTTAAGGACTATCTGAATGGCGAACTGCCATTGGTAGTGGATTTGTGGGCTACATGGTGCGGACCTTGCCGCGCGCTGGCTCCCATTGTATCTGAGTTGGCCGAAGAGTACGACGGCCGTCTTGTGGTGGGCAAGTGTGACATCGAGGAATACGATGACATCGCTACCGACTATGGCGTGCGCAATATACCTACCATCCTCTTCTTCAAGGGTGGCGAACTGGTAGACCGCTTCGTGGGCGCAGCCAAGAAGGCAGTAATAGAAGAGAAGTTCAAGGCGCTGCTCTAATCCCACGCGCTTATTGGGGATTAACAGCCTGTACAGACCGAAAACAACGAGCCGGGTATGCTGACGATTGTCGCATATCCGGCTCGCTGTATATATAAATAAGGTGGAGCTAAAACTCCAGCAGGCGGCTGCCGTCGGCATCGACGCTGATTTTTACGCGCACGGTGTCATCGGGCAGGATGTCTTCTATCAGTTCGGGCCACTCCAGGAGACAGAGGTTGCCGCTGTAGAAGTAGTCTTCGTAGCCCATGTCATAGACTTCCTCGATGCGGCGGATGCGGTAGAAGTCAAAGTGGTAGATGGGGTCGCCATGCCCGTCGGTGTATTCATTGACGAGGGCGAAGGTGGGCGAGGTGATGACGTCGTCTACGCCCAGTTCCTGGCACAATGCCTTGATGAAGGTGGTCTTGCCGGCGCCCATGCCGCCATAGAATGCGATGACGCGGGCTTCGCCGATGCTGTTGACAAACTGCTGTGCCGCTGCGCGTATGGCGTCGAGCGACTCTATTCTGATCTGTGTCATATCGTTTTATCTTTTCTTGGGTTTCAGTGTGATGAGGGGGATGAGCATCTCTTCCATAGAGATGCCGCCGTGCTGGAACGTGTTCTTGTAATAAGACACGTAGTAATTGTAGTTGTTGGGGTAGGCGAAGAAGCTGTCGCCGGTGGCAAACACATAGCTGGTGCTCAGATTGGGCATAGGCAGCTGGGCCTGCTTGGGGTCGCGAATGACAAATACGTCCTTGGCGTTGTAGCTGAGGTTCTTGCCCAACTTGTAGCGCAGATTGGTGTTGGTGTTGCGGTCGCCTACTATCTTGATGGGGTTGGTGCAGCGTATGGAGCCGTGGTCGGTGGTCACCACCACGCGGTATCCGGTGGTGGCGAGTGCCTTGAAGAGGTCGGCGATGACCGAGTGGCGGAACCACCCGAGGGTGAGGTTGCGGTAGGCAGACTCGTCGTTGGCCAGCTCGCGTATCATCTTAGACTCGGTGCGGGCGTGCGAGAGCATGTCGATAAAGTTGATTACCACCACGTTGAGGTCGTTGCCCGTACACTCGTTGAGGCGCCCCAGAAACTTCTCTGCCGCAGCGCTGTCGTTGATTTTGTGATAGCTGAAGGTGTCGTGGCGGCGGTAGCGGTCTATCTGGGTCTGGATGAGTGGCGCCTCGTTGAGGTTCTTGCCCTCTTCCTCGTCTTCATCGACCCACAACTCGGGAAACATCTGCGCTATCTGCGTCGGCATGAGGCCGCTGAAGATGGCGTTGCGCGCATACTGGGTGGCTGTGGGCAGGATGCTGGTATACATGTCTTCGTCTATCTCGAAGAGGTCGCTGATCTCCTGAGCCAGCATGCGCCACTGGTCGTAGCGGAAGTTGTCGATGACTACGAGAAACACCTTCTCACCGCTGTCGAGCATGGGGAAGATGCGACGGCTCATGATGTCGTTGCTCATCAGCGGACGGTTGCTGTTGCCGGGCTTCACCCAGTCCAGATAGTTCTTGCGTATATACTTGGCAAAACCTATATTGGCTTCCTCCTTCTGCATCTGCAGCATCTCGGTCATATTGCTGTCGGTGCTACTCAGCTCCAGCTCCCAGTGGGTGAGCTTGCGGTAGATGTTCTGCCAGTCTTCGAGCGTCTGGCAGTCCATAATCTGCATCATCAGGTTCTGGTAGTTCTGCTGGTAACCGCTTTGGGTCACCTCGGTCTCTATCTCGCGCCGATGTATGTTCTTTTTGAGGGTGAGGAGTATCTGGTGGGGGTTGACGGGCTTGATGAGATAGTCGGCTATCTTTGAGCCGATAGCCTGGTCCATGATGTCTTCTTCCTCGCTCTTGGTCACCATCACCACGGGAGTCGCCGGGTTGATTTCCTTGATGCGTTGCAGTGTCTCGAGACCGGTGAGACCGGGCATCATTTCGTCGAGAAGCACCAGGTCGAAGGTGCGCTGCGCACACTGTTCTATGGCATCGGTACCATTGGTTACGGTAACTACCTCGTAGCCCTTCTTCTCAAGAAACAAGATGTGGGCACGCAGCAGTTCTATCTCGTCATCGACCCATAGTAATAATCCGTTTGTCATAATTGTTGTCTCTGTTAATGGGTTAAAATCCCTCCAAGTCGTAGTATTCGTCTTCGAGGTCAAACTTTTTCTTCTTTGCCGTAGCCTTGGGCTTCTTGGCCTTGGTGGTGTCGGCAGGCGCCTTGGTGACTTTGTCGCCGAAGTAGAAGCCTGTCTTGCTTACGGGTTTGGGCGTAGCGGGCTTTGCCGCAGGCTTGGTGGCAGGAGCCGTCGGCTTGGCTGTCGTAGCCGCTGGCTTGACGGCTGGGGTGGCGGTCTTTGTGGCAGGCGTGGCAGCCTTGGCCTTCTGAGTCTCTTCGGGCAGCGCGACGATGGTGCCGTTGGCCTTGGGCGCTTCCTCTGTCTGTGGCGCGCTGACGATGGTGCCGTTTGCCTTGGTCGTTTCCTCGGTCTGCGACTCGCTGACGATGGTGCCTCCTGTCTTGGTCGTTTCCTCAGTCTGCGACTCGCTGATGATGGTGCCCGAGGTGGCTGCGCCCTCCTTGCCCTCGTCGGGCAGCACGTAGGTACCACCCTGCTGCTGAGGCTTCTGCTCGCCCTCGTCTATCATCATACCCTCGCCCAGGGCATTGTCGATATCCTCTACCGAAGGCTCATCGCCCTGGCGGGTCACTATCTCGGCGGGCTCGGCCAGCAGACGGAAGGTGCTCACCTTGAGCGGCACGAAGTGCTTGTCGTAGTACTGCCCATAGTCGTCGTAGCTGTAGGGATGGCCGATGAGCTCGAGGTTGGCCTCGCTGATTATCATCGTGCGCAGTCCGGCATGGCGTTGCAGAATGTGCTGGGCGTAGAGCTGCCGCGCATACTGCAGGGCTTCATCGTAGTTGCGGAAACCGCTCACCTCCATGTGGCAGAGCCCGTGGGCGTCGTTGACTCCTATCTCAAAGTTGCGCACCAGGTAGTTGGTGAAGTTATAGCGCGCCAGCTCAAACAGCAGTTGGTTGGCATTGATGGAGTCGGGCTGGTAGACGATGACAAACTTGAAGTCGATGTCGCGCTCGTTGGTAAACGTGGGTATCGAGTCTCCACCCTCGCTGTCGAGCAGAGCCGAGCGGCGGCTCCACACGTCGCCGACGTCAAACTTGCCGCCACGCAGCTGGCGACCCGCGTTGACGCCGTTGATTATCATGCCCGCCAGCGTGCTTATCTCGCTCTGCGGATATTGCTCTACCACGCGCTTGAGGTCGGCCAGACAACTGTCGGGCTGGCCCATGTTGAGCTTGGCCAGCGCTCCCACAAAGAGGAACTTGTCGCGGTTGTCGCCCATGGGGAAGCGCTGCTCCGACACCTTGAGATTGCGCATCACGTCGTCCATCCTGTCGTCCTTGAAGGCGGTGTAGGTGGCGGCGTAGAGCGAGTCTTCGAGATGGGTGCCCTCGCGGGCGTTGGCTTCAAAGTAGGGGTCGGTGAGGATGGTGGTCCACTGGCTCTCGGCATAGTGCTGGCGCATCAGGTCGAGATAGTGGCGCGCCGTCTCGCCGCGGTGGCTGCGCATATAGAGCAGGAAGAGGTGGTAATAGACCTCGTCCATGTTGGCGTAGCTCTCATACTGGTTGGCCAGACGCGTCAGGTATTTCTCGCTCAGCCTGAGGTTGTCGAGCTTGTCCTTGAATATCACGCCGGCATGGAAGAGGCCGTCCATAATCAGGGCGTTGCTCTGCTCCACCTGCTCGGGAGTGAAGGGTATCTGGGCGAGGTAGTACTCGCGCTTGTGCGGGTCGTTCTGCAGACTGTCGGTGGTCGATGCCAGCGAGTCTTGCAGCGCTTCCTCGCGGGCTATGGAGTCGCGCTGCTCGTCGGTGAGCTCGTTCTGCTGCCCCATGCCAGCCACCACGGTCTTGTTGACGCGCTGCCAGTTGTCCACATTCTCTCGCTTGCCCCACAGCTTCTGGAAGGTGGCCTTGCCCTGGCTCACGGCGATGGGGTTGTAGAAGTACCACTGGCCGTTGCCTGTCGTGGCGGTGTTGTTGGGCCTCGACGGGGTGTTGTTGCGGTTGTTGCCCATATCGTCGCGGTCCATGTTTTCGTTCTGCTGCTGCATGGCATCGGCTTCCTGCTGGGCGCGACGCTCTTCGCGTTCCTTCTTCTTGAGTGCGTCGATGACGCGGTCTATGGCGGCGTTGCGGTCTTTCTCGCTCATGCGGGCGAGCGACTGGAGCGAGTCCTGCAGCTCCACGGCGTCGGTGTGGGGCACCAGTTCGTCGAGTATCTTGGAGCGGTCAGAGAGCTGGCGGTAGTCGGGGCGGTCCTGGTCCAGCAGACCTATCGCCTCGCCATAGCAGCGGCGGGCGTCGCCAAATTTCTCCTTCTGCCAGTAGAGGTTGCCCAGACTCAGCAGCAGCACGCCCTTCTCTATACCGTTGCGCACCGACTCCTTGGCGCCCTTCTCATAGGCACCGATGGCGTGGGCGGTATCGCGGTCGGCCAGATAGATGTTGCCGATGGCATAGTAGACCTGGTCGAGATATTCCTTGTTGTTGTCCGATGCAGCCATACGGCGCAGACGGCTTATCATGCGGCGCGACTGGCCCTTGGCCATTACCTCGGTCTGGGCGATGCGGGCGTTGAACTCCAACTGGTAGGGCGGGTTGAGGCGCACCACGCGGCGGAAGGCGTGGTAGGCAGAGTCGGGCTTGCCCACGGCGGCATAGAGCTGCCCCAGCAGATACCACTCGCGGGCTCGCTGCTTGCGGCGCATCTCGTGGCGTATCACGCGGCGCAGATAGGGGATGGCGCGCTGATAGTCGGCCGTGTGTATGTAGTAGTCGGCATAGGTGTAGTCCCACTCCTTGACGGCGCGCCAGTCCATGGAGTCGCGCGCCATGTTGCGTATCACGTCTTCGGCGTCGTAGAGCCAGCCCTCCTGCACATAGCACTTGGCAAGCCAGGCGCGGGCCTTGCCATAGATGGCGGGCTGGGTGGCGTAGAGGCGGCTCATGTAGGAGAAGGTAGAGGCGGCTTCGTCAAACTGGCCCATGTGAAACTGCGAGCGCCCCATGAGCATCCAGGCTTTCCAGAGGAAGGGGTTATACTCGCGACGGCTGAGCCACTCGATGTCGCGCTCGGTCTTGCGCCGCTGCTTGTCCCACACGGGGCGACTCTTGATGCTGTGCTGGTGTATGGCTTTCTCGGCCTTGGTCACCGCACGCTCAAAGTTGCTCTTGCCCAGCTCCTTGCTGTTCTTGTTGCTGACGGTGTAGAGGGGTATCAGTTCGGTATAGTTGTCGCGGTTGCCCTCTTCCTTTTCGAGCGCGCCGTCTATGTATGCCATCGCACCGTTGTAGTAGGTGTTGTAGCGCGCGTTGAAGGCATGCCAGAACCTCGACGACGAGGTGTTCTTCTGCGTAGAGCACGAGCTGAGTGCCACCACCGCCACCGCTGTCAGCGTCATGGCGCCACGCAGTCGCCGGCGGCCCATCAGCGTCTTGGCGGTGCGTGCCAGGGCGTAGACGATGATGCCTACAAAGATGATGGTGGCTCCCGAGGGCACGTTGAGCCAGTAGGAGAGTGCCAGCCCCGTCATGCAGTCTATCCAGCCGATGACGATGCTCAGCGCTATCATGCGCTTGTAGCTGTAGGTGAAGATGTTGGCGGTCATCTGGGGGATGGTGAGCAGACTGATGGCAAGCACGATGCCCACCATACGCAGGGTGGCGACGATGGTCATGGCTATCACCGCCATCAGCGTATATTCTATCATGTCGACGGGCAACTGCTGGGCGCGGGCGAAGATGGGGTCGAACGCCACGCTCACGATGCTGCGGAAGAACATCACCGTGAGTGCCGCCACTATCAGCGTGAGCCCGCCGAGCAGCACCAGGTCGCCATGGCCTATGGTGAGCAGACTGCCGAAGAGGTAGGAGTTGAGGTCGGGCATGAACTCGGGCGAAAGAAAGCAGCAGATGATGCCCACGCTCATGCCCAGGGTCCAGAAAAAGGCGATGGTGGAGTCTTCGCGCACGTCGCCGCGGTGCGACAGCCACTGCACGCCCAAGGCGCTGGCCACGGCAAAGGCCATGGCAGACACTACAGGATTGATACCGAAATACACCCCCAGCCCGATGCCGCCAAAGGAGGCATGGGTGATGCCGCCGCTGATGAAGACCAGCCGCCGCGTCACGATATAGGTGCCCACGATGCCGCAGAGGATGCTGGCAAGGAGCGAGCCTATGATGGCGTTCTGAAAGAAGGTGTAAGTCAGCAGTTCCATGTCATCTTTCCATCAGCATGATTACTTCGTCTTTGAGGGCGTCGGGGAGATTGATGCCGCGCAGGATGAGGCTGCGGTTCCACCCTGCCACCTCGTCGGGGCGCATGGTGTAGAGCACGTCGGCAAACTCGTGTACCTCGTCGTCGGTATACTCGTCGGAGCGGCGGCCACGGTAGCGGTCCAGCTCTTCATCGTCGTAGTATTCTATCTCGCGGGTGGCGGCTTCCATCATGCACTCCTGCTCACATTTGGTGTTGGTGCCGTCGCAGGTGCCGCAGCTCGCGGCTGGCGGGGTAGCCTCGGCGCCGTCGTGCTGGCGCAGCGATAGGAGGGCTGCCACGATGCCCAGGACTATGAGGGAGGTAACGAGATATATCATGGGCGCTTGGTAATCTGGAAACCGGCACGACGCAGATCGTCCCAGTAGTGGGGATAAGACTTGGACACCACTTCAGGGTCGTTGATGGTGATGCTGCCCAGGGTCAGGGCTGCGGGGGCAAAGGCCATGGCCATGCGGTGGTCCTGGTAGGTGTCGATGGGCTCCATGGTGGGCTCACAGCGCTCGAGATTCCATATCAGTTCGCTGTCGTTGCGGTCGGTGAGCACCACGCCCAGCTTGCGCAACTCACGCTTCAGCGCCTCGATGCGGTCGGTCTCCTTGATGCGCAGACTGGCGAGACCGGTGAAGTGAAAGGGGATGCCGCGCATGGCACAAGCCACGACGAAGGTCTGGACAAGGTCGGGCGAGCTGACGAAGTCGTAGTCCAACCGGGGCAGACGGCGGTGCTGGTGGCTGAGCACCACTTGGGGGGTGCCGTCGTCGCCGGTGCCGAAGGTGGTCTTCACTCCCATGAGCGAACCTATGTAGCGGCAGATGGTGTCGCCCTGGCGCGAACCGTCCATCAGGCCGGGCAGCACCACGCGAGGCTCATTGTCGTCGCAGAGGGCAAGCATCTCATACCAGTAGGAGGCGGCGCTCCAGTCGTTCTCCACAGCATAGTCGGCGGGCTGGTAGGGCACGGGTGCCACCGTGATGGTGTCTACATCGCTCCACTCGGCCTTGGCGCCAAACTCGGTCATGGTCCACAGCGTCAGGTCGATGTAGGGGCGCGACACGATGTCGCCCTCAAGACGCAGCTCGAGGCCGCGGCGGAGCACGGGGCCTATCATGAGCAGAGCAGAGATATACTGCGAACTGACATTGCCGGGCACCGACAGGCTGCCGCCCTCGATGGCGCGGCCGCAGATGGCGAGGGGAGGATAGCCTTCGTCGCCCAGATAGCTGATGTCGGCGCCCAGACGGCGCAGGGCATCGACCAGCACGCCGATGGGGCGGTGGCGCATGCGCTCGGTGCCGGTAATCGTGTGGCAGCCGTGGGTCACGCTGAGATAGGCGGTGAGAAAGCGCATCGCGGTGCCGGCAGCACCGATGTCGATGGTCTCGGGCATATCGCGCAGGGCGGCGGCGATGACGCGGGTGTCGTCGCAGTCGGATAGGTTGGCGGGTAGTGAACTGCCGCCGGCAAGGGCCTGGATGACGAGCGCCCTGTTGCAGACGCTCTTTGAAGCCGGCAGCGTGATGGTGGTGTTGATATGTTGGGGTGGCTGGATGGTATATTGCATGTTGTCGATTATCTTCATTGTTATCCTACTTGACCACGCGGATGGGCAGGTCTATCACGCCCATGTCGTCTGCCGAGCCCGTGGCCACACGACTCTTGGTGCGCAGACGCTGCTTGGGACCGGGGATGAGCGGACTGTTGTAGAGCACACGGCGGATGCGGGCTTTCTGCTGGGCAGTAAGCTCGAAGGCATAGGTGTAGGCGTAGTCCATGATGTTGGTAGAGAAGAACTTGTCGCCCCGGCAAGAGGTGCGTTCGGCGAGCTCCTTGAAGGAGATAGACATGACCTGGCTGTTGTTGAGCAGGGCGGTGACGCGACGCAGGTAGGCGGGGCGGTTGTACGATGGGGTGTCGGTGCAGTAGTCGGTGTCGTCACAGGCATCTTCGAGGAGATTGCCGTTGGCATCTTCCTTCTCAGAGAAGGCGTGGAGCAGACCCAGATAGTGGCCCAGCTCGTGGGCAAGGGTGACATTGATGTCAAACTTGGCCTGGTTGAGGGTGCCCGAGGTGATGTTGTGCGACGCGTTGGTATAGCGGTCTACTTCGTAGTTGATGAAATCGCTGTTGATGGACGAACAGTAGGCAAAGGAGAGGTTCTTCTTGCTGATGTCGTTATACTTGGACTCGAGCGCAGAGAGGCCGTCGGTCTCGTTGACGCCCTTCAGCGTGAAGGGCAGATGGCTCACGCCCAGGGTGACCTCGGCAGAGTTGGCTTCGGGGGCAAAGGGATAGACCATCACATTGATATAGTCGTTGGGCTCCCACAGATAGCGGGCATATCCCTTCTTGTTGTTGTTCATGAAGTCGTTGGCGTCGATGGGGTAGGTGCCGTCCCATTTGACGTATTCCACACCGGGGGTGGCGAGGCGGTTGCCGCGCTCGTCGTGGGTGGCGAGATTGAAACGGATGTTGATATTCTCACTGGTACCGATGTCGGTGCTGTAGTAGCCGCCCTGGTAGATGCGGTTGACGTGGTCGAGAATATCGGCGAGACGCGAGGCGGTGACTTTCTGCTTCATCTCGGCCTCGTCCTTGTAGAATACGTGGAAGATAACGGGCAACTTGTAGGTGTAGCTCTCGTTGAGCTCGGCGGTGGTTTGGTCGTCGTCCAGGTCTATCTTGGGTGTGGGGTCTTGCTGCGGGCCGTCGTCACTCGAGCAGGCGCCGAAAGTGAGCGTGAGCACTGCCATCAGCATGTAGAGGAATGTCTGTTTCATATTGCATTGTCCGTTTGGCAAGGCGGAGCAAGACCACAGGGGCACCGGCGTCCACCTTATTATATATATAATAACACAAAGTTAATGCAAAATGGAGACAATACAAAAAAAAGGCCATCTTTTTTGATATTTTTAGGATTGGGCGACGGCGCTCATCATCGCCGTGTCGCTGGAGGTTATCTTCGCAACCGTGGAGGGTACCTCGGCGCCGCCCGGAGGTACCTCTATCGCCGTGGAGACTATAAAAACAACAGACAAACATCAAAAATAGAGGAATTTTTGAAAAAAGTAGAGTGAAAGTTTGGTTATTTCGCAATAAGTATGTACCTTTGCACCCGCAAGTTCGGGATTTAGCGCAGTTGGTAGCGCACACGTCTGGGGGGCGCGAGGTCGCTGGTTCGAGTCCAGTAATCCCGACACGAGAAGGAAGATTGTGATGAGAGTCGCAATCTTTCTTTTTTTATGTCCCTGGGTAAGGTCGCGCAGTCCGTGATGCCGCCCACCCTGTCCGAGCATCTCTTCCTCCTGTCCGAGCGTCTCTTCCTCCAGTCCGAGCGTCCCTTCCTCCAGTCCGAGCATCCCTTCCTCCAGTCCGAGCATCCCTTCCTCCATGCAGAGCGTCCCTTCCTCCATGCAGAGCTGCCCTTCCTCCATGCAGAGCTGCCCTTAAAGTTGTTTGCGCGTTGCGATACAGTTATTGCAAACCATGAAATTTCCGTTTCCAGTCATGAAACAGTCATTTCATGCCCCGCTTTCCCGATTATGGTCATCTCCATAATGAAAAACTCGCGCTCTGCACCACTCGGCACTAAAACGACAATCGCCGCCAGCACTCGCTATGGGCTTGTGCTGGCGGCGATTGGCCGTGTGGGGTACTGCGTGGTCGCGAAGGTTTGCAGGGAGTCCACCTCGTTTTGCTGCGTGGTCGCGGGGATTGGCTCGGTGCCCGCCCTGTCTTGTTGTGTGCCCGTTCCGTTTTGCTGTGTGGTCGCGGGGATTGGCTCGGGCGGCGTGGACGGGTCAGTCCATAATCTCGCGCAGAGGTTTCATGACGAAGTCGCGCTCGTGCATCAGCGGGTGGGGAATGTGCAGGTCGGGCTCGTCGATGTGCAGGTCGTCGTAGATGAGTATGTCGATGTCGATGGGACGGTCGTGATACTGCCCGTCGGTCGACTTGCTCTTGCGGCCCAACTGCCGCTCTATGTCCTGGGTGGTGGCGAGCACCTCGCGGGGTGTGAGCGTGGTGCGGCAGCGCACACAGGCGTTGAGGAACCGGTTGGGGGAGTCAAAGCCCCAAGGCTCGGTTTCCAAAAAGACTGACCGGCGCTCTACGACGCCAATCAGTCTTCCTATTTCGTCTATGGCACGGCTCATGATGGCATGGCGGTCGCCCATGTTGGAGCCCAGTGCCAGATATACGCAGTGATCAGTCATTCATGATAAGCATGGCGTCGCCATAGCATCCAAACATAAATCCATGTTTCAAGGCGAGGTTGTAGGCTTCCATCACCAGGTCGTAGCCACCAAAGGCGGCGGTCTCCATCAGCAGGGTGGAGTAGGGGTGGTAGAAGTTGGCGATCATCGTGTCGGCGAGTCCGAAGTCGTAGGGAGGGAAGATGAACTTGTTGGTCCATCCGTCGTACTCCTTCAGCAGTCCGTCGGTGCCCACGGCGGTCTCGGTGGCTTTGACCACGCTGGTGCCCACGGCGCAGATATGGTGGCCGGCAGCCTTGGCTGAGTTGACTCTGTCGCAGGCCTCGCGGGTGATAATCATCTGCTCTGAGTCCATCTTGTGCTTGGTGAGGTCTTCCACCTCGATGTCGTGGAAGGCACCCAGTCCGCAGTGCAGGGTGACAAAGGCGGTCTCGATGCCCTTAATCTCCATGCGCTTCATCAGCTCGCGGCTGAAGTGGAGGCCCGAGGCAGGCACGGTCACGCCACCCTCGTTCTTGGCGAAGATGCACTGGAAGTCTTCCAGGTCTTCGGCGGTGCCGTGGTGGTTGTCGCGACGGTCTATGATGTAGCGGGGCAGTGGGGCTTCGCCCAGGGCGAAGAGCTCGCGCTTGAACTCCTCGTGGGGACAGTCGTAGAGGAACCGCAGGGTGCGTCCGCGGCTGGTGGTGTTGTCGATGACCTCGGCTACCATGGTGCCCGAGTCGTCGAAGAAGAGCTTGTTGCCGATACGTATCTTGCGGGCAGGCTCTACCAGCACATCCCAAAGCCGCATCTCCTGGTTGAGCTCGCGCAGCAGGAAGACCTCAATCTTGGCGTCGGTCTTCTCCTTGGTACCGTAGAGGCGGGCAGGGAAAATCTTGGTATCGTTGAAGACGAAGGTATCGCCCTCATCGAAATAGTCGAGCACGTTACGGAAATCGAGGTACTCGCCTTCGATAGGATTGCCATCGGCATCCTTCTTATAGAGTTCTATAGTCTGCGATTTGCTGTGCAGTACCATCAACTTACACTCATCGCGTCGGGTGATGCGCGATGTAACCTTGTTGCCATTATCATCGACGAAGTCGTGATAGATGCTATGGGGGTAGAGGGCAATCTGCTCCTCGGGCAATTTGAACTTAAACTGTGACAGTTTCATTGCTTGTTTCTATTTCTTGGTTATCCAACCATTCCTGGAAATGGTCATACTCTATACATTTATCTATATCGTATTCGCCCACACGCGTACGCCGCAGCTGGGTAAGGTAGGCTCCGCTGCCGAGAGCTCTGCCCAGGTCGCGCGCCAAGGCACGGATGTAGGTGCCCTTGCCGCAGACGATGCGCAGGTCGAGCTGCATGGTGTCGGGGTCGAAACGGGTAATCTCGATGCTGTCGATATGGATGTTCTTGGGCTTGAGCACCACGTCCTGCCCCTCGCGTCGCATGGAGTAGGCGCGCTTTCCGTCTATCTTGCAGGCGCTGAAGGTGGGTGGGGTCTGCTGGATGTCGCCGACAAACTGGGGCAGCGCCTCGCGTATGGCGTCCTCGGTGATGTGGGCGGTGGCAAAGGTCTCGTTGACCTCGTGCTCCATATCATAGCTCGGCGTGGTGGCGCCCAGCTGCAGCGTGGCTTCATACTCCTTGGTATGGGCCTGCAGCGTCTCTATCTGCTTGGTACACTTGCCGGTGCAGAGTATCAGCACGCCGGTAGCCAGTGGGTCGAGGGTGCCGGCGTGGCCTATCTTGACTCTATGTCCGAGGGTGTGGGACAGCACGTAGCGCACGTGGGCCAGCGCCTTGAAGCTGGTAATGCCATAGGGCTTGTCGATGGCAAATATCTCACCTGTCTTGAAGTTCATGTCTGTGGTTTAGCAGAATGAACAGATGAGGGTGACGATACCGGCGATGGCACAGTAGATGGCGAAGTATATCAGCTTGCCACGCTTCACGATGTTAATCATCCACTTGCAGGCAACGCAGCCCGACACGAAGGCGGCCACGAAACCTACGGCCAACACGCCCAGCGAGATGTCGCCCATCACGGAGGCTGCACCGTACTTCACCATCTTCATGGTGTCGAGCAGGGCCTCGCCCAGAATGGGGGGGATGACCATGAGGAAGGAGAACTGGGCGAGCTTGGCCTTGTTGTTGCCCAGGATGAGACCTGTGGCAATGGTAGAGCCCGAGCGCGACAGACCTGGCATCACAGCCACGGCCTGGGCCAGACCTATGATGAAGGCGTCCTTGAGGCTGATGTTCTCCTTCTGGCGGGGCTTGGCGTAGTAGGAGAAGGTGAGCAGCAGCGCGGTGACGAGCAGCATCGAGCCTACGATGGCGAGGCCTGAGCCGAAGATTTGCTCCACATTTTCTTTGAAGAACAGGCCCACGATGCCCACGGGAATCATCGAGATGAGGATGTTGAACACATAGCGCGTCTCGTCGTTGACCTTGAATTGGAAGAGTCCCTTGAATATCCAGGCAATCTCCTTCCAGAGGATGACGAGGGTACTCAGTACTGTAGCCACGTGTACGGCGATGGTGAACGCCAGGTTCTCCTCGGCCTCGATGCCAAAGAGGGTTGAGGCAATCGTGAGGTGTCCGCTACTGCTGACGGGCAGATATTCGGTAAGGCCCTGTATAATGCCCAACCATAATGCTTCAAACCAGTTCATTGTTATCGTTTGTTGTCTTGGGTTATGGTGTGGTCCTCGCAACCGTTGGCTGCGGCGACGTTCTTGTTCTCGGTTTCCTTGGTGTCATCGCTTCCGGCCTCGTCCTTGGGCTTGCGGATGACGGCATAAATCATGGATATGAAGCCCACAAAGCATACCACGGGGGCTACCTTGATGCGCATGGTGCTGAAGATGTCAGCGTTGTAGTGGGTCTCCGTAGAGCCGGGGCCCGACATGAGGATAAAGCCCAGCACGACTATCAGCATACTGATGGCCATGAGGATAAAGTTGACTTTATCAAAAGCAAAATTTCTCTTTTCCATATTGTTGTTGTTTTCTTCTTATATCTTGTAGAGGTCGCCAGCCTTCATCTTCAGAAACTTATTGACCGAGATGGTGGCGCTGAAGACGGTGATGAGGATGCCGAAGAGCAGCACGGTGGCAGCCGTGATGGCGATGACCTGCCAGGTGATGACGGCCATCATGTCGGGGGCGTAATAGTAGACGGCATAGATGCCGCTACCCAGCACGGCACAGGCCAACAGGGCAGCGATGACGCCGATGAGGGCAGCCTGGCCCAGGAACGGGCGGCGTATAAAACCCCATGAGGCTCCCACGAGCTTCATGGTGTGGATGGAGAAACGGCGGGCATAGACTCCCAGCCGCACGGTGTTGCTGATTAGCGAGAACGATACAAAGGTAAGCAGACTGGCAATCACCAGCAGCACAATGCTTACCTTGGCGAGATTGCGGTTGACGCTCTCCACCAGGTCTTTCTGGTAGGTGATGTCGCTCACCTTGGGATATTTCTTCAGCTCGGCGGCAATCCAGCGCAGTGAGTCGTTGTTGGCATAGTCGGCCTTGAGCGTGATGTCGGCAGAGGGGAGATAGGGGTTCTCGCCATTGGTAAACTCGGTGGGGTCGGTGCCCAGCACCTTGGTCTGCTCTTTCAGCGCGCGCTCCTTGCTGATGAAGTCGAGGTGGTTGATATAAGGGCGGGTCTTCAGGCGGGCGCAGAGCTGGCTGCCTTCGGGGGTGGTCATGTCTTGCTCGAACATGACGGTCACTACCAGATTTTCCTTAACAAATTCAGAGGTGTTGCGGGCCACCAGTACTGAGAATATCACCAAGCCTAACAAAACGAGCACCATTGCGGTGCTTATGCAGAGGGTCACGGCTTGCAGTCCCTGACGATTCCGCGATTTAGTATGTCTTTTAGCCATTTGCCTTGTGGATATAATATGCCAATTTTGGTGCAAAGAAACAAAAAAAAACGCGAATATACGACATTTTAACCACCATTAACGCGTATTGCCTGAAAATACGAGTACCTTTGCAGCTGTTAATGCTAAAGATATGAGTACACAGCTACATAATTCGCCCATTTACGGCCCTGTTCACAGTCGCCGTCTGGGCCTCTCGGTGGGCATTAACCTCATGCCCGCCGACGGCAAATACTGTACCTTCGACTGCATCTACTGTGAGTGTGGATACAACCATGAGCGACAGACCCGCACACCGCGTCCGACGGTCGCCGAAGTGACGGCGGCGCTCGAGCGGCAGCTGCAGACGATGGCAGACGATGGCTCGCGTCCCGACGTGCTTACCTTTGCCGGCAACGGCGAACCCACCGCCCATCCCCATTTCGCAGAAATCGTCGACGCCACCATCGCCCTGCGCAACCGCTATTGCCCCGGCGCGCGCATATCGGTGCTGAGCAACGCCACGCAGCTGAATCGTGCCGAGGTGCGTGAGGCGCTGATGAAGGTAGACAACAATATCCAGAAACTCGATACGGTCGACGATGCCTACATACGCCTCGTCAATCGCCCCGCCAGTCGCGCCTATCGTGTCGATGACATCATCGGGCAGCTGCGCCTCTTCGACGGTCACGTCATCATCCAGACCATGTTCATGCATGGCTCTATTGATGGCGAGGATGTGGGCAATACCGCCGAGCGTTATGTCGCGCCGTGGCTGGAGGCGGTAAGACTCATCCAGCCCGCCGAGGTGATGATTTACACCATAGACCGCCCTACGCCCGACACCTGTCTGCAGAAGGCGACGCCCCTCGAGCTCGACGCCATACGTCGCAGGGTCGAGGACATGGGCATCGCCTGCACGGCGTCATACTAAGTTGACAATGAAACAATAATAGAGAATATGAATTTTGAACAGAGAGTGAGAGAAGACCTGCTTACCTATCTGGCAGGCAGACAAGAGATAGACGTGCCCATGCCCGAGTGTCCCGATGTAGAGGAGGCATGGCGCAAGGTGGGCGAGGACTATATGCCCGACGGCATCCGCGAGTTCAACGCCTATCCTACCGTTTCCCTGGGTTGGATTATGTTTGTCGGCATGGCCATGGCGCAGCTGTGGGACACTGACTGGCAGCGTGCCGACGCCGATGCACATATATATAATACCTTGCGCGACGTGCGCGGTTTCGACCATACCGACGACTATATCCTCGACGAGGTGCTCGGTCTCGATGCCGAAGCCCATGGCGCCGTGAGCCGACTGGTCAACGAGTGTGCCAACCGTGCGCTGTCTCTGCTGCGCCACGAGGGGCTTACTCCTGGCAGCGCCGAGGCTTTCCGCGCCTATATAGCCTGTCTCCACCAGCTCTATCTGGCTGGCATGGCTGTACAGTTGCGCCGTATGGGGTATCACATGACCAAGATAGGATGACGGCAGTGGAGACTGCCTGCGCAGACCATTGGGCAGCCCGGCTTGCCCGGTCTCACGGAGCCGCCGAGATAGATGCCCTCTGCGTCGAGTGCACTGGCAATGAGGGGCTGATGAACATGGTTTACCAGTTGATGGACAGCGACGACAGCCGCACCGCAACCAACGCCCTGTGGCTTCTCAACCACCTGCCCAAGAGCGAGGACGTATGGCTGGAGACCCACCGCGCCGACCTGATTGCCAGAACTGTGGCAGAGGAGGTGAGCGGCAGAAGACGTATGCTGCTCTGCCTCGTCAGCCGGTTGCCGTTTGGCGCCGATGATGTCCGCATCGACCTGCTCAACTTCTGTTTCGACCACGCCCTGCAGCCACGCGAGACGGCTGCCTGCCGTGCCCTGTGTGTCAAACTGGCTTATGAGCTGTGCCGCCATTATCCCGAGCTGCTGCGCGAACTCCATATCACGTTGCGCGAGATGATGCTCGACCCGCTTCCGCCCTCTGTGGCATCGGCAGTCATGAGCGTAAAGCGCCATCTGCCTAAGACTTGGAAAGTATAAATGGCCACACGGCCAGTCTGAAGGGATGTCTGCGGGCGTCCCTTTCGCTTTTCCGCCCCTCGCGGTTGCTTCCCTGATGATAGGGTCTCTCGTAGGCGCCGCCCCGTCTTCGCTCTTCGTCGATATATCCACCGCAGCGTGACTCTGTTGGCAGCCCCGCATGTTTGTTCTTGCAGGAGGAACAATAAAAACCGATGATACCATCCGTCATGGTATCATCGGTTTCGCATGAATGTCTGTTACTGGCAATGTGGCTCGTTACGAGTCATCCGATGGGGTAGCCTTCTTCCTTAATGATTTGTTTGAGCACATTGACCTTTGCCGTTGCTGCATCCTCTTTGTCATAGATGAGCAGCAGCACTATTTCTCCATCCATCTCCTTTGTGATGAAGTTATAAGTGATGACCCTTGCTCCGCCGGCTTTTCCTTTGCTTTTGGACTTGATGGCCATTCTTATCTTACGGATGCCAGGAGCCAGTTCTGCACCTTGTAACGGGTTCTCGAGGAGCGACTTTCCAAAGTTGGTCAGGTCATCCTTGAATGAAGGATATTGCTTTGCAAGCCTCTTCGCTGTCACATTGAAATAACTTGATGTTGTGATTCTATAGTTCATCAATCAACTTGTCAAGTGTGTTCAGCTCTTTCTTGCCTGCAATGACATCCTTCAGTTCTCTGAGAGCTCCCCTTAGGTCGGCCGCAATATCTTGTGTACTCTCCGCAACGGAGTCGGAAGAAGTAACTGGAAGCAGACGGAAACTGCCTTCACGTGATTTCAATATCACTTGTTCACCGGAGTTCACCATGGAGAAGTATTTGCCCTGGTTGGCTCTAAAGTCTCTTGCACTAACTATCGTCATGACAATTGTTTATTTTGTTTACGCTACAAAGATAGTTATAATATTCCAATTGGCAACCATTTTGGTACCAAAATTAATACCAAATATGCAAAAAGAGTTGCTCAAGAAATGTAATAAGCACTTTTCCAGCAACGATATCCATGTCGCAGAGCAGTCTGAGCCTGTTGTCTTGAGCCCCGAACCTGTTGGCGGTCGAATTGTAGTTGTAGACGTTTGGGATGAGGATGAACGTGGCTGATGTGACAGTGTGGGTATCAATCTGTATGGGTTCCTAAATGTCATAACCAAGAAGTCTGCATATACCCTGGTGGGCGATATGCAGACTTCCGCTTTATGGGGTAGCAGGCTCGAGCCTTACAGGAAGGCGATGGTGAGGCCTGCCATGACGATACTTACCATCGACATGAGCTTGATGAGGATGTTGAGCGACGGGCCGGATGTGTCCTTGAACGGGTCACCCACGGTGTCGCCTACGATGGTGGCCTTGTGGTCTTCGCTACCCTTGCCTCCGAAGTTGCCTTCTTCTATCATCTTCTTGGCATTGTCCCATGCGCCGCCAGAGTTGGACATGAACACAGCGAGGGTGAAACCTGCAGCAAGTCCACCGGTTAGCAGACCCAGTACGCCGGCTACGCCAAGCACCAGACCGATGACGATGGGGATGATGATGGCCAGCAGCGACGGCAGAATCATCTCGCGCTGGGCACTGCGTGTGCTTATCTCTACGCAGCGGCCGTAGTCGGGAGTAGCCTTGCCCTCAAGGATGCCCTTGATGACGCGGAACTGGCGGCGAACCTCCTGTACCATCGACCCGGCAGCGCGGCCTACGGCTCCCATGGTGAGTCCGCAGAAGAGGAAGGCTGCCATGGCGCCGAGGAATGCACCTACGAGCACCTTGGGGTTGATGAGATTGACCTGGAAGAACTCGATGAAGTCTATCGTGGTGGCGTTGACGGGGTCAAACACCTCACCAGCGGCGTCGAAATACTGTTTGCCGTTTTCCACGGCACGTACCATGGCAATCTTGATTTCCTCAATATAAGAGGCAAGCAGTGCGAGGGCGGTGAGGGCAGCCGAACCGATGGCAAAGCCCTTGCCGGTGGCGGCGGTGGTATTGCCGAGGGCGTCGAGGGCGTCGGTGCGCTCACGCACTTCCTTACCCAGACCGCTCATTTCGGCGTTGCCTCCGGCATTGTCGGCGATAGGACCATAGGCGTCGGTGGCAAGTGTGATACCCAGTGTGGAGAGCATACCCACAGCGGCGATACCGATACCGTAGAGACCGGTGCTGATAGAGTGGGCAGACAGAGACATATCAAAGCCATTGGCGCAGAGATAGCTGAGCATGATGGCCACTGAGATGGTGAGCACGGGAATCATGGTCGATATCATACCCGTTCCTATACCCTTGATGATGACGGTGGCAGGACCTGTCTGCGAAGCCTCGGCTATCTGCTGTGTCGGCGTGTAGCTGTGAGAGGTGTAGTACTCGGTAGCCTGACCGATGATGACACCGGCTACAAGACCGCTGATGACAGAGAAGGAGAGGCCGAGCCAGTTGTCGATACCCAGGAGATAGAGTATGGCGAAGGTAGCCACGGCTATCAGACCTGCGCTGACGTTGGTACCCAAGCCCAGCGAGTGGAGCAGTTCCTTCATGGTGGCTCCCTCCTTGGTGCGCACCAGGAAGATGCCGATGAGGGAGAGGAAGATGCCGATGGCGGCGATAATCATAGGAGCGATGACGGCGCGGAGCTGCATGTCATCGTTCATGGCAAAGGCTGTGGCACCCAGAGCGGCGGTAGAGAGTATCGAACCGCAGTAGCTCTCGTAGAGGTCGGCGCCCATACCGGCAACGTCGCCCACATTGTCGCCCACATTGTCGGCGATGGTAGCGGGGTTGCGGGGGTCGTCTTCAGGGATATTGGCCTCGACCTTACCCACAAGGTCGGCACCCACGTCGGCAGCCTTGGTATAGATACCTCCGCCTACACGGGCAAAGAGCGCCTGGGTAGAGGCACCCATTCCGAAGGTAAGCATGGTCGTGGTTATGGTGATGAGAGCGGTGCCCTCTCCTTCATAGACGGCGTTGAGAACAATAAACCATATAGCGATATCGAGCAGGCCGAGACCTACAACGACGAGACCCATCACGGCACCGCTGCGGAAGGCTATCTTCAGTCCCTTGTCCAGACTCGTGCGTGCGCCGTTGGCTGTGCGTGCCGATGCGTAAGTGGCGGTCTTCATGCCGAAGAAGCCTGCCAGACCCGAGAAGAGTCCACCGGTGAGGAATGCAAACGGAACCCAGGGGTTCTGCACTTTCAGCACGTAAGCCATGAAGGCAAATACGATGGCAAGCACTATGAATACGATGGTCACGACCTTGTACTGCTGCTTCAGATAGGCCATTGCGCCTTTCCTGACGTGCTCGGCAATTTCTTTCATACGGTCTGTGCCCTCTTCTTCTTTCATCATCGAACGGAAGAAGTACCATGCCATACCCAGAGCCACTACGCTGGCAATCGGGATGAGCCAAAATACTAAAGGAATGTTGTTCATTAAGATAAATTTAATTGGTTAGTAATGTATGTTCTTAGTTAATCGTTATAATAACGATGGTGCAAATATAATGAAATATATTGATACGGAAAATAAATTGATAAAAATATCTTAAAAAAAATCAACAATGGCTCCTCGGAGCTTGTCGTCAGCTCATTTTATGCCCGATATGGCGGCGCCGATTGCGCCATTGCGGGCAGTGCTTTGCCGATGCAGACACAAAAAGCCGTGGCTGCTGCTTGTGGAGGGCCAATTGCGCGCTTTATCCACTATTTATTGCGTCTATGAGGGGATGAAGTAAATACAAAAAGCCGTGGCTGTGGCTGTCGGCTTCGCCTTGGCGTGGATGGCGGTGCCGACAGTCGGAAAACGAGTTTTCCTCCTTGCCGCCTCCACCATCCCCACCGTCATGCCGTGCATGACGACAGCCGCCGCGACGGTATAAAAAGCGGCCATTGGCCGTAAAAAAAGTCCGCCGTTGGCGGTACAAAAACAGCTGCTTATTGGAAGCATCTCCCCAGCCGTTTAGAAAGCCCCTCCCCAGCCATCCTTCAGGGATTGGAGCTCATTCTTGCTGTGTTTTAGGCGGTTTGATGGTACTCCTTCCCATTGGAGAAGGTTGGGATGGGGCTTGCAGATGGATGGCGCGCACCCCTGGCAACTCTGTAGGAGTTGCGATTTCATAGCCCAGGGTTGAGGTGCGTAGCGCCTCTACCCTGGGTACATATATAATAAGGTGTAGCTACTCTGTAGGAGTTGCGTTTAGCCGAAGGCGTTATACTCAGTTTAATGGTATTTTCCTATCCATTCCTGCCAATTGTCCTGGTGAGGGTAACGCCTACGGCTAATCGCAGCTCCTACAGAGTTGCCAGGTTAGTGGGGGCAGTTACCCAGGGTAGCGTGCTTCGCCCGCAACCCTGGGCTGGGGAAACGCAACTCCTACAGAGTTGCTGCTGCTTGCGGAGGGCCGATTGCGGGGTAAATCCATTAATGGATACTTCTATAATAGGTTGATATAAATACAAAAAGCCGTGGCTGTGGCTGTCGGCTTCGCCTTGGCGTGGATGGCGGTGCCGACAGTCGGAAAACGAGTTTTCCTCCTTGCCGTCTCCACCATCCCCACCGTCATGCCGTGCATGACGACAGCCGCCGCGACGGTATAAAAAGCGGCCATTGCCCGTTCAAAAAGTCCGCCGTTGGCGGTACAAAAACAGCTGTTTATAGGGA